>JAEZEB010000199.1 GCA_023438115.1 Pseudomonadota bacterium | reverse complement strand
TTTTGAGTTGTGGGTTTGGTGGGCACCGCAGGTGCCCACCCTACGCACGCTGGGCCCCGTAGGGTGGGCAGCTCCGCTGCCCACCATGGCCACCCTTAGCGCGTCACCATCACCACGCGCTCCGCCGGCACCCGCACGCGCAGCTCGACGAGTTCCCCGCCCACGCGCAGCTTCGGGAAGGCCAGGCCCTCCACCTCGATATCGCCGGCCGCTACGGCCGGTGCCGCGCCCTTGCGCCCCGGCGGCTCGCCGTCGGCATTCGCCAGCGGACCGTCGCCATCGCAACGCGACAGCAGCGCGGGCTGATCCAAAGTGGCGCGACGCACCTGGGACAAGGCTTGGCGCGTCGGCGTCGCGATCGGCTGTCCACGCTCGCCGAACAGGTGCATGCCCATGAACTTCGGCGCCCACAAGCCGTCGCTGAGTCGGCCCGCGACGATGCATTGCGCTTCGGATTGCGCGAAGGCCGGCGCGGCGAAGGCCGCGGCGGCCGCGAGGAGGATGGCGGCGGCTTTCATCGGGCCAGCATAGCGCGCAGGTGCGCGCCGGTGGCGGCCCTTTACAAGCCGCTACGCGGCGAGCCTCTGCAGTGCTTCGCGGTACTTGGCCGCGGTCTTCTCGATCACGTCCTTGGGCAGGCGCGGCGCGGGCGGCGTCTTGTCCCAGGGCTGGCCGTCGATGCGCACGGCCTCAAGCCAGTCGCGCACGAACTGCTTGTCGTAGCTCGGCGGGTTCTCACCCTTGGCGAACGCGGCCTCGTAGCCCTCCACCGGCCAGTAGCGGGAGGAGTCGGGCGTGAGCACCTCGTCCATCAGCACCAGCGTGCCATCCTCGTCCAGGCCGAACTCGAACTTGGTGTCGGCGATGATCAGGCCCTTGGTGAGCGCGAAGTCGGCCGCTTCGCGGTAGATGCGGATGCTGGTCTCGCGGATCTTCGCGGCCAGATCGGGGCCGATCATCTCCACCACCTTCTCGTACGGGATGTTCTCGTCGTGGCCCGAAGCTGCCTTGGCCGCCGGCGTGAAGATCGGCTCGGGCAGCTTCGCGGCGTTCTTCAGGCCCGCCGGCAGCGGCACGCCGCACACCGTCCGCGATTCCTGGTACTCCTTCCAGCCGCTGCCGGCGAGGTAGCCGCGCACGACGGCCTCCACCAGGATGGGCTCGAGGCGCTTGACCAGCATGGACCGGCCCTGCACCTGCGGCATTTCGGCCGGCGTCACCACGCTCTCGGGCGCCTCGCCCGTCAGGTGATTGGGGCAGATGTGGCCCAGGCGCGCGAACCAGAACAGCGCCATCTGCGTGAGCAGTTCGCCCTTGCCCGGGATCGGCTCGCCCATGATCACGTCGAAGGCCGAGAGCCGGTCGCTCGCGACCATCAGGATGCGGTCGTCGCCGACCGCGTAGTTGTCGCGCACCTTGCCGCGCGCCAGCAGCGGCAGCGAGGTGATGTTGGAGGTGTGGAGGGCGGCGGTCATAGCGAGGCTTGCGGCGGCAACAGCATGCTCGCATTGTCGCTCAGTGGCCGGATGCCACAATCCGCGCAGCGGCCCGTGGACCGCTCGGAACGACATGCAGAGCGGTCTCTCGTGTGAAGAGGATCCGGCTTTGCCGGTCCGCTTCACACTGATCAGCACAACTCGGAAAAATCGCCTGCGATTCTTCCGAGTCAGTTCACCGTCTGGGCCAGCTCGCCCTTGGCGTACTTGGCGGCCACGACCTGCAGCGTCTCGCCCTTGATCTTGCCGGCCTGGCCTTCGCAGCCGAACTCGATGTAGCGCTGCTTGCAGATCTGCTTGGCGGCCTCGCGCGCGGGCTTCATCCACTCGCGCATGTCGAACTTCTCGGGGTTCTCGGCCAGGAACTTGCGCACCGCGCCCGTCATCGCCAGGCGGATGTCGGTGTCGATGTTGATCTTGCGCACGCCGTACTTGATGGCTTCCTGGATCTCCTCCACCGGCACGCCGTAGGTTTCCTTCATGTTGCCGCCGTACTGGCGGATGATCGCCAGCAGCTCCTGCGGCACCGAGGACGAACCGTGCATCACCAGGTGCGTGTTGGGGATGCGGCGGTGGATTTCCTTGATGCGGTCTATCGCCAGGATGTCGCCCGTGGGCTTGCGGGTGAACTTGTAGGCGCCGTGGCTGGTGCCGATGGCGATGGCCAGCGCGTCCAGCTGCGTCTTCTTGACGAAGTCGGCGGCCTGCTCCGGGTCGGTCAGCAGCTGCTCGCGCGTCATGGTCGCGTCGGTGCCGTGGCCGTCTTCCTTGTCGCCCTTCATGGTCTCGAGCGAGCCGAGGCAGCCCAGCTCGCCCTCGACGGTGACGCCCAGCTTGTGCGCCATGTCGACGACCTTGCGGGTCACGTCCACGTTGTAGTCGTAGCTGGCGATGGTCTTGCCGTCGGATTCCAGCGAGCCGTCCATCATCACGGAGGTGAAGCCCAGGTCGATCGCGCCCTTGCAGACGTCGGGGCTCTGGCCGTGGTCCTGGTGCATCACCAGCGGGATCTGCGGATAGGCCTCGACGGCCGCCTGGATCAGGTGCTTGATGAAGGGTTCGCCGGCGTACTTGCGCGCGCCGGCGCTGGCCTGCAGGATCACCGGGGCGTTGGTCTCCTTCGCCGCTTCCATCACGGCCTGGACCTGCTCGAGGTTGTTGACGTTGAAGGCCGGAATGCCGTAGCCATTGGCGGCGGCATGGTCCAGCAGTTCGCGCATGGAAACGAGGGGCATGGCAGTTCCTGGAGGTACTACGAAAGGCTGGAGCGGCCGTGGTAACCGCTCCGTAACTCCCCGGGATTCTACCGGCTGAGGCGCGCGCGCGAGGCGTTGCCAAACGCTCGCGGCGCGGGCCCTCAGCTCGCGCGGACGATCTTGAGCATGTTCGTGCCGCCGGGCGCACCCATCGGCTCGCCGCAGGTGATGGCGTAGATGTCGCCCGTCTGCACGATGCCGCGGTTCTTCAGGTGCGATTCGGCCTCGGCCAGCGCCGTGTCGCGGTCCGCGCTCTGGTCCATCAGCAGCGGGCGCACGTTGCGATAGAGGGCCATCTTGCGCTGCGTCACCAGCTTGGGCGTGAGCGCGTAGATCGGGATGTGGATGCGGTGGCGGCTCATCCACAACGCGGTGGACCCGGAATCGGTGAGCGCCACGATGGCCTTGCAGCCCAGGTGGTAGGCCGTGAACAGCGCGCCCATGGCGATCGACTGGTCGATGCGGCCGAAGGTCATGCCGCTGAAGTCGGCATCGAGCTTCACGTCCTCGGCCATCTCGGCCTCGGCGCAGATGTTCGCCATCTGCTGCACGACTTCCAGCGGATACTTGCCGGTGGCCGTCTCGGCGCTGGTCATCACGGCGTCGGTGCCATCGAGCACCGCGTTGGCGACGTCGCTGACCTCCGCGCGCGTGGGCACCGGCTGCGTGATCATCGACTCCATCATCTGCGTGGCGGTGATCACGACCTTGTCGTGCTCGCGCGCGAGCCGGATCATGCGTTTCTGCAGCGCCGGCACGGCGGCGTTGCCCACTTCCACCGCGAGGTCGCCGCGCGCGACCATGATGCCGTCGCTGGCCTTGAGGATGGCTTCGAGATTGGGGATCGCCTCGGCGCGCTCGATCTTGGCGATCAGCGCCGGCCGGTGCCGGTATTCGGCCGCCGCCACGTTGCACAGCTGGCGCGCCATCTCCATGTCGGTCGCGTTCTTGGGAAAGCTCACCGCCACGTAGTCGGCCTGGAAGCTCATGGCGGTGCGGATGTCCTCCATGTCCTTGGCCGTCAGCGCCGGGGCCGTGAGGCCGCCGCCGTGCTTGTTGATGCCCTTGTTGTTGGACAGCACGCCACCGAGCTTCACCGTCGTGCGGATCTGGTCGCCCTTGACGCTGTCGACCATCAGCACGATGAGGCCGTCGTTCAGCAGCAGCGCGTCGCCGGGCTTCACGTCGCGCGGGAGTTCCTTGTAGTCCAGGCCGACGCCGTGGACATCGCCGGGTTCCGTGCGCGCTGCATCCAGGATGAACTTCGCGCCCGCCTCGAGTTGCACCTTGCCCTCGGCGAACTTGCCCACCCGGATCTTGGGCCCCTGCAGGTCCGCCATGATCGCCACCTCGCGGCCGGCGGCCTGGCCGGCCTGCCGCACCTGCCGCGCGAGGTCGATGTGGTCCTTGGCGCTGCCGTGGCTGAAGTTCAGGCGCACGACGTTCACGCCGGCGCGGATCATGGCTTCGAGGATGGAGGGTTCGCTGGAGGCGGGGCCGAGGGTGGCGACGATCTTGGTGGCGCGGCGGGCGGCCATGAAGGCGGACTCCTTGTAATTTAGTTTCGGATTCTCACACGGAAGCGGTTACGGCACGGTTACCGGGACGAGGCGTCGTTCCGTCGCCACGCCGTTTTCACGCCCGGTTACGGCTGACCGCGATAGCCGGTGCAAGTTCGCGGACCAGCGTCGCGGCAAGCAAAAAATACCGGGGCTTCCAGCAAGGGATCTGGTTTTCCCATGGATGAGCATGGTCCACTTTTTCTGCGGCGGACACCGTCCGCTCGAGGAGGACGAAGTTGGGACATGCGAAAAGAGGAGGGAAGGCCGGGCTGCGCGCCCTGGTCGCCGCGGCGGCGCTCGCGTGCGCACTCGGCAGCGCCGGGGCGGAGGAGTTGAAGGACCAGGCCCGCCACGCCGCCTTCGGCGACGGCGTTTCCACCGCGGTGGGGCTGGCCGTCGGCGCGGCGGAACTCAACCCGCTGGGGCCGCTGCTGTCGGTCGGCATGAAGGCGGTGGTGTTCGAGTACGTGGAGAGCCTGCCGGATGCCGAGCGGCCGCGCGCCTACGCGATGGCGGCCTCGAGCTGGAGCGGCGCCACGGCCAACAACCTCTGCATCACGGCCTCGCTGCTCACCGGCGGCGGCTTCGCGCCGGCGTGCATCGCACTGGGCGTGGCCTGGGGCATGAAGACCTGGTCCGAGAGCGAGCACGAGCGGCAGTTCTGGGAAGGCTGCGCGCTGCTGCGCATTTACACGGGCGAACCGCAGCTGGAATGCGTCTACACGCCGCCCGCGCAGCCGCTGGAGGCCGCCGCGCCCGCGACCTGGGTCACGGCGCAGGCGCTGCAGGCGCCCTGAGCCTGCAGCGAGCGGGCGGCGCAGGACGGCGTCAGCCGGCCGCCCGCTCCTGCAGGATCGCGATCGCCGGCAGCGTCTTGCCTTCGAGCATCTCGAGGAAGGCGCCGCCCCCGGTGGAGATGTAGCCCACGTCCTTCTCGATGCCGTACTTGGCGATGGCCGCGAGCGTGTCGCCGCCGCCGGCGATGCTGAAGGCGGAGGACTTCGCGATGGCGCGGGCGATCGTCTCCGTGCCTTGCGCGAACGCGTCGAACTCGAACACGCCCACGGGACCGTTCCACACGATGGAGCCGGCGGCCGCCAGCTGCGCGGCCAGGCGCTGCGCGGTCTCGGGGCCGATGTCCAGGATCATGTCGTCGGCCGCGACGTCCTGCGCCTTCTTCACCGTGGCGGGCGCATCGGCAGCGAAGGTCTTGGCCACCACCACGTCGGTGGGGATCGGCACCTCGGCGCCGCGGGCCTTCATCGCCTCGATCACGGCCTTGGCCTCGCCCACCAGGTCGGCTTCGGCGAGCGACTTGCCGATCGGCAGGCCCGCGGCCAGCATGAAAGTGTTGGCGATGCCGCCGCCCACCACCAGCTGGTCGACGTTCTTCGCCAGCGACTGCAGGATGGTGAGCTTGGTCGACACCTTGGAGCCGGCGACGATCGCCACGAGCGGGCGCTTCGGATCGGCCAGCGCCTTGGTGATGGCGTCGATCTCCGCGGCCAGCAGCGGCCCGGCGCAGGCCACGGCGGCGTGCTGCGCGATGCCGTGCGTGGTGGCCTCGGCGCGGTGCGCGGTGCCGAAGGCGTCGTTGACATAGATGTCGCACAGCGCCGCCATCTTCTTCGCCAGGGCCGGATCGTTCTTCTTCTCGCCCTTGTTGACGCGGCAGTTCTCCAGCAGCACCACCTCGCCCGGCTGCACGTCGACGCCGTCGACCCAGTCCTGCTTGAGGGCCACGGGGCGTCCCAGCAACTCCGACAGGCGCCTGGCCACGGGCGCGAGCGAATCCTCGTCCTTGAGCTCGCCCTCGGTCGGGCGGCCCAGGTGCGAGGTCACCATCACGGCGGCGCCGCCGGCCAGCGCCATCTGGATGCAGGGCACGGAAGCGCGGATGCGCGTGTCCTCGGTGATGTTGCCGGCGTCGTCCTGCGGCACGTTGAGGTCGGCGCGGATGAAGACGCGGCGGCCGCGGGCGCGGCCCTCGTCGCACAGATCGGAAAAACGCAGGACGTTCATGACAGCTTTCTGGAATCGGAGGGAATCCCCGATTCTAGGAAGCCGGCCGGCGCGCCGGTTACCAGCCCAGGCCCAGGTGCAACGGCAGGTAGACCGCCATGCCCAGCAGCAGGGTGGCGGTGACGCTGCGGCGCCAGAAGAAGACGGCCGCGCCCGCGGCCGCGGCGAACAGGCGCGCGTCCTGCCAGGTCGGCGTGAGCTCGCCCTGCGTCATCACGATTTCCGGCAGCACCACGCCGGCCAGCGCCGCCACCGGCGCGTAGTGCAGTGCGCGATGCGCCCATGCGGGCAAGGACCAGGGCCGGTCCAGGATGAAGAAGAAGCAGCGCGTGAGCACGGTCACGCCGGCCAGGCCGGCGATCACGAACAGGGTCCAGAGATCCGTCTGCCCGTTCATGCGGTGCGCTCCTGCGGCGGCGGGCCCCTGCGGCCTTCGAGCCAGAAACAGGCGAGCACCGCGATGGCGATGGCCGTCACGATGTTCAGCTTGAAGGGCATCGCGTACGCGGCCACCGCCGCCACGCCCGCGACCACGGCGGCGAGGATGCGCAGCGGCGTGTTGGCCAGCGAACAGAGCACGCCCAGCAGGCACAGCCCCCCCGCGAAGCCCAGCCCCCAGGCGGTGGGAATCAGGTTGCCCACCGCGATGCCCACCAGGCCGGGGAAGATCCACGCGGACCAGGTGACGAAGTAGTTGCCCGCGAGATAGGCCTCCTCCGCCAGCCGCCCTTCGGCATCCTGCGCGGGCTGCGGCAGGCGCGTGGTGAAGATGGCGTAGGTCATGTCGGTCGTGAGGAAGCCGTGCGTCAGGCGCCGCCAGCGTGGCAGGTGCATCAGGTAGGCGCGCAGGTGCAGGCTGAAGACGACGAAGCGCAGGTTCACGCAGAAGCCCGTTGCCCAGATCACCCACGCGGGCGCGCCGGCCACGATCAGCGGGATGGCCGCCAGCTGCGAGCTGCCGGCGTAGACCAGCAGCGTCATGGCCACGGCCTCGAAGACGCTCATGCCGGCATTGACCATCGCCACGCCGGTCATCAGGCCCCAGGCGGCGACGCCCGGCGCGACGGGGCTGCTCGCGCGCATGCCTTCGCGGAACAGCGGGTGGCTGTGGATCTCTCGCAGGAAGAACATCGGGACTACTCGAAGCGCATGCCGGCGGACAGCGGAAAGCCGCGCAGGAAGTCGTGGGCCGCCAGCCGCTTGCCGCCGGGGCGCTGCAGCTCGGTGATCTCCAGCCGCTCGCCCTCGCCGCAGGCGACGGAAATCCCGTTGGCGTCCAGCGCCACCACGGTGCCGGGCGCCGCGGTGCCGCGGCCGTGCGTGACGGCGCGGGCGCGCCACAGCTTGATCGTTTCATCCGCGATGCGCGCGGTGGCGCCGGGGAAGGGATCGAAGGCGCGGATGCGCCGCTCGATCACGGTGGCCGGCTGCGCCCAATCGACCGCGGCTTCGGCCTTCTCGATCTTGTGCGCGTAGGTCACGCCCTGCTCGGGCTGCTTCTCGGACCGCAGGCCGCCGCAAGCCGCGAGCTCCAGCGCCTCCACGATCATGCGCGCGCCCAGCGCGGCCAGCTTGTCGTGCAGCGTGGCGGTGGTGTCGTCGGAAGCGATGGCGATGCGTTCGGCCAGCAGCATGTCGCCGGTGTCCAGGCCCGCGTCCATCTGCATGATGGTGACCCCGGTCTCGGCGTCGCCCGCTTCGATCGCGCGGTGGATGGGCGCGGCGCCGCGCCACCGAGGCAGCAGCGAGGCGTGGATGTTCAGGCAACCCAGGCGCGGCAGGTCCAGCACCCATTGCGGCAGGATCAGGCCGTAGGCCGCCACCACCATCACGTCGGGACGCGCCTCGACGAGCGCATCGCGCGCCGCGGCGGCGTCTTCCGGGTACTTGCCGTCCAGGCGCAGGCTGCGCGGCTGGGCGACGGCGATGCCCTGCGCCACGGCAAACTGCTTGACGGGCGAGGGCTGCAACTTCATGCCGCGGCCCGCCGGGCGGTCCGGCTGCGTCAGGACGAGGGGCAAGGTGAAGCCGGCGGCGTGCAGGCGCTCGAGCGCCGCGCGCGCGAAATCCGGCGTGCCGGCGAAGACGACGCGCATCAGCGGAAGCTACGGTCGTCGGGACCGTTGAAGTGCTCGATGGCCGGATGGGCGCGGCGCACCACGCCCTGGGGATCGATGTAGACGTAATAGAACATGTCGGCCCGCGCCAGGTCGCGCCAGCGGTAGGTGAACACCGAGCCCTGGAAGCTGGAGACGCCGTCGACGCGCGCGGGCGGGCCGAATTCGCGCAGCACGTCCTCGCGCGTCCAGCGTCCTTCCTCGATGCGCTGGAAATCCCGCTCCGTGAGCGCCTGGCGCGTGCTCACCACGCGGCCGGCGGCATCGAGGTCCACCATGAAGGCGTAGTGCCCCAGGGGCTGCAGCGAGTACTGCAGGCGCTGGCCGCCACCTGGCAGCGGCACCACGCGCGTGGGCTGGCCGGCGCGCGCGACGACTTCGTCGCCCGGGGTGCCCGGCGCCACGTTCATCACGTTCCAGGGATGCGCGCACGCGGCAAGCAGCAGCGCGCCGGCGGCAAGGACGAACCAGGCACGCATGGAAGTCTCCGGTTCAGGCGCGCTCGGCTTCGCGGCGCGCCTTCAGCATCTTGTTCTTGATGCGATTGCGCTTCAGGGGCGAGAGGTATTCGACGAACACCTTGCCCATGAGATGGTCCATCTCGTGCTGGATGCACACCGCGAGCAGGCCTTCGGCCTCGATCTCGCGCGACCGGCCCTCGCCGTCCAGGGCGCGCACGCGCACCGCGCTGGAACGCTCCACGCCGTCGTAGATGCCGGGCACGGACAGGCAGCCCTCGTCGCCCACCTGCTTCTCGGCGCTGGCCCAGGTGATCTCGGGGTTGATCAGGACGATCGGCTGGTCGCGTTCTTCGGACACGTCGATCACGATCACGCGTTCGTGCACGTCCACCTGGGTGGCCGCGAGGCCGATGCCGTTGGCGTCGTACATCGTCGCGAGCATGTCCTGGATCAGGGTGCGGATGCGTGCGTCCACTTCCTGCACGGGCTTGGCCACGGTGTGCAGGCGAGGATCGGGATAACAGAGGATGGGGAGGATGGCCATGGCTTGCAGGTGGGGGCGCTGTCGCTATTTTCGCCACTTTCGTCGGCGCCGGAACACCGCACAGCCCATAAACATTGCCTAATCAAGGACTTGAGCCCAGAATCGCCAGCAACTTGTCAAGAGCGGACTCACACAACATGGCTCCTTCCAAGGCAGCTTTTGTCCTGGCTTCCCGCACCGCCGTGGCTTGCGCCGCGCTGGTCCTGGGCGGCGGACTGGCCTTCACGGCCGCGGCACAGACCTTTCCCAACCTGCCCATCACGCCCCAGCAGCGCGCCACCGCGCAGCAGGTGGCCCAGGCCGGCGTGCCGCTGTCGGAACTGGCGCCCGACGCCCCCGATTCCTACACCGTCAAGACGGGCGACACGCTGTGGCACATCTCCGGCGTGTTCCTGCGCACCCCGTGGCGCTGGCCCGAACTGTGGGGCATGAACATGGACCAGGTGCGCAACCCGCACCTGATCTTCCCGGGCCAGGTGCTGTACCTGGAGAAGGTGGACGGCCTCGCGCGCCTGCGCATGGGCCAGCCCTCCGGCCAGGCGCCCACCGAGACCGTGCGCGTCTCCCCGCGCACCCGCATCTCCGGCCTGGTGGACACCTCCATCCCGACCCTGCCGCCGCACCTGATCGAGCCGTTCCTGAACGAGGCGATCCTGGTGGAAGACGCCTCCATCCTCGAGAACGCGCCGCGCATCGTGGCCGCGACCGACGACCGCGTGCTGCTCACCCGCGGTGACCGCGCCTATGCACGCGGCATGACCGGCACGCCGCTGGTGGAACAGGACACGCGCGACAGCCACCGCCTGCGCGTCTTCCGCAACGCGACCCCGCTGCGTGACCCGATCACCCGCGAGATCCTCGGCTACGAAGCCAAGTACCTGGGCGGCGCCGAGCTGGTGCGCAGCGAGGGCGTGGAACAGGTCGCGAGCCGTGGCGGCAGCGCCAGCAGCATGCTGGTGCCGGCCACGATCGACATCACGCGCGCCAAGGAAGAAATGCGCGTGGGCGACCGCCTGCTGCCCGAACCCGAGCGGCTCCTGGGCAACTACGTGCCCCGGGCGCCCGCGCAGGCCATCGACGGCCACATCGTCTCCGTCTACGGCGACGCCGTGGCGCTGGTGGGCCAGAACCAGGTGGTGGTGATCAACCGCGGCGTGACGCATGGTGTCGAACCGGGCCACGTCCTGGCGATCCATCGCGCCGGCCGCCAGGTCCTCGACCGCTCCAAGAGCGGCGAGCGCGCGCAGATGAAGCTGCCCGACGAGCGCAACGGCCTGATGATGGTGTTCCGCACCTTCAACCGTCTCTCCTATGCGCTGGTGCTGGAGGTGACGCAGCCGGTGAACATCGGCGACCGGGTCGGCAACCCGAACTGAGCCCCGCGCGATGCAGCGCGACGAGCTGGCCGGCTGGCTGCGCCTCGCGCTGACCCCGCAGCTGGGCGCCGCGTCCGCGCGCAAGCTGCTGGCGGCTTTCGGGCTTCCGTCTTCCATCTTCGCGCAGGAGCGCGCCGCCCTCGCCCAGGTGGTGGGCGGCGCCCTCGCCGGCGCCCTGCAGCAGGAGCCGGCGGGCCTCGCCCCCCAGCTGGAGGCGACGCTGGCCTGGCTGGAACCGCGCGACGGCGTGCCGCGCGCGATCCTCACGCTGGGCGACGCCGGCTACCCGCCCGCCCTGCTCGCGATCGAGGATCCGCCCTTCATGCTGTACCGCATGGGGCGCCCGGACGTCGCGCCCCAGCGCGCCCTGGCCATCGTCGGCAGCCGCAACGCCACCCCCCAGGGGCTGCAGAACGCCCGCCGCTTCGCCCACGCCTTCGCCGAAGCCGGCGTCACCGTGGTTTCGGGCCTCGCCCTGGGCATCGACGGCGCGGCGCACGAGGGTGCGCTGGAAGGCGCGCCGCCGCAGGGCATCGCCACCATCGCGGTGGTGGGCACCGGACTGGATCGCGTCTATCCCCGCCAGCACCACGAGCTCGCCCACCGCATCGCGCAGCAAGGCATGCTCCTGAGCGAGTACCCGGTCGGCACGCCGCCGCTGCGCGAGAACTTTCCCCGCCGCAACCGCCTGATCGCGGGCCTGAGCCAGGGCACGCTGGTCGTCGAGGCGGCGCTGCAGTCCGGATCGCTCATCACGGCACGTCTTGCGGCGGAGCAGGGCAAGGAAGTGTTCGCCATCCCCGGATCGATCCACTCACCGCATGCGCGCGGCTGCCATGCGCTGCTGCGGCAGGGCGCCAAGCTGGTGGAGGAAGCGCGCGACGTGCTGGAGGACCTGCGGCTCGTGTTGCCCGCCGCGACGCCCGCATCGGCGCCTGCCCACGACGAAGGCGAGGACCCGCTGCTCGCGGCCTTGGGCTACGAGCCGGTGGGCCTCGATGCGCTCATCGCGCGCACGGGTTTGCCCGCACCACAGCTGCAGGCGCGCCTGCTGGAACTGGAGCTCGCGGGGCTGGTGGGACGCCTGCCCGGCGGCCTCTTCCAGCGCGTCGCGAGCGCGTGAGCACGACGCGGCAGAACAACAGCCCCGGAAAAAGCGCGCTCGCCGCGGCGGCTTGTGGCTATATTGGGGTTCATGTTTGAAGTGCTGGTGTTCGTTTACGAAAACTACTGGCGCGGCGATGCCTGCCCCGAGCTCCACCAGCTCGAACGCAAGCTGAGCGCCCATGGCTTCGAACCCGAGGAAATCCACCAGGCCCTGGTCTGGCTGGATGGCCTCAACAACGTGGCGCAGAACATCCTGCTGCCCGCGGAGTCGCAAGCCGAGTGGGCGCCGCAGCCGAGCGACGCGAGCATGCGCGTGTTCTCGGTCGTCGAGCAGGACCACCTGGGCGCCGAGTGCCTGGGCTTCATCACCTTCCTCGAAAGCTCCGGCGTGCTGCCGCCCGCGCTGCGCGAGATCGTCGTCGACCGCGCGATGGCCGCGCCGGGCGATCCCGTGTCGCTCGATGCGCTGAAGATCATCGTGCTGATGGTGTACTGGCGCTTCGGACACGAGCCTGACGCGCTGATCCTCGACGAGCTGTGCGACGACCGCGAGGAGCGGGTGGCGCATTGAGGGTGTCGGGGTTCGCCTGCGGGCTCACCCCGACCTACGCGAGACCGGCCCGGTAGGTCGGTGGTGAGCGTGCGAAGCACCGAACCCCGACATCGCCGCGCGAGGACCCCGTAGGTCGGCGGTGAGCGCGCTAAGCACCGAACCCCGACATCGCCGCGCGAGGACCCCGTAGGTCGGCGGTGAGCGCGCGAAGCGCCGAACCCCGACGCTCCGCAACTACTGCAGCAACCGCTCCGGGTTCGCGTCCAGCTTCGCCAGCGCATCGCGCGTGGCGCGCACCGTCAGCGCCTCTTCCTCCGTCGGCACCAGCAGCCCCGCCTGCAGGTAGGCGCCCAGGCGCCGCACCGGCATGAGGTAGCAATGCCCGTCGCCGGAAGCGAACAGGTGCAGCTGCCGGCGCTCGCTTCGCCAGGCGTACTGCACCTGCGCCAGGCGGCCGTTGTGGTCCAGCGTGAACCAGTTGCCCAGCTGCAGCTCGTTGGCCCAGGCCGCCATCGCCGCATTGGGCTGCGAGCCGCCGGTGCTGATCACCTCGATCATCGAGGCGTCGATGCCCAGCATCATCTCGATGCTTTCCTGGTCCAGCGGCAGCTCGCCGGCGTCGTCGTCGGAGACGAAATCCTCCAGGTTGGCCAGGCGCCTGGTCATCTCCTCGATGCGCGCGTGCGGGATGGCCTCCGTCTTGGAGAGGAAGGCGTCGGCCAGCGTGTCGCCGATCACCTTGATGTGGTTCTCCTGGTCCGCCGGCTCGAGGCCCAGCAGGGTCATGCCGCGGCGCAGGCGCGCCAGCAGGTCCGGCAGGTCCTGGATCACCTTGGCGCGGTCGTGCCGGTTCGGCTTGGCGCTCGCGGCCCACACGAGGTCGCTGGCCGATTTCTTCAGCGCCAGCGTTTCCTCGTGCTGCGGCCCGTTCTTCACGGCGGCCACGGCCAGCACCTCCGCCCAGACCTTGAACAGGTACTCGCGGATCTCCTCGCGCACCGGCACGTCGGAGAGCATCTTGCGCAGCTCGATGGTGTACTGGATCGCCATCGTCTCCTTCTGCTCCACCTGCTGCGCCACGCTCACCAGCTTCTGCGTGGGGCCCTTCTCGGTGAGGAAGCGCGAGAGGAAGCGCTGGAATTCGTCGTAGACCAGCTGGAACACACGGCGGCCGGTCTCGGGGTACTGCTCGATCACCTGCACGACGCGGCGGATCTCCGCCTCCAGCGCGCTGCCGGAGATGGCGGTGGCGTCGAAGCCGAGCACGCACGAGCCCATGCGGTCGATCAGCTGGCGGGCCGGGTGCTCCAGCGAGCCGAAGAACTCGGGCTCGGCAAGCGCCACGCGCAGCACCGGCATCTGCAGGCGCGCGAACCAGACGCGGATCGCGGGCGGAATGCGCTCTTCGGCCAGGATGCTCTGGAACATCAGGGCGACGATCTCGATCGTGGCCTTCTCGTTCGAGGACGAGGCCTTCTTCTTCAGCTCCTGCGTGCGGTGCCGCAGGTCGAGGGCCACTTCCTCGACGGCCTCGTCGTCGAAGATGACGATGTCGCCCCCCGTCATGGCCTCGTTCACGCGGGTCTGCACCTGCGTCTGGACCTGCGTGGCATGCAGCGTCACGGCCTGCACCAGCGAAGGCGAAGGCGGCTCGCCGCCGCCCTTTTGCGGATCGAAGGCGCCCACGCGCTCGCGCAGCAGCTTGCGCAGCTGGCCGATGACCCCCGAGGCC
>JAEZEB010000189.1 GCA_023438115.1 Pseudomonadota bacterium | reverse complement strand
CGCCACGCTGGCGCCGCGCGGCGATGCGGCCGACCCGGCCGCGCAGGCCACCACGCCCCCGCCCGCCAACCTGCGGCCGTCCACCACGCTGCAGCAGGAGTCCCGCTGATGGGGGACGCCGAGACGGTGCACGCCGCGGCGCAGCAGGTGGAAGCGACGAGCCGGCTGGAGGCGCGGCACCTGCGCAAGTCCTACGGCGGCCGCAAGGTGGTGCAGGACGTGTCGCTGGCCGTGTCCAAGGGCGAGGTCGTGGGCCTGCTGGGGCCCAACGGCGCCGGCAAGACGACCTCCTTCTACATGATCGTGGGCCTGGTGCGCGCCGACGGCGGCGAGATCTCCATCGACGGCCAGTCGGTGGAGCACATGCCCATCCACCGCCGCTCGCGCCTGGGCCTGTCCTACCTGCCGCAGGAAGCCTCGATCTTCCGCAAGCTCAACGTCGAAGACAACGTGCGCGCCGTGCTGGAACTGCAGCACGGCCCCGATGGCCGTTCCCTGCCGCGCGACGAGGTCGAACAGCGCCTCACCGCGCTGCTGCAGGACCTGCGCGTCGACCACCTGCGCGATTCACCGGCGCTGGCGCTCTCCGGCGGAGAGCGCCGCCGCGTGGAGATCGCCCGCGCGCTCGCCACGCAGCCGCGCTTCATCCTGCTGGACGAACCCTTCGCCGGCATCGACCCCATCGCGGTGATCGAGATCCAGCGCATCATCAGCTTCCTGAAGTCGCGCGGGATCGGCGTGCTGATCACCGACCACAACGTGCGCGAGACGCTGGGCATCTGCGACCACGCGTACATCATCAGCGAAGGCAACGTGCTGGCGCAGGGCACGCCCGCCGAGATCGTCAACAACGCCGACGTGCGCCGGGTCTACCTCGGCGAGCACTTCCGGATGTAGGCGGGAGGGCTGCTGTCAGTATGAAGCAGGGTCTTTCGCTCCGGGTCTCCCAGCACCTGGCGCTCACGCCGCAGCTGCAGCAGTCGATCCGGCTGCTGCAGCTCTCCACCCTGGAACTGGGCCAGGAGATCCAGCAGATGCTGGACGAAAACCCCTTCCTCGAGCTGCAAGGCGACGACGGGCCGGAGGAGTTCGGTCCCGCCACCGCCGATGCGCGCGCGCCCGACGAGGGGGAGGCGGGTTACGAAGCGCCCTACGAAGCCGGATCCACTGCGACTTCGCCCGACACGGAACCGGCGGAGTTCAGCGAGGACACCGGCCCCAGCTGGGACGGCGACGGCACGGTCGAAACCGTGGCCGACGACGGCGAGTGGGGCGGCGATGCGCCCGCGCGCACCAACAACCTCGGCGACGACGGCGAGATGGATGCCACCGAGCTGGCGCGCGGTGACGAATCGCTGCAGTCCTGGCTGCACCGCCAGGCCCTGGCGCTGCGCCTGTCGGAAGAGGATCGGGCGGCGCTGCGCTTCCTGATCGAATCGCTCAACGACGACGGCTACCTCGAGGACACGCTCGAATCGCTCGCGGCGGGCCTCGCTCCCGGCGACATCGAGCAGCAGGAGGAACTGGTGCACCGCTTCACGGTGGCCCTGCGCCTGCTGCAGAACCTCGACCCGCCGGGCGTCGGCGCGCGCACGCTGGCGGAATGCCTGATGCTGCAGCTGCGCTCCATGCAGGAGGTGCGGCCGGCCGACGAGGTCTGCCCGCTCGCCATCAAGGTCTGCGGCCAGCCGATCGACCTGCTCGCCAAGCGGGACGTCAAGCGCCTTGCGCAGCTGTGCGGCGACACCGAGCCGCGCGTGCGCTCGGCGATCTCGCTGATCACGCGCCTGGAACCCAAGCCGGGCCGGCGCTTCGTCGACGTGGAGCGCAACATCATCGTGCCCGACGTGATCGTCACGCCCGTCGGCCGCGGCGCGCGCACCAACTTCCGGGTGCAGCTCAATCCCGACGTGATGCCGCGCCTGCGCGTGCACGACGTCTACGCGGGCGCCCTGAAGGCGCACCGCGGCGAAGGCCACCAGGCGCTGCAGCAGCGGCTGCAGGAAGCGCGCTGGTTCATCAAGAACATCCAGCAGCGCTTCGACACCATCCTGCGCGTGTCCGGCGCCATCGTGGAGCGGCAGCGCAACTTCTTCATCCACGGCGAGCTGGCGATGCGCCCGCTGGTGCTGCGCGAGATCGCGGACGAACTGGGGCTGCACGAATCCACCATCTCGCGCGTGACGACGGCCAAGTACATGGCCACGCCCTTCGGCACCTTCGAGCTGAAGTACTTCTTTGGTTCGGCGCTGGGCACGGAGACCGGCGGGAATGCGTCGAGCACCGCGGTGCGCGCGCTGATCAAGCAGTTCGTCGCCGCCGAGGACACCGCCAAGCCGCTGTCGGACAGCCAGATCTCCGAGATGCTGAAGGAGCAGGGCATCGAATGCGCGCGCCGCACCGTTGCCAAGTACCGCGAGGCGCTGCGCATCGCGCCGGCCAACCTGCGCAAGGCGCTTTGAGGCCGGTGGAGGGCCGCGCATGAAGGCGCCGCCTCCGCGGCGGCTGGGCGACATCAGCCGCGAGGCGTACATCTTCCTCGGCGCCGGCGCCGCCGTGCTGCTGCAGATGGCGCAGCCGGGCGTCGGCCTCGGCGTCGCGGAGCACAGTGCCACGCTGCAACGCCCGCTGGACCGCCTGCGCACCACCATGACCTACATCTATGCGCTCACCCTCGGCACGGAGGAGGAGCGGCGGCTCGTGGGCTCGCTCGTGAACCGCGCGCACGGGCCGGTGCGCTCGGAGCGCTACAGCGCCTTCGATCCGCAGCTGCAGCTGTGGGTCGCGGCCACCTTGTACCGCGGCGGCAACGTGCTCACGGAGATCTTCCACGGGCCGCTGCCGCAGGAGGACGCCGAAGCGCTGTACCGCGAAGCGGCCGTGTACGGCACGACGCTGCAGATGCCGGCCGCGCTGTGGCCGGCGGACCGTGCCGCCTTCGAGCGCTACTGGGCCGACGCAATGGCTTCGCTGCACGTGGAAGAGCCGGTGCGCCGCTACGTGCACGCGCTGCTGGACGGCGGCGCCGTGCCCTGGTGGCTGCGCGGCCTGATGCCGCTGCAGCGCTTCGTCACCCGCGGCCTGCTGCCGCCCGAGCTGCGCGCGGCCTACGAATTGCCCTGGACGGAACGCGACGCGCGCCGCTGGGACCGCTTCCTGCGCTGGGCGCCGCGCCTCTACTGGTACCTGCCCGGCTTCCTGCGCCACCTGCCGGCGCGGCTGGTGCTGGCCGACATGCGCAGGCGCATCGCCGCCCACCGGCGCGTCCTCTGAGTCTTATCCTTCCCGCATGACATCCCATTCCCTGTTCCTGCCCTGCGCGGGCGGCGTCGAGACCTGGCTCGTGGAGGAGGTGGCGCGCATCTGCGGCGATGCCGCCCGCGACCTGCGGGCCGCGCGCGGCGGCGCCCAGCTGCGTGCCGGCTGGCCGCAGGTGATGCGGCTGAACCTGCACAGCCGGCTGGCGCAGCGCGTGCTGCTGCAGGTGGCGCACGCGCCCTATCGCGGTGAGGAAGACTTGTACGCGGCGGCCTCCGCCGTCGCCTGGGAAGAGTGGTTCACGCCGCGGGAGAGCTTCAAGATCGAGCTCACCGCGCACCAGAGCCCGCTCAAGAGCCTGAACTTCGCCGCGCTGCGCATCAAGGACGCCGTGGCGGATCGCTTCCGCAACCGTGGCGGCGTGCGTCCCGATGTCGACACGCAGCGGCCCGCGGTCCGCATCTTTGCCCACCTGTCCGCCGACAGCGTGACGCTGTACGTGGACACCTCGGGCGAGCCGCTGTTCAAGCGCGGCTGGCGCGAGGACAAGGGCGAGGCGCCGCTGAAGGAAACGCTGGCGGCCGCGATGCTGGCCGCGAGCGGCTGGGACGGCACGGTGCCCCTCTACGATCCGTGCTGCGGCAGCGGCACCATCGCCATCGAAGCCGCGCAGCTCGCATGCAACATCGCGCCGGGGCTGCTGCGCCGCTTCGGTTTCGAGCGCCTGCGGCCGCACGGGGCCGCCGAATGGGCCGCGCTGAAATCCGAGGCGCAGCAGGCGCGGCGTGCGCCCGCCGCACCGATCTTCGGCAGCGACGTGGCCTTCCGCATGGTCGATTTCGCGCAGCGCAACGCCGAGCGCGCCGGCGTGGCCGCGGCCGTGCAGCTGCGCGGCGGCGACGCGCTGCAGCGCATGCCGCCGATCGACACGCCCGGCATGCTGCTGCTGAATCCCCCCTACGGCGAGCGCATCGAGGCCGGCGGCATCGCGCGCCCGGGGCGCGGCGGCCGCGAGCAGGCGCAGATGGAGCAGGCCGGGGACTTCTTCACCCAGCTCGCCGCCCACTGGAAGCGCAACTACGCCGGCTGGACGGCCTGGGTGCTCTCGCCCGACGCGAAATTGCCCTCGCGGATGCGCCTGAAAGAGTCGCGCCGCATCCCCATGTGGAACGGTCCGCTGGAGTGCCGCCTGTTCCGCTTCGACATGGTGGCCGGCTCGGCCCGCAAGAGCGGCGATGCAGCTGGTTCTTGACACCAACGTCGTGCTCGACCTGCTGGTCTTCGGCGACCCGCGGGCGCGCCCCATCTCGGAAGGCCTCGCGGCCGGGCAGCTGCGCTGGATCGCGACGGCCGCGATGCGCGAGGAGCTCGCGCGCGTGCTCGCCTATCCGAAGATCGCGGCGCGCGTGACCTTCCACCGCGGCGATGCGGACGAGGTGCTGGCGGATTTCGACCGCCACGCGCAGCTGGTGGACGTGCCGGCCAAGGCTCCGTACACCTGCGGCGACCCCGACGACCAGAAGTTCATCGACCTCGCCGTGGCGCATCGTTGCACGCTGCTGAGCAAGGACGACGAAGTGTTGCGCATGCGCAAGCGGCTCGAGCGGCTGGAAGTGCGCACGATGTCGCAGTTCACTTCCGTCTGACGGGACGCGCCCGTGTACTACGCACGGGGTAGGCGCAAACCAATGTGACTTCCGCTTCCTTCTGACACGGCCATGCCATGTTCGCGTGGGATGCTCTCTCCATCCGAAGAGACCGCCCCGTGAACGACCCCGCCGCCATCGAAGACCGCAATGCCCGCCTGGTGCGCAACCTGCTGGCGCTGCGCATGGTGCTCGCGCTGGACCAGATGCAGACCGGCCGCTGGGCGGACCGCATTGCCGAGATCGACGAGGAACTGGCGGCCCTGGGGCACGACATGACGTCCACCGCGGCCTGCGCCATGGAGGGACTGCGGCGCAGCGTGCTGCTGCCGCGGCTGGTGAACCGCCACCGGCAGGCGCGCCGGCGCGCGGCTCTGGCGCAAGGCTGAGGCAGCGTCAGGCGATCAGTGCGAGTAGCCGGCGCAGTGCGTGCTCGACGGCCGCGCTGCGCACCGTGGCGCGGTCGCCTTCGAAACGGCGCATCTCGCTGCTGAGCCGGCCATCCACCTGGAACGCGAACCACACCGTGCCGACCGGCTTTTCCGGTGACCCGCCCGTGGGCCCCGCGACGCCCGTCACCGCTACGCTCGCCTGGGCGTGCGCATGCCGCACGGCGCCAAAGGCCATCGCGCGCGCCACGACTTCGCTGACCGCCCCGTGCCGCGCGATGAGCGCCGGGTCCACGCCCAGCATCTCCTGCTTGGCTTCGTTGGAGTAGGTGACGAAGCCGCGGTCGAACCACTGGCTGGAGCCGCTCAGGTCCGTGCACGCGGCCGCGATCATCCCGCCGGTGCAGCTTTCCGCCGCCGCCAGCCGCCAGTTGCGCGCCAGCAGCGCCCGCGCCAGCTGCTCGCACAAGGCCGTGGTCGCGCTCATGTCCAGTGCCTCCACAGCGCCAGCACGAACAGGGTGCAGAACGCCGCCAGCAAGTCGTCGATGAGGATGCCGAAGCCGCCGCGCCAGCCGGTGTCCTTGAAGCGGCGGTCCGCCCAGGCCATGGGGCCCGGCTTGAACATGTCGAAGAAGCGGAACAGCAGGAAGGCGCCCAGCTGCGCCACCCAGCTCGCCGGCATCAGCAGCCACAGAACGATCCAGAAGCAGACGATCTCGTCGATGACGATGGACTGCGGGTCGAGAACGCGCATGTTGCGCGCGGTCACGGTGCAGGCCCACCAGGCGACCGGCAGCGACAGCACGATGACCCCGCCGAGGTGCGCGGGCATCCAGGCCTGCATGGCGATGAAGGCGATCCAGGCCCACAGCGTGCCGCAGGTGCCGGGCGCCAAGCGCGCGAGGCCGCTGCCGAAACCGAGCGCCACGACGTGTGCGGGATGCGACAGCATGAAGCGCACGGTGGGGCGCAGCGGAGCGGACAGGACGGTATCGGTCATGCAGGGAGCGATGGTAGCCGCAGCGCCTTCAGCGGCAAGGGCCGAAGCGCTTGCGGAAGGCGCGGGGCTCCAGCGCGTTCGCCTGCGCCCACAGCCCGCGCCGTGCGGCGCGCGCTTGCGTTTCCAGCGCTGCGTAGGGCCCGCGGCGGCCGCGGTAGACGCCGGACCAGGCATAGCCCTCGCGGACCATCCACGCGCCTATGTCCTGGCCGCGATGCTCCACGTTCGCCAGCGCGCGCTGGTAGTCGTCGCGGCCGCGCGTGATCACGCGCACCTTCTGGCGGTGCAGGCGCTTGCGCAGGGCCGCGGTGGCTTCCGGGCCGAAGCGCTGGCAGCCTTCGGGCGCATCGAGGTCCAGCAGCCGCAGCTGGACGGGCCGGCCGCCGCCGGCGGGGCGGATCCACAGCGTGTCGCCGTCGGTGACGTGCGTGACCGTGCCGCTGAAAGTGGCCGCGTGCAGCGCCGGCGCGAGCAGCGCCAGGACCAGCAGCCAGGCCCTCATGCGCCGTCGAAGTGGACGAAGCCCGCGTGGCTGCGCGCGAGCGGCCGGCCATCGGCGCCGATCACGCGCAGGCCGGCTTCGGCCTCGATGCGACCGATGCGGTGCACGGGCGTGGCGGCGCTCGCGGCGGCTGCCTCCACTTCCGCGCGCCGATCGGGCGGCGCGGTGAAGGCGAGCTCGTAGTCGTCGCCGCCCGCGAGCACCAGGTCTTCGACGCGCTCCCGGTCGAGGTCAATGCCATCCGCGCCGGCCGCGAACAGCGCGCACGCGGCCGCGGCATCCACCGTCGCGCCCACGCGGGAGCGCTCCAGGACGTGGCCCACGTCGCCCAGCAACCCGTCGCTGAGATCGATGCAGGCGGTGGCGATGCCGCGCAGCGCCGTGCCCAGCGCCACGCGCGGCTCGGGCTGCTCCAGCCGCAGCCGCGCCGCCGCGAGGACGGCCTGCGGCAGGGAGACGGTTCCGCGGAAGGCTTCCAGCGCCAGGCGCGCGTCGCCCAGCGTGCCGCTGACCCACAAGTCGTCGCCCGCGCGCGCGCCCGAGCGCAGCAGCGCCGTCCCGGCCGGCACCTCGCCGAACACCGTGACGTTGATGCACAGCGGCCCGCGCGTGGTGTCCCCGCCCACGAGCTCGCAGCCATGGGCGTCGGCAAGCGCGAACAGGCCTTCGGAAAAGCCGGCCAGCCAGGCTTCGTCGACGGCGGGCAAGGCCAGCGACAGCGTGAAGGCGAGCGGTTGCGCGCCGCAGGCGGCGAGATCGCTCAGGTTCACGGCCAGCGCCTTGTGTCCCAGCCGCCGCGGATCGACGGTGGAGAGGAAATGGCGGCCTTCCAGCAGCAGGTCGGTGGATACGGCCAGCTGCATGCCCGGGCCGGGCCGCAGCAGCGCGCAGTCGTCGCCCACGCCCAGCGCGTTGCGGCGCACGGGGCGGGTGAAGTAGCGGGCAATCAGGTCGAACTCGCCCACGCCGCGCTCACCCCCAGGCGGGACGGCCGCGGAAACGCTCGGCCGCCTGGCGCACCGTCTCGCCCAGCAGGCGCTCGCGCGTGTGGGTCTCGCGCAGCCAGCGCGCGTCGTTGGCGCCGCGGTCGGCGCCCTGGCGCAGCATGTCGATCGCCGCGGCGGCGCCCAGCGCGCGCGCGTGCGGCTCCACCTGGTCGAAGGTGCGCAGGATGTGCTCGCGCAGCGGCAGGTGCTGTCCGGTCTCGGGCTCCACGTACACGGCTTCCAGCCCGAAGCGGCAGGCCTGGAAGCGGTTGTAGGTGTAGACCATGTAGTCGTCCTCCTGGGGCACGAAGGGCTGCTCCTCGAGGAACCAGGCGCCCAGCGACTGCACGAAGCCCGCGAGCGCCGCGGCCCGTTCGATGCTCAGGGGCGTGTCGAAGACACGGATCTCGATGGTGCCGAACTCCGGCTTGGGCCGGATGTCCCAGTAGAAGTCCTTCATGCTGCGGACCACGCCGGTGCGGGTGGTCTTGGCGAAGAAGTGCTCGAACTCCTTCCAGCTCAGGGTGAAGGGCGCGCGGCCCGACATCGGGAAGGCGAACACGGAATTCAGCCGCGCCGAGTCGAACTGCGTGTCGTGCCCCTGCACGTAGGGCGAGCTGGCCGAGAGCGCGATGAAGTGCGGGATGTAGCGCGACATCCGGTGCAGCATCAGCAGCGCGTCGTCGGCGCTCGGGCAGCCCACGTGCACGTGCTGGCCGAAGATCGTGAACTGCTTGGAGAGGTAGCCGTACAGCTCCGACAGCTGGCGGAAGCGCGGCTTGTCGTAGATGCGCTGGTCGTGCCACATCTGGAAGGGATGCGTGCCGCCGCCGACGCAGGCGATGTTCAGCTTGTCGGCGCAGCGCACCAGCGCGTCGCGCACCTGCGTGAGCTGGCCCAGCACGTCGCTGGCCGAGTGGCAGATGCCGGTGGAGATCTCGATCATGCTCGAGGTCATCTCCGGCACCACCGAGCCGGGCAGCGGGATCTTCGCCATCAGCCGCAGCATCTCGTCGGAGTAGGGCGCCAGGTCGTAGTCGTGGGTGTTCACGAGCTGCAGTTCCAGCTCGACGCCCAGCGTGAGCGCGGCGGATTCGCCGAAAGGCTCCAGCGCGGGCGCCTCCTGCGGCGGGATGGTCCGCTCCAGCGGCGGTTCGACGCGCTTATCCACGGACTTCTCCCGGCTGCAGGGCGGTGCCGGCGCGCGGCTCCCAGGGCTTGGAACTTTCGCCGGCCTTGTAGATGGCGAAGGTGGCGATGATCGCGCCCAGGATCTCCATCAGCAGGATGGCCGGCAGCGCGATGCTGGCGATGCGCGGGCCCAGCGTCATCGACGACGCGACGAACTGCGACACCAGCAGCAGCGCGATCGAAGACATCGGCGTCATCGCGAAGCCGGTCCAGGCCGCCTGCTGCCAGCGCAGGCCGCTGCCCCAGTTGGCGAGCGAGACGCCGGTGACCTTGGCCAGCAGACGGACGGCCACTGTGGCGATGACGATGCCGGCCAGCGCCGGGTTCCAGTCGGCCTTGGCCGCCACCACGGAGACCAGCACGAACATCAGCATGGTCAGCAGCGAGGCCGCGGTGCCGAGCTGGCGCGTCCACGACCAGGGCCGCGGATGCAGCTGCTTGAGCATCACCCCGCCGATCAGCGCCGCCAGCGGCGCCGAGCCGCCGAAATGCGCCGCCAGCGCGGTGGCCGCGGCGATCAGGGTGATCAGCAGGATGGAGGTGTTCTCGCTCGCCGGGCTCATGAAGCGCAGCGCGGTGCGCAGCGCCAGCGTGAGCAGTGCACCGACGACGAAGGAAACGCCCAGCACCACCACCACGGGGTAGAGCGTGGCGAAGAGGTTGGTGTCCTCGCGGTGCAGCGTGCCCGCGCGCGCGCTCACCAGCGTCAGCGCATAGAAGGTGCTCAGCGTGGACAGCACCAGCGCGCGCTCGGTGACCGGGCCGGCCGCACGCGTGTCCATCACGACGCGGCTCAGCACCGCCGGCGAGGCCGCCATGGCGATCAGCGCCACGGCTTCCGCCACGCTGGCGCGCACGTCGAAATAGAGCAGCGTGTAGTACACGGCCACGGCCGTGAGCACCGACTCCAGCAGGCTTTGCACCAGCACCATCGGGTTGTGCCGGAACCAGCGCAGCGCGATGCGCCCGCCGGACTCGAACAGCACGACGGCGACGCCCAGTTCCAGCAGGAACAGCGCCACGCCCTGCAGCGGCCAGGCCGCGCCCGAGAAGCCGGCCAGGCCGGCGATGGTGCCGACGATCGAATAGCCCACGAGCTTGGGCAGGCCGGTGTGGCGCTGCAGCAGGTGGCCGGCCGCGGCGGCGACCGCCAGCAGCAGCGACCACTGCACCGTCGGCAGCCCGGCCGAGGGCTTGATCCACTCGGCCCAGATGGCCATCACTTCATCCAATGTCCTGTCTCCGGTAGCGCTCAGTGCAGGACGCGGCGGGTGCCGTCGTCCAGCACGAACGGGGGAATGTCGACTTCGAAACGCTCGCCGTCCTCGGCCACGCAGAAATAGCTGCCCTGCATGGTGCCGCTGGCGGTGCGCAGGCGGCAGCCGCTCGTGTACTCGAAGGATTCGCCGGGCCGCAGCAGCGGCTGCTGGCCGACGACCCCGAGCCCCTTCACTTCTTCGGTCTCGCCGAGTTCGTTGGTGATGATCCAGTGGCGCGAGATGAGTTGCGCCGGGACATCGCCGGTATTGCTGATCGTGATGGTATAGGCAAAGCTCCACAGGCCCTGCGCCGGCGCGGACTGTTCCGGCAGGTAGCGGGGCTGCACTTCGACCTGGAAGGCGTAGCGGGGCATGGGGCGAATGCTAACCGGCCGCGGCGCCGGCGCGGCGTTTGCGACAATCGGGGCATGAGCCAGCGCACGTACCGCATCGCCCCGTCCATCCTCTCGGCCGACTTCGCCCGCCTGGGCGAGGAGGTCCGCAACGTCATCGAGGCGGGCGCCGACTGGATCCATTTCGACGTGATGGACAACCACTACGTGCCGAACCTCACCTTCGGCCCGATGATCTGTTCGGCCCTCAAGCCGCATGCGAAGAAGGCCGACGGTACGCCGGTGCCGATCGACGTGCACCTGATGGTGCAGCCGGTGGACGCGCTGGCGCAGGCCTTCGCGGAGGCGGGCGCCGACTACATCAGCTTCCACCCCGACGCGTCCACGCACGTCCATCGCAGCGTGCAGGCGATCAAGGCGGCCGGCTGCAAGCCGGGGCTCACCTTCAATCCGGCGGCGCCGCTGGACGTCCTGGACTGGATGATCGAGGACATCGACCTCATCCTCCTCATGAGCGTCAACCCGGGCTTCGGCGGCCAGGGCTTCATCGACTCCACGCTGCGCAAGATCGAGCAGGCCCGCAAGCGCATAGACGCGAGCGGCCGCGACATCCGGCTGGAGGTGGACGGCGGCATCAAGACCGAGAACATCGCGCGGGTGGCGGCCGCCGGCGCGGACACCTTCGTCGCCGGCAGCGCGATCTTCGGCAAGCCGGACTACCGCGCCGTCGTGGACGCGATGCGCGCGCAGCTGCGCGCCTGATGCCTCACTGGCGGCGCTTCTTCTCTTCGCCGCCCTTCTGCCGCTCGTAGGCGGCATCGAGCACCGGTCCGCGGTCCGTGTCGGGCTGACCTTCCTCCACGTCGTCATGGGCGATCTCGCCCATGCGGCGCACGCTGGGGTTGGCCGCCGCCTGGCTGTCGGCCGATTCGTCGCGCTCGTGCGGCATGCGGGCCTTGGGCGACTGGGTCTCGCCCTGCGACGTCACCGTGTTGCCCCCCGAGGGGCGCGCCGCTTCCTCGTGGCGCTCTTCCTTCATGCGGCTCATGCAGTTCTCCTGACGCGGCCATGGTGCGTCCGAAGGCGCGCGGCGCGGGTAGGACTCGGCCGCGCGTGCCGCCTCCGGGCGGGTGTGGGACCGCTCCTACGGGACGTGCCGGTGCCGCCCCACAAACTCGCCCGCTGAAGGGCTACGGTCCTTCTGGCTGAGGCTTGGTGCAATGCGGGACCACAACGCACGCCTAGGGAGAGAAGCGGAATGGAGATCGAACCTTTTGTTCCAGCCTGGTTGACCTGGCTCACCGCCGCGGGGATGGGCGCCCTCGCCATCGCCGCACTGGTGCGCATGCTGGAAGCCGTCATCGACCTCGACCTGGGCTGAGCCCCCGCTCCCGCCGGGGCGCCGCGCGCCCCTCCCGTTCCCCGTCCGGCCACCAGGAGTGATACATGGCCTCTTCCCGCGCGGAAGGCTCGCGCAAGAACAAGGCGGCCGACGCCGTCGCCACCCGTCAGAAGCAACTCGAAGCCTTCACGCAAGGGCCGGAAAACCTGCTCACCACCAACCAGGGCGTGGTCCTGCCCGACAACCACAACTCGCTCAAGGCCGGCCCGCGCGGGCCCAGCCTGATGCAGGACTTCATCCTGCGCGAGAAGCTGGCGCACTTCGCCCGCGAGCGCATCCCCGAGCGCGTGGTCTGGGCGCGCGGCGCCGGAGCGCACGGGTACTTCGAGCTCACGCGGCCGCTGGTGGAATACACGCGCGCCGATTTCCTGCAGGAGGTGGGCAGCCGCACGCCGGTGTTCGTGCGCTTCTCCAACCTGATGGGGTCCACCGGCTCCCCCGACACGGTGCGTGACGTCCGCGGCTTCGCAGTGAAGTTCTACACCCGCGAGGGCAACTACGACCTGGTGGGGACCAACGTGCCGGTGGCCTTCGTGCAGGACGCGATGAAGTTCCCCGACCTCGTGCACGCGATGAAGCCGGAGCCGCACCACGGCATGCCGCAGGCTTCCAGCGCGCACGACACCTTCTGGGACTTCATGTCGCTCATGCCGGAGGCTTCGCACGCGCTGCTGTGGCTGATGTCGGATCGCGGCCTGCCGCGCAGCTGGCGCATGATGGACGGCTTCGGCGTGCACACCTTCCGGCTGGTCAACGCGCGCGGCGCGGCGCACTACGTCAAGTTCCACTGGAGGCCCAAGCTGGGACGCCACGCGCTGTGCTGGGACGAGGCGCAGAAGATCGCCGGCAAGGACCCCGACTTCCACCGGCGCGACCTGTGGGAAGCGATCGAGCGCGGCGACTTCCCCGAGTGGGAGCTGGGCTTGCAGATCCTGGACGAGGACCGCGCCGCCAAGCTGGACATCGACCTGCTGGACCCGACCAAGCTGCTGCCCGAGGAAGCCGTGCCCATCCTGTGGTGCGGCCGGCTGGTGCTCACGCGCAATCCGGACAACTTCTTCGCCGAGAGCGAGCAGGTGGCCTTCCATCCCGCGCACGTGGTGCCGGGCATCGACTTCACCAACGATCCGCTCCTGCAGGGCCGCCTGTTCTCGTACACCGACGCGCAGATGGGGCGCCTGGGCGGGCCCAACCACCACGAGCTGCCGATCAACCGCGGCGTGTGCCCGGTGCACAACTTCCAGCGCGCGGGCGCGGGCCGCATGGGCATCGCCAAGGGACGCGTGTCGTACGAGCCGAACACGCTGGCCAGCGGCTCCGAGTTCCGCGTCGACGGCGGCGAGCAGGGCTTCCAGACCCATGCCGAGGCGCTCGAATCCCCCAAGGTGCGGCGGCGCAGCCCCAGCTTCGACGACCACTTCGCGCAGGCGACGCTGTTCTGGAACAGCCAGGGCGCGGCGGAGAAGGAGCACATCATCGCGGCCTTCCAGTACGAGCTGTCGCGCGTGGAGACGCCCGCCGTGCGCCAGCGGCTGGTGGACAACCTCGCGCACGTGGATGCGCGCCTCGCGCGCAAGGTCGCCGAGCCGCTGGGGATCGGTCCCCCGGACGCCCGCGCGGCCGCCGGCCAGGCGGGGTTTCGCGAGCCCCGTGCCAAGGGACCGCAGGAGGCCGTGCCCTCGCTCAGCATGGAGTCGGGCGGGGGCGGCATCCAGACCCGCAAGGTGGCGATCGTCATGGCGCCCGGCGTGGAACTGGGCGCCTACAAGGTGGTCCAGCAGGCGCTGCTCGATGCCGGCGCCACCACCCGCGTGGTGGCGGCGCACCTCGGCACCGTGGCGTCTTCCTCGGGGCAGCAGGTGCCGGTCGACCACACCTTCCTCACCATGCCTTCGGTGATGTTCGACGCGGTGCTGGTGCCCGGCGGCGCGGCGGCGGCGCAGGCGCTGGCGAAGGACGGCAATGCGGTGCACTTCGTGCTGGAGGCCTTCCGGCATTGCAAGCCGCTGTGCCTGATCGGCGAATCGGCGGAGATCCTGCGTGCGGCCGGCGTGACCGGCGACGAGGGGCCACCGCCGGCGGGCGTGATCCTGGGCACCAACGAGCCGACCACCCGGGTGCAGATGGCGCAGGATTTCATCGCCGCGATCGGCAAGCACAGGCACTGGGGCCGCGCGCTCGTCGACCAGGTTCCTGCCTGATCCGTCGCATCCCGCTCGGCCGTACGTGGGACGGGTCCTACAGGGGATCGTCAGGTGCGCTGACGGCGGTGGCGGGGCCCGCCCGGCTCAATCGAGGGCCTGGCCGCAGGCACCGGCCATTGTCCCGACAGGAGAATCCATCATGGCATCCAGAACCGACGCGCTCCTGCGCACGGGGAGCACCGGCCGCGGCTTCGTGTCCATCGACCCGGAGCGCCAGGGCGAGGTCCCCGGCCGCCTGATCCGCACCACCACGAGCGAAGGCTGGTCGCCCCAGCGGACACGCCTTGCCGTCCCCGAGTGGATGCGCGTGGCGCCGGAGCAGGCCGGGAGCTTCGAAGGCGGCAGCAGCCGGCGCAGCCACTGAGCGGCGCACCGGCGTTTCCCAGCCAGCCAGGGCGCGTCCCTGGCTTTTTGCTGCCCGCCGCTATCCTCGCCGCATGGCCTTTCCGACTCCTGCGCCGTTCGATGCGGCGATCGTCGACCTCGACGGTACTCTCGTCGACACGCTCGGCGACTTCCATGCGGCCCTGGCCGAGATGCTGCGCGAGCTCGCGCTGCCGCCGCTGCCGCGCGAGCAGGTCGCCCTCTTCATCGGCAAGGGTTCCGAACACCTGATCCGCGAGGCGCTGGCGCACGTGGGCGCGCCGGCTTCGCTGTTCCAGCGCGCCTGGGATGGCTACCAGGCCGCCTATGGGCGCCTGAACGGACGCTGGTCGGCCGTGTACCCCGGCGCGGCGGAAGGAATCGCGCAACTGTGTGGACGCGGACTGCGGCTGGCGTGCCTGACCAACAAGCCGGGGGCCTTCGCGCGGGAGCTGCTGCAGGCCAAGGGACTCGACCATGCCTTCGACTACGTGTTCGGCGGCGATGCCTTCGAACGCAAGAAGCCCGACCCGCTGCCGCTGCGCAAGACCTGCGAGGCGCTGGGCACGGCGGCGGCGCGCACGCTGATGGTGGGCGATTCGCGCAACGATGCGGAGGCCGCGCGCGCCGCGGGCTGCCCGGTGGTGCTGGTGACCTACGGCTACAACCATGGCGAGCCGGCCCGCGGCGTGCCGGCGGAGGGTCACCTCGATTCGCTGGCGCAGATCGGCGCCTGGCTGCGGGCGCGCGAAGGCTGAAGGCCCGTTCAGGCGGGCTTGCCGAGCAGGCTGTCCTTCAGCTTCCAGTCGGCCGGCACGGGCCCGAGCCAGATCCGCATCAGCGCGTTGAAGAACTCCGGCTCCTTGAAGGGCTCGCCCTGCGGCACGCCGCGCACGCTCACCACCGTGCCCGTGCCCGGGATCCAGTCGATGGTGAACTGATCGCCCGCGCCGAGCCGCTTGTGCTCGCTGAAGATCTGGCTCATGCGCATGAGGCCCGGGATCAGCTTGGACATCGCGGCGCGGTCCATGTTGTCCTCCACGCCGCGGATGAACATCTTGCCCAGCTCGCCGGCATCGATGTCGCGCAGGCTGACCACGCTCATGCGCTTGGGACCTGGCTGGGCGAGGAAGTCCTCCAGCGTCGCGGCTTTCTTGCCGAGATAGATGCCGGCTGTGTAGACCTTGAACGGGCCCTTGTAGCGGGTGCCGACGCCATTGAGCTGCAGCTTGCTGCCCCCGACGGTGACGCTGTCCTCGTACTTGATGCCATGCAGGGTGACCTCCGCCGACGCGGCGATCGGGAGCGCGCAGGCCATCGCCAGCAGGGCAATGCGCGACAGGCGGGTAGCAGCCATGTATGTCTCCTCCAAAAAGAACGCCCGTTCTTTTTTACAAATTGTCGCAGACCGCTCATCCGAAGCAAGAGAGGGTTTTCCGGTACCCGTGGGTACCCCGCAACTTGACGCGGCGGCGCGAAACGCCTTTGCTACACTGGCCGCCATGTTCATCCACCGCACGACGATCACAGGTTGCAGCGACCGGGGAGCCTGGCCCTGGCGCAAGCCTGTTCAAGTGCGCACCTGATCGGCACGGGGCCCGCCCGTGCCCCTCGCGCCTCCGACGGAGGCATGGACCGATCCTGCGGCCCCTTGCGGCCGCCGAGCTTGTGGAGGCTCACCTTGATCACCGAACTCGAATTCAAGAGCCTTGCGTTGCAAGGCTACAACCGCATTCCGCTCATCGCCGAGGCGTTCGCGGACCTCGAAACCCCCTTGTCCCTGTACCTGAAGCTGGCGCACGCGCGCGGCGCCGGGCGGCTCAGCTTCCTGCTGGAGTCCGTCGTCGGCGGCGAGCGCTTCGGCCGCTACAGCTTCATCGGCCTGCCGGCCCGGACCTTTTTGCGCGCGACCGGCTTCGGCGCCGAGGCGAAGACCGAGGTTGTCACCGACGGCCAGGTCGTGGAGACGGACCACGGCAATCCGCTGGACTTCATCGAGGCCTACCAGAAGCGCTTCAAGGTGGCGCTGCGTCCCGGGTTGCCGCGTTTTTGCGGCGGGCTCGCGGGCTATTTCGGTTACGACACCGTCCGCCACATCGAGAAGAAGCTGGAGCACACCTGCCCGCGCGACACCCTGGGCTGCCCGGACATCCTGCTGCTGCAGTGCGAAGAACTGGCGGTCATCGACAACCTGTCGGGCAAGCTGTACCTGATCGTCTACGTGGATCCCGGCAAGCCGGAGGCCTACGGCAGCGGCAAGCGGCGCCTGCGCGAGCTGAAGGACCAGCTGAAGTACTCGGTCAGCGCCCCGGTGGTGCGGCAGACGGAGACCTTCCCCGCCGAGCGCGAGTTCGCCAAGGCGGACTACCTGAAGGCGGTGGAGCGGGCCAAGGAGCTGATCGCCGCCGGCGACTTCATGCAGGTGCAGGTGGGCCAGCGCATCAAGAAGCGCTATACCGAGTCGCCCCTTTCGCTGTACCGTGCGCTGCGCTCGCTCAATCCCAGCCCCTACATGTACTTCTACAACTTCAGCGGCGCCGACGCGGCCGGCAGCGACTTCCACGTGGTGGGCGCCTCGCCGGAGATCCTGGTGCGGCAGGAGCAGACCGAAGAGGGGCAGAAGATCACCATCCGCCCGTTGGCCGGCACGCGCCCGCGCGGCGCGACGCCCGAGGTGGACAAGGCCGTCGAGAAGGAACTGCTCGCCGACGAGAAGGAACGCGCCGAGCACGTGATGCTGATCGACCTGGCGCGCAACGACATCGGCCGCATCGCGAAGACCGGCTCGGTGAAGGTCTCCGAAGCCTTCGTGGTGGAGCGCTACAGCCACGTGATGCACATCGTGAGCAACGTCGAGGGCACGCTCAAGGACGGCATGACCAACATGGACGTGCTGCGGGCGACCTTCCCGGCCGGCACGCTGACCGGCGCGCCCAAGGTGCATGCGATGGAGCTGATCGACCAGCTGGAGCCCAACAAGCGCGGGCTGTATGGCGGCGCCTGCGGCTATCTCAGCTACGCCGGCGACATGGATGTGGCGATCGCCATCCGCACCGGCATCATCAAGGACCAGACGCTGCACGTGCAGGCGGCCGCGGGCGTGGTGGCCGATTCGGTGCCCGAGCTGGAGTGGAGGGAAACGGAAGCGAAGGCGCGGGCGCTGCTGCGGGCTAGCGAGCTGGTGGAGGAGGGGCTGGAATGAACTCCGAACTGCCGGACGCAAAAGTCGCAAAGGTTGCGCAAAAGTCGCCAAAGGAACTTCCTGAAGAGAGGGGCGACTGCTCCCATGCCGTCATCGGTGCCGCAGTCGAGGTGCAGAGAGTTCTCGGGACCGGGCTGCTCGAAAGCGCCTACGCGGCCGCTCTATCCATCGAGATGGAGCAACGCGGCCTGCGGTTTTGCCGCGAAGTGGCGGTGGCGGGGAAGTACAAGGAGCGTGATATCGGTCTTGCGTACCGTGCTGGTTTCATCGTCGAGGATGCCGTCGTGGTCGAAGTCAAGGCGGTCGACGCCTGGGTGGAAGCGCACCGGGCGCAACTGCTTTCCTACTTGCGCCTGTCCGGACACAAGATCGGCCTCCTGATCAACTTTCATGCATTCCCCGTCACGAAGGGAATCCAGCGATTGGTGAACAAACTATGAGTCACCTTGGCTTCTTTTGCGAGTTTTGCGGAACCTTCGCGACCTTTGCGTCCGGCATTCCGCTTTCCGGGGGGCAACGATGAAACTGCTCATGGTCGACAACTACGACAGCTTCACCTTCAACCTGGTGCAGTACTTCGGCGAGCTCGGCGCGGAGGTCGAGGTGCATCGCAACGACGAGATCGACATCGCGGGCATCGAGGCGCGCCGTCCGGACCGCCTCGTGATCTCGCCGGGCCCCTGCTCGCCGGCCGAAGCCGGCATCTCGGTCGAGGCGATCCGCCACTTCGCCGGCAAGCTGCCCATCCTGGGCGTGTGCCTGGGCCACCAGTCGATCGGCGCGGCGCTGGGCGGCAAGGTTGTACGGGCCCGCCAGCTGATGCACGGCAAGACCAGCGAGATCACGACCACGCGCGAAGGCGTGTTCGCCGGCCTGCCCGAGAAATTCACCGTCAACCGCTACCACTCGCTGGCGATCGAGCGCGAGAGCTGCCCGGGCGAGCTGAAAGTGACGGCCTGGACCGAGGACGGCGAGATCATGGGCGTGCGCCACCGCGAGCTGCCCATCGAGGGCGTCCAGTTCCACCCCGAATCCATCCTCACGGAGCACGGCCACGCGATGCTGAAGAACTTCCTGGAGCAGCGGCCTTGAAGCCGGTCGACCTGCGCAGCGACACCATCACCCGGCCCACGCCGGCGATGCGTGCCGCCATGGGCGCGGCCCCGCTCGGCGACGACGTCTTCGGCGACGACCCCAGCGTCAACACGCTGCAGGAAAAGATCGCCGGCATGCTGGGCTTCGAAGCCGCGCTGTTCGTGCCGACCGGCACCCAGGGCAACCTGTGCGGCCTGCTTGCGCACTGCCAGCGCGGCGACGAATACATCGTCGGCCAGCAGCAGCATTGCTACCGCTGGGAAGGCGGCGGCGCGGCGGTCTTCGGCAGCGTGCAGCCGCAGCCCTTGGAGCACCAGCCGGATGGTAGCCTGGCGCTGGCCGACATCGAGGCGGCGATCAAGCCCGACGACCCGCATTTCGCCCGCACCCGTTTGCTGGCGCTGGAGAACACGCTGGGCGGCAAGGTGCTGCCCTTCGCCTACCTGGAACAGGCAACCGCCCTCGCGCGTGGCAAGGGCCTTGCGACGCATCTCGATGGCGCGCGCCTGTTCAATGCGGCGGTCGCGCAGGCGGCGCAGTCCGGCAGCGATGCACGCGGCGAAGCCCGCAGCATCGCCGGCCTGTTCGACAGCGTCTCGGTCTGCTTCAGCAAGGGGCTGGGCGCGCCCGTCGGCTCCGCGCTGTGCGGCTCGAAGGAACTGATTGCACGCGCCCGCCGCATCCGCAAGATGGCGGGGGGCGCCATGCGGCAATCCGGCGTGCTCGCGGCGGCCGCGTCGCATGCGCTGGAGCACCACGTGGAGCGCCTCGCGGACGACCACGCGCTGGCCCGCCGCCTGGCCGAAGGCCTGCAAGGCATCGAGGGCGTGCGCGTGGAGGCGCCGCAGACGAACATCGTGTTCGTCGACCTGGAGGGCGCCGCGCGCGAGCGCTCGCAGGAGCTGTTGCCCTTCCTTGCCACGCAGGGCGTGCTGGCCACGGGCCTGTACCGCCTGCGCTTCGTGACGCACCTCGACGTGGACGCGGAGGGCGTGGATCGCGCCGTCGCGGCGATCCGCTCGTTCTTCCGGGCCTGAGGAGCGCGCGATGCCGGATGCGCAGCACCTCGTCCTGTTCATCGCCGCCGGCCTGCTGCTGAACCTCACGCCGGGGCCGGACGTCCTCTACATCGTCAGCAACGCCTTGCGCGGCGGCGCCCGCGCGGGCGTGGTCGCCGGGCTCGGCATCACGGCCGGCTGCTTCGTGCACGTGTTCGCCGCGGCCGTCGGCGTCGGTGCGCTGCTGGCGGCGTCGGCCACCGCCTTCACCGTGCTGAAGTGGATGGGCGCGGCCTACCTCGTGTGGGTCGGCGTGCGCCTGCTCGCCGCGCGCCGGCCGGCCACGACGCCCGACTTGCGCGAGCTGGCGCTGGCCGCGCCTGCGGCGAACGCCTGGGCCGTCTTCCGCGGCGGCTTCCTCACCAACGTGCTGAACCCGAAGGTGGCGATCTTCTTCCTCGCCTTCGTGCCGCAGTTCATCGCGCCGGGCACGGAGCACAAGGCGCTGGCCTTCGTGCTGCTCGGCACCCTCTTCAACGTCAACAGCGTCGCCGTGAACGCCGGCTGGGCCCTGGCCGCCGCCTGGATGGCGCGGCGCCAGGCCGTGCAGCGCGGCATGCACTGGCTCGACCGCGCGGCCGGCGCCATGTTCGTGGGTTTCGGGCTCAGGCGCGCGCTCACCGATCCCCCCAGCCCATGACCGAACACCCCGAGGAGACCGCCATGTCCATCACCCCCCAGGAAGCGCTGCAACGCACCATCGAGCACCGCGAGATCTTCCACGACGAGATGCTGCACGTGATGCGGCTGATCATGAGCGGCGAACTCTCGCCCGTCATGACCGCGGCGATCGTCACCGGCCTGCGCGTGAAGAAGGAAACCATCGGCGAGATCACCGCCGCGGCGCAGGTGATGCGCGAGTTCTCCACCAAGGTCCACGTCGCGGACAAGACGCACCTGGTGGACATCGTCGGCACGGGCGGCGACGGCTCGCACACCTTCAACATCTCCACCTGCGCGATGTTCGTGGCGGCCGCCGCGGGTGCGAAGGTCAGCAAGCACGGCGGCCGCAGCGTCTCCAGCAAGAGCGGCAGCGCGGACGCCGTCGAAGGCCTGGGCATCAGCCTCAACCTCTCGCCGGAAGCGATCGGCAGGTGCATCGCCGAGACCGGCATCGGCTTCATGTTCGCGCCCAACCACCATCCGGCGATGAAGAACGTGGCTCCGGTGCGCAAGGAGATGGGCGTGCGCACGCTGTTCAACATCCTGGGGCCGCTGACCAATCCGGCCGGCGCGCCCAACATCCTGATGGGCGTGTTCCACCCCGACCTGGTGGGCATCCAGGTGCGCGTGCTGCAGCGCCTGGGCGCCGAACATGCGATGGTGGTCTGGGGCCGCGACAACATGGACGAAGTCTCGCTCGGCGCCGGCACGCTGGTCGGCGAACTGGTGAACGGCCAGATCCGCGAATACGAAATCCATCCCGAAGACTTCGGCCTGCAGATGATCTCGAGCCGCAACCTCAAGGTGAGCAATGCCCAGGAGTCGAAGGCGCGCGTACTCGAAGCGCTGCGCGGCGAGCCGGGCCCGGCCCACGACATCGTGGCCCTGAACGCCGGCACCGCGCTGTATGCGGCGGGCGTGACCGATTCGATCGCGGCCGGCCTGGCCAAGGCGCGCCAGGCGATCGCATCGGGCGATGCCATCGCCAAGCTGGAGCAGTTCGTCCAGGTCACGCGCCAGCTTGGCGCAGTCAATTAATTCCAACCGCGAGAGCATCGATGTCCGACATCCTGAACCAGATCCTGGCCGTGAAGGCCGACGAAGTAGCCGCGGCGCGCAAGGTGCGCGACCTGGCCAGCCTGCGCCGTGACGTCGAAAGCGATCGCGAAGCGCGCAGCGCCCTGCGTGGCTTCGAAGCCGGCCTGCGCGCGAAGATCGCCCTGGGCCAGGCCGGCGTGATCGCCGAAGTCAAGAAGGCGTCGCCCTCGAAAGGCGTACTGCGCCCCGACTTCGAGCCGGCCGCGATCGCGCGCAGCTATGCCGAACACGGCGCGGCCTGCCTGTCGGTGCTGACCGACGCCCGCTTCTTCCAGGGTTCGAGCCAGTATCTGCAGCAGGCGCGCGCCGCCTGCGACCTGCCGGTGCTGCGCAAGGATTTCATGATCGACCCCTACCAGGTCTATGAGGCGCGCGCGATGGGTGCCGATGCGATTTTGCTGATCGTCGCCGCGCTCGACCATGGCCTGATGGCGGAACTGGAAGCCTGCGCCATGGACCTGGGCATGGACGTGCTGGTCGAAGTGCACGACGGCATGGAACTCGACGCGGCGCTCAGGCTCAAGAGTCCACTGGTGGGCATCAACAACCGCAACCTGCGTACCTTCGAGGTCACGCTCGACACCACGCTGGGCCTGTTGGGGCGCATTCCCCAGGACCGGCTGGTGGTGACCGAATCGGGCATCCTCGGCCCCGGCGACGTGCAGCGCATGCGCGCGGCCGGCGTGCACGCGTTTCTGGTCGGCGAAGCCTTCATGCGCGCGCAAGACCCCGGCCAGGAGCTGCGGCGCCTGTTCGCATAATGTAGAGGAACTCCGGCCGTACGGACGGGTCGAACGGTTACGCCAATCCCGGCGCGACCTGCGACTGTCCTGTACCGGCCATGAAAACCCTACATCGCAGTATCGGTTCGGCGCGCTGCGCGCGCATCCTCCGCCCAGTCCCTGGCCCGATCTCCGGCCCGATCCCTGGCCCAATCGTCGCGCCGGCGGTCGTTTCGCCGGCCTTCGTTCCGACCTTCGCGCCGGCCTTCACTTCGACCTTCGCGCCGGCCTTTGCACCGGTCCTATCACTACTCTTCGCCGCAATCGTGTTCGCGGCCCTGGCCGCATGCAGCACGTCGGCACGGGCGCCAGCGGCGCCGGCCATCGCCGGGGTCGCGGCCAGTACCCCGCTACCGGCCTCCGCCCCGTCTCCCGCGGCAACGCGCACGCTCGACGCCTACAAGGCCGACGTCGCGCGCCACGTCATGCTGCGCAATCCAGAGCGGGTATTCGAGGGAGAACTGCCGCCCATGCTGCCGGCGGTGGTGGTGCTGAACATCACGATCGACCGCGCGGGCCAGCTCACCGACGTCCAGGTGCAGCGTTCACGCGACCCGGGCGCGTCCGAGGTCGCGCTGGCATCGCTGCGCCGCAGCGGCCCGCTGCCCCCGCCGGACGGGCTGGGGCCGCAGCATGCCGACCTGATGACGTTCTCCGAAACCTTCCTGTTTGGCGACCGCTACCGCTTCCAGCTACGCACGCTGGCCGGGCCGCAGCGAGCGGGCCTGTAGCGCCAGGCTCAGCGCCTGGATCAGTGCCAGACTCAGCGCCTGGATCAGTGCCAGGATCAGTGCCTGCCTGAGTTAGCGCCTGACTGAATCGTCGCCTGGGTCAGCGCCCGGACAGCACCTTGGTCAGCGCACGACCTGGATCAGCGCACGTGGCACGAAGGCGCGGCGCGATGGGCTGCTTCGTTGCCACCGCAACGCTTGCAGTGACGACGGTTGCGCAGGTGCGCGTACAGCAGCATGAAGCCGCTGATGACGGCCAATACCGCTTCGGCCATTTCGCCGAACAGCGGGCTGGCGACGAACACGGCGCCCAGAAACAGCCCCAGGCCCGCGCAGCCCACCAGCAAGGTGGTCTTGTCGCGATGCCGCAGGTAGCCCGGCACCAGCGCCAGCAAGACCGGCAAGGTCACCGCCGCGATCAGGGTGTCGTGGAAGGTATCGTGCGCGTGCGCCAGCCCGAGCATCGGGAATGCCAGGATCACGAGCGGCATCGCCATGCAGTGCAGCAGGCACAGGAGCGAGGCGGCCACGCCGGCGGCGTCGCCGTATTTGATCAGGGATTTCATGACCCTGTTCCTTTCTTGAAACCGGCGCTGGCGGATGAACCATCCGC
>JAEZEB010000159.1 GCA_023438115.1 Pseudomonadota bacterium | reverse complement strand
GCTTCTCGCTCGACGCCGACGTGCAGGCGCGCCGCGCGCACGGCTGGCGCGAGAACTCCGCCGCGCGTTCGCGCGCGGGCACCGTCACGGGGCAGTGGTCCAACGACTGGCTGCGCCTGGGCGCGCGCCTTGGCGAGGACGCCGTGCACGCGCGCCTGCCGGGCGCGCTCACCACGGCGCAGTACGAGCAGGATCCCCGCCAGACGACGCGCCCCGGGGACTGGGCGCGGCTGCGCAACGAGCGCGCGGGCGTGTTCGGCACCGCCGATGCCGGCGCCTGGCAGTTCGGCTTCGACGTCGCGCGGCGCGAGAAGATCGTGCGCAGCATGAACGGCGGCTTCGCGTACGACTACGACATCACCGCCGACACCTGGGGCGTGCGTGCCCGCCACGAGGGGGATGTCGCCGGGCTGAAGAACGCGCTGGTCTTCGGCGTCGACCTCGCGGAGTGGCGGCGCGAGGTGCTGGGCCCCTTCGGCGCCGAGGCCACGCAGCGCTCGCGCGGCTTCTACGCCAGGGACGACGTCACGCTGCGCACCGGCACGCGCTTGTCGGTGGGCGCGCGGGCGGAGCAGGCCGACAAGGACAACAGTTCCACCGCGAGCGGCTTCACCGAAAGCATCAACGCCTGGGAGCTGGGGTTGAGCCATCCGTTCGGCGCCGGTTGGACGGGCTACGCGCGCGTGGGCCACAGCTTCCGCTTCGCCAACGTCGACGAATTCAACTTCACCACGCCGGGCCTGGACCTGCGGCCGCAGCGTTCGCGCGACATCGAGCTGGGCGCGCGCTGGGCGCATGCCCGCGGCGGCCTGGAAGCGCGGCTGTACCGCAGCGCGCTCACCGACGAGATCGGCTACGACCCCAACGCCGCGGGGCCCAACAGCCCCTTCGGCTTCCACGGCGCCAACATCAATTTCGATCCCACGCGCCGCCAGGGCCTGGAACTCGACTGGAAACATGCACCCACCGCCACCTTCGGCTGGAGCGTGCATGCGGCCTGGCGCCAGGCCACCTTCCGCTCGGGCCCGTACGAAGGGCGCGACGTGCCGCTGGTGCCCGGACGGACGCTCGCCGTGCGCGCCGACTGGACCCCGGTGGCGGGGCATCGCGTGGGCGGCGGCGTGAACTGGGTATCGTCGCAGCATCCGGACTTCGAGAACAGCTGCACCATGCCCTCGTACACCACGGCCGACGCGCGCTACGCCTGGCAGTTCCACCCGCAGGCGGAACTGGCCGTGGGCGTGACCAACCTGTTCGACCGCAGGTACTACACGCAGGCTTTCGGCTGCGCGGGCGGCCAGGTGCAGTCCATCTATCCCGAGCCGGGGCGGCAGTTCACCGCTTCGCTGCGCGTGCAGTTCTAGGATCGCGCCCATGATCGCCATTCCGCGCGGACCCGCCCGCATCGTCTGCCTCACCGAGGAGGCGACGGAATGGCTGTACCTGCTGGGCGAGGAGGCGCGCATCGTCGGCATCTCCGGCTACACCGTGCGGCCGCGCCGCGCGCGCGAGGAGAAGCCGAAGGTGAGCGCCTTCCTCACTGCGAAGATCGACAGGATCCTGGAATTGCGGCCGGACTGCGTGTTCGGCTTCTCCGACCTGCAGGCCGACATCGCCGCCGAACTGGTGCGGCGCGGCGTGCAGGTCACCATCTTCAACCAGCGCGGCGTGGAGGAGATCTTCGCCATGCTGTACCAGGTGGCCGCGATGGTGGGCCGCGCGGGCGACGGCCTGCGGCTGCTGGAAGGCATGCGCGCGCGCCTGCTGGAGATCGAGGCCGCGGGCCGCGCGCTGCCGCGCCGCCCGCGCGTCTACTTCGAGGAGTGGGACGAGCCGCCCATCAGCGGCATCCGCTGGGTGTCGGAGCTGCTCGCCATCGCGGGCGGGGACGACATCTTTCCGGAGCTGGCGCGCCAGCCCATGGGCAAGGACCGCATCGTCGTGGACCCGGCGGAGATCGTGCGGCGCAATCCCGACATCGTGGTCGGCTCCTGGTGCGGCAAGAAGTTCCGGCCGGAGAAGGTCGCCGCGCGCGCCGGCTGGGAGGCCGTGAACGCCGTGCGCGACGGCCAGCTGTTCGAGATCAAGTCCGCCGACATCCTGCAGCCGGGACCGGCTGCGCTCACCGACGGCGTCGAACAGCTGCACCGCATCGTGCTGGCGTGGAGCAGGGCGCATGCGTAGCTGGCTGGCGCTGCTCGCCTTGCTGTCCATCGTGCTGCCCTCGGCGGCCGTGCAGGTGACGGACGACCTGGGAACGCGCGTCGAGATCGCGCGCCCGCCGCAGCGCATCGTGTCGCTGCTGCCTTCGCTCACAGAATTCGTCTGCGCGCTCGATGCGTGCGGGCGCCTGGTCGGCGTGGACGACTATTCCAACCATCCCGCCGCCGTGCGGGCTCTGCCGCACGTGGGCGGGCTGGAGGACGCGCGCGTCGAAGCCATCGTGGCGCTGAAGCCCGACCTGGTGCTCGCGCCGACTTCCTCGCGCGCCTTGCCGCGCCTGCAGGCATTGGGCCTGACGGTGCTCGCGCTGGAGCCGCGGACCTTCGCGGACGTGCAGCGCGTGCTGGCGCTGCTCGGGCCCGTGCTGGCCGCCGGCGACGCGCAGCGCGTGTGGGAAGACATCCGCCGCGGCCTGGACGCGGTGGCCGCCTCGGTGCCGCCGCAGCTGCGCGGCACGCGCGTGTACTTCGAGGTGAGCAGCGTGCCGCATGCGGCGAGCGAATCGTCCTTCATCGGCGAACTGCTCGCGCGCCTGGGCGTGGCCAATATCGTGCCGGGGAAGCTCGGGCCTTTTCCCCAGCTGAACCCCGAGTTCGTGGTGCGCGCCGACCCGCAGGTGATCATGCTCGCCGGCGCCTCCGAGGTGCCGCGGCTGGCATCGCGTCCCGGCTGGCAGCGCATCGCGGCGCTGCGCACGGGCCGCGTGTGCGCCTTCTCGCGCGAGGAGGCCGATGCCCTGGTGCGCGCCGGCCCGCGCATGGCCGAAGGCGCGCGCCTCATGGTGCAGTGCCTGCAAGGCGAGCGCGTGGGAGCGCCGAGGTGAACGGACGCGCGGGCGCGCCGGCCGCGGTCGCGGCCTGGCTGTTCGCCGCCAGCGCGGGCCTGCTGGGGCTGGGCGTGGCCGTAGGCAGCCTGGGCTGGGAGCCGCTGCTGGACGAAACCGGCACCGGCCTCACCATCCTCTGGGAGATCCGCCTGCCGCGCACCCTCGGGGCGTGGTTCGCCGGCGCGCTGCTGGGCCTCGCGGGTGCGGTGGCGCAGGGGCTGTTCCGCAATCCGCTGGCCGATCCCTATCTGCTCGGAAGCGCCACCGGCGCGGCGTTCGGCGTCGCATTGTTGCTGGTCGTGCTGGGAGCGACACCGCAGCTGGCGGGCTGGGGCACGCGCTTCGGCCTCACGGGCGCGGCTTTCGTCGGGGCGCTGGGCGCCGTGAGCGTGACCCTCGCCCTCGCGCGCGGCGTGCAGCAGACCGCGCGCCTGCTGCTGGCCGGCGTGATCGTCGGCATGGTGTTCGGCGCTTTCGCGTCGCTGGCGATGTTCCTGCAGCCGGAGCTGCTGCGGACCATGCAGGCCTTCCTGCTCGGGACCACGGGCTTCCTGGGCTGGCCCGGTGCCGTGCTGCTCGCGCTGGTGCTGGCGCTGTCGGCGGTGCTGGGCATCGTGTTCAGCCGCGCGCTCGACGCGCTCGCGCTGGGCGAATCCACGGCGGCGAGCCTGGGCATCCCGCTGGCGTCGGTGCGGCGCTTGCTGGTGGCGGTGATGGCGCTCGCCACGGGAGCGGCGGTGGCCCACGTGGGCCTGGTCGCCTTCATCGGCCTCATGGCGCCGCATCTCGTGCGCGCGCTCGCCAAGCCCACGCACCGCTGGCTGCTGCTGTTGTCCGCGCTCGCGGGCGGCGTGCTGCTGCTCGCGGCCGACGTGCTGGCGCGCTGGCTGCTCGCGCCGAAGGAGCTGCCGGTGGGCGTGGTCACCGCCGTCCTGGGTGGCGGCTACCTGCTGGTGCTGATGCAGCGGAGGGCGCCATGAACGCGCCGGCTTTGCGTTGCGCGGGACTGCGCGTGTCGCTCGGCGGCCGCGAGGTGCTGCAAGGCGTGGACCTCGCGCTGCCCGCGGGCCGCTGGACGGCCATCGCCGGTCCCAACGGCGCCGGCAAGACGACCTTGCTGAAGGCGCTCGCGCAACTGCTGCCTGCGCAGGGCAGGGTGGAGATGTTCGGCCGTCCGCAGGCGGACTGGCC
>JAEZEB010000154.1 GCA_023438115.1 Pseudomonadota bacterium | reverse complement strand
AATCCCAGATTCATGAGCGTCTCGTGGGCTCGGAGATGTGTATAGAGACAGGCCCACCCTAAGGGGTCCACGGAACCGCGCGAGGCGCCGCATCAGATATCCACCTCCACCGCATCCCCATGCAGCTCCATCAGCTCGCGGCGCGCGGCGGCTTCGCCCTTGCCCATGAGCTTCGTGATGAGGTCCGCGGTGCCGGAGAAGTCGAACTTGCCCAGCTGCACCGGCAGCAGGCGGCGGGTGTCCGGGTTCAGCGTGGTTTCCCACAGCTGCTCGGCGCTCATCTCGCCCAGGCCCTTGAAGCGGCTGATGGTCCACTTGCCTTCGGACACGCCTTCCTTGCGCAACTTGTCGAGGATGTGCGCGAGCTCGCCTTCGTCCAGCGCGTATTCCTTGCCGGCCGGCTTCTTGCCGCGCGCGGGCACGTCCACGCGGAACAGCGGCGGCCGCGCGACGTAGACGTGGCCGGCCTCGATCAGCTTCGGGAAATGGCGGAAGAACAGCGTCAGCAGCAGCACCTGGATGTGCGAGCCGTCGACGTCGGCGTCGGACAGGATGCAGACCTTGCCGTAGCGCAGGCCCGAGAGGTCGACGGCGTCCGTGGGACCGTGCGGATCGACGCCGATCGCCACCGAGATGTCGTGGATCTCGGTGTTGGCGAACAGGCGGTCGCGCTCGACTTCCCAGGTGTTGAGCACCTTGCCGCGCAGCGGCAGGATGGCCTGCGACTCCTTGTCGCGGCCCATCTTGGCGCTGCCGCCGGCGGAGTCGCCCTCCACCAGGAACAGCTCGTTGTGCGCGATCTCCTTGCTCTCGCAGTCGGTGAGCTTGCCGGGGAGCACGGCGACGCCGGAGCCCTTGCGCTTTTCCACCTTCTGGCCGGCCTTCTGGCGCGACTGCGCCGCCTTGATGGCGAGTTCGGCCAGCTTCTTCCCGTAGTCAACGTGCTGGTTGAGCCACAGCTCCAGCGCCGGCCGCACGAACGACGATACCAGCCGCACCGCGTCGCGCGAGTTCAGCCGTTCCTTGATCTGGCCCTGGAACTGGGGGTCCAGCACCTTGGCGGAGAGCACGTACGAAGCGCGGGCGAAGACGTCCTCGGGCAGCAGCTTCACGCCCTTGGGCTGCAGGTTGTGCAGCTCGATGAAGCTCTTGACCGCGTTGAACAGGCCGTCGCGCAGGCCGCTGTCGTGCGTGCCGCCGGCCGTGGTGGGGATCAGGTTGACGTAGCTCTCGCGCACCGGCGCGCCTTCCTCGGTGAAGGCCACGCACCAGGCGGCGCCCTCGCCTTCGGCGAAGTTCTCGTTGTCGTCGGCGTAGCCTTCGCCCTCGAACAGCGGGATCACCGGGTCGGCCGGCAGCGTCTGCATCAGGTAGTCGCGCAGGCCGCCCTTGTACTGCCAGCTCTGGGTGTCCTTCTTCTTCTCGTCCACCAGCTGCACGGTGACGCCGGGCATCAGCACCGCCTTGCTGCGCAGCAGGTGCGCCAGCTCGTTCATCGGCAGCTGGGTGGTATCGAAGTACTTCGCATCGGGCCACACGCGCACGGTGGTGCCCTGCTTGCGGTCGTCGGGGCCGGCCTTGCGCTTCTTCAGCTTCTCCTCGACGTCGCCGCCAGCGAAGACGATGGTGGCGACCTCGCCGTCGCGGTAGCTCGTGGCTTCGAGCCGCTTCGCGAGGGCGTTGGTCACGGACACGCCCACGCCGTGCAGGCCGCCGGAGAAGGAATAGGCGCCGCCCTTGCCCTTGTCGAACTTGCCGCCGGCGTGCAGGCGCGTGTAGACCAGCTCGATCACCGGCGCCTTCTCCTCGGGATGCAGGCCGAACGGAATGCCGCGGCCGTCGTCCTCGACGCTGACGGAACCATCGGTGTGCAGTACCACGCGGATGCGCTTGCCGTGGCCCGCGAGGGCCTCGTCGGCGGCGTTGTCCACGACCTCCTGCAGCACGTGCAGGGGGTTGTCGGTGCGGGTGTACATGCCCGGCCGCTGCTTCACGGGCTCGAGGCCCTTGAGGACGCGGATCGAACCTTCGGAGTACTCGGAGGGTTTGGTGGCCATAGGGGTTGGGGATTGTAGTCGGCGCCGGGCGCCTCACTGGATGCGCATACAGCCCAGCCTACATTCATGCAGGTACGGCATCAATCCCCCGCGAACATTTCAACAGGGTTGTCAGGCCCGCGGCAAGCGATCCTGCGGCCTTCTCGCTACAGTCGCGTGCCATGTCTCCCCCCGAACGCAGACTTTCGATGGCGCAGGTGCTCGCCTGCGGCGCGCTGATCGTCACCCTGTCCATGGGCATCCGCCACGGCTTCGGCCTGTGGCTGCAGCCGATCACGCAGGCCCAGGGCTGGGACCGCGAGACCTTCTCCTTCGCCATCGCGATCCAGAACCTCGCCTGGGGCTTCTTCGGCATCTTCGCGGGCATGCTGGCCGACCGCTTCGGCGCCTTCAAGGTGCTGGTGGGCGGCGCCCTCCTCTATGGCCTGGGCCTCCTGGGCATGGGCGCGGCGCCCAATGCCTTCGTGTTCGCGCTGGCCGCGGGCGTCCTGATCGGCGCGGCGCAGGCCGGCACCACCTATGCGGTGATCTACGGCGTGATCGGCCGCCAGATCGATCCCGCCAAGCGCTCGTGGGCGATGGGCGTGGCGGCGGCCGCGGGCTCCTTCGGCCAGTTCCTGATGCTGCCGGTGGACGGCTGGCTGATCCAGGCGCTGGGCTGGCAGGAGGCGCTGTACGTGCTGTCGGCGGCCGTGCTGCTGATCGTGCCGCTGGCCTGGGGCCTGCGCGAGCCGGGCTTCACCGGCGGCGCCGCGCCGAAGCGCGAGCAGTCGGCGGCCCACGCCTTCGCCGAGGCACTGCGCTATCCCAGCTTCATGCTGCTCACGGCGGGCTATTTCGTCTGCGGCTTCCAGGTGGTCTTCATCGGCGTGCACCTGCCCAGCTACCTGCGGGACCACGGCATGACGCCCCAGGTGGCCACGACGGCGCTGGCGCTGATCGGCCTGTTCAACGTCTTCGGCTCGTACATCGCCGGATCGCTGGGCCAGAAGTTCGCGCGGCGCAAGATCCTCGCCACCATCTATTTCTGCCGCTCGGTGGCGATCACCCTCTTCATCCTGGCGCCGCTCACGCCCTGGTCGGTGTACCTGTTCTCCGCCGTCATCGGCCTGCTGTGGCTGTCCACGGTGCCGCCCACCAATGCGACCGTGGCGCAGATCTTCGGCGTCGCCCACCTGTCGATGCTGGGGGGCTTCGTGTTCTTCAGCCACCAGATCGGCTCCTTCATGGGCGTGTGGCTCGGCGGCCTGCTGTACGACCGCACCGGCAGCTACGACGTCGTGTGGTACCTCTCCATCGCCCTGGGCATCTTCGCCGCGCTGGTGAACCTGCCGGTGCGCGAGACCCCCATCGTGCGCGCCCCGGCGGCGCAGGCGGCCTGACATGCGCGCGCGCACCGGCAAGTGGCTCGCCTGGGGCGCCGCGGCCCTGATGCTCGCCGCGGTGTTCGCGCTCTACACGCGCCCCCAGTTCATGGTGGGCGTGGCGGACCTGGTCTGGGCCTGCTTCCAGTAGCCCGCCCCGGGTTTCCTCTGCCTTGCAGGGGACGCGCACGCGCCGCATGAACCGGTACATTGCGCGTCCTATGAACGTCACCATCATCACCGGAGGCTCCGACGGCATCGGCGCCGAAATGGCCCGCCAGCTGGCCGCGCGGGACAAGGAGGGCATCGCCCTGGTGCTCGCCGCGCGCAGCCCCGAGAAGCTCGAGGCCGTGGCGGCGCAGTGCCGCGCCCACGGCACGCGCGTGCTGTGCGTGCCCATGGACGTCGCCGACGAGGCGCAGTGCCGCGGCATGGTGGCGCGCACGGTGGCGGAGTTCGGCCGCATCGACACCCTGGTGAACAACGCCGGCATGTCGGCGCAGGCGCTGTTCGAGGACGTGAAGGAAGAAGACCTGCACTGGTACGAGACCCTCATGCGCATCAACCTGTGGGGTTCCGTGTGGTGCACGCATGCCGCGCTGCCTTACCTCAAGGAGACGCGCGGGCGCATCGTGGCCGTGAGCTCGCTCGCCGGCCTGCTGGGCGTGCCGGGGCGCACCGCCTACAGCGCCACCAAGTTCGCGATGACCGGCTTCTTCGAGGCGCTGCGCAGCGAGGTCAAGCTGCGCGGCATCAGCGTCACCACGGCGTATCCCGGCGTGGTCACCACCAGCATCCGCCACCGCGGCTACAACGCCCAGGGCCGGCCGCTGGGCCAGAGCGGGCTGAAGGAGGAGGACGCCATGACCGTGGAGGAATGCGCGCGCCTCATCATCGAAGGCATGGACACCCGCGTGCGCGAGGTCGTGATGACGGCCAAGGGCAAGCTCGGGCGCTTCCTCAAGCTGCTCGCCCCCGGCGTGGTGGAAGACATGGCGCTGAAGGTCCTGAAGGACGAGGCCCGTCCGCACTGATCCCATGCACGGCACCGAAGCCCCCTCGCCCTGGATCGTCCGCTTCGCGCCGCTGGTGCCCGCCGGCGGCGCGGTGCTCGATCTCGCCTGCGGGCGCGGGCGCCACATGCGCTGGTTCGCCGGCCGCGGCCACCCGGTCACGGGCGTCGATCGCGATACCGAAGCCCTGGCGACGCTCGCCGGCACCGGCGAGACGATCGCGGCCGACATCGAGAACGGCCCCTGGCCCCTTGCCGGCCGCACATTCGGCGCGGTGGTCGTCACCAATTACCTCTGGCGGCCGCTGTGGCCCCGCATCCTGGAGGCGGTGGCGCCCGGCGGCGTGCTGCTGTACGAAACCTTCGCCGCGGGCAACGAGACGGTGGGCAAGCCCTCGCGCCCCGACTTCCTGCTGCGCCCGGGCGAGCTGCTGCAAGCCTGCGCCGGCCTGCGGGTGGTCGCCTACGAGGACGGTTTCCTGGGCGCCCCCGACCGCTTCGTGCAGCGGATCGCCGCGGTCCGGGAAGTCCCCGGGGCCGATACACCGGAGCGTTACCCGCTCTCGCTAGAATCCGCTATTCCCCGGGAACAAGCCCCATGACACCCATCACAGGCAGCATCGTCGCGATCGTGACGCCGATGCACGACGACGGCAGCGTCGACTACCCCACGCTCCGCAAGCTCGTGGACTGGCACATCGCCGAAGGCACCGACTGCATCGGCGTGGTCGGCACGACCGGCGAGTCGCCGACCGTCGACGTCGACGAACACCGCGAGATCATCCGCGTGGCGGTGGAGCAGGCCAACGGGCGCGTGCCCATCATGGCCGGCTGCGGCGCCAACTCCACGCTCGAGGCGATCGAGCTCGCGAAATACGCGCAGAAAGTCGGCGCCACCTGCCAGCTGCAGGTGGTGCCCTACTACAACAAGCCCACGCAGGAAGGCCAGTACCTCCACTTCAAGGCGATCGCCGAGGAGACCGGCGACCTGCCCATGGTGCTTTACAACGTGCCCGGGCGCACCGTGGCCGACATGCTGCACGACACCGTGCTGCGCCTCGCCGAGGTGCCCGGCATCGTCGGCATCAAGGAGGCGACGGGCAACATCGAGCGCGCGCAGTGGCTGATCCGCGACTGCCCCGAGGGCTTCGCGATCTATTCCGGGGACGACCCCACCGCCGTGGCGCTGATGCTGTGCGGCGGCCAGGGCAACATCAGCGTCACCGCCAACGTGGCGCCGCGCCTGATGCACGAACTGTGCGTGGCCGCCGTCGCCGGCGACGCCAAGCGCGCGATGGAGATCCAGCGCCGCCTGCTGCCGCTGCACAAGCACCTGTTCGTCGAAGCGAACCCGATTCCCGTGAAGTGGGCGATGGCCCGCATGGGCCTCATCGGCGGCGCCCTGCGCCTGCCCATGACGCCCCTCACGAAGGGCAACGAAGCGGTCGTCGAGGGCGCGCTGCGCTCCGCCGGCCTCCTGGCCTGAGCCGGCCGGGAAAGCAGAGGGGATTCCATGAAGTTGACCGTGAAGTTGGGCCTGCTGGCCCTGGCCGCAGCCCTGTCCGCCTGCAGCGTGCTGGAAGGCGAGAAGATCGATTACAAGAGCGCCAGCCGCGGCACCAGCCTGGAGGTGCCGCCGGACCTGACCCAGCTGTCGCGCGACACGCGCTACGTGCTGCCGGGCGGCGCGGTGTCCGCCAACAGCTACCAGCTGGGGCAGTCGGTGCCCAACCTGCCCACCGCGGCCACCGCCGTCGGCGACGTGCGCGTGGAGCGTGCGGGCAACCAGCGCTGGCTGGTGGTGAACCGCCCGGCCGACCAGGTCTGGCCCATCGTGCGCGAGTTCTGGCAGGAGAACGGCTTCCTGCTGGCCATGGACCAGTCCAACCTGGGCATCATGGAAACGGACTGGGCCGAGAACCGCGCCAAGATCCCGCAGGACTTCATCCGCAGCACCCTGGGCAAGCTGATCGACTCGGTCTACTCCACGTCCGAGCGCGACAAGTTCCGCACGCGCCTGGAGCGCTCCGCGAATGGCGGCACCGAGATCTACATCAGCCACCGCGGCATGGAGGAGGTGTACGCCAGCAACCAGAAGGACCAGACGGTGTGGCAGCCCCGCCCCTCCGATCCGGAACTGGAAGCCGAATTCCTGCGCCGCCTGATGGTCCGCCTGGGCACGCCGCAGATGCAGGCGCAGGCCGCCCTGGCCAGCGCGCAACCCACGCCGACCTCGCGCATCGCCAAGGTGGGCGAGCAGCCGGTGGTGCTGATCGACGAGCCCTTCGACCGCGCCTGGCGCCGCGTGGGCCTGGCGCTGGACCGCACCGGCTTCACCGTGGAAGACCGCGACCGCAGCCAGGGCACGTACTTCGTGCGCTACGTGCCGCCCAACCCGGAGAAGAAGGATCCCGGCTTCCTGGGCCGCCTGTTCAGCTTCGGCGGCGGCGACCGCAACCAGCAGCCGCTGAAGTTCCGCATCAACCTGCAGACCGAAGGCCAGACCACCACGGTCTCGGTGCAGAACGCCAACGGCGCGCCGGAAACCTCCGCCAACGCGCAGCGCATCGTCCAGGTCATCGCCGACGACCTGAAGTGATCCGCTTCAAGAGCCTGGGCAGCGGCAGCTCCGGCAATGCGACGGTCGTCCAGGCGCGCGGCGCCGCGGGACTGACGCACCTGCTGGTCGACTGCGGCCTGGGCCTGCGCGAGCTGGACAAGCGGCTCGCGGCGGCCGGCATGCTGGCCGAGCAGATCGACGCGATCTTCGTCACCCACGAGCACGGCGACCACATCGGCTGCGCGCGCCAGCTCGCGCTGCGCGAGCGCATCCCGGTCTACATGAGCGAAGGCACTTATGCCGCGATCGGGCAGCCCGATTTCGGCGGCCTGCTGCGCATCGCCGGCGACGGCGCGGCGATCGCCTTGCGCGACATGGAGGTGCGGCCCTTCACCGTGCCGCACGACGCGCGCGAGCCGCTGCAGCTGACCTGCCACGACGGCACGGTGCGGCTCGGGCTGCTGACCGACCTGGGCCACGTCACCGCGCACGTGCAGGAGGAACTCGCCGCCTGCGCGACGCTGGTGCTGGAGTGCAACCACGACGAGGCGATGCTGCAGGCCTCGCGCTACCCACCCTTCCTCAAGCGGCGCGTCGGCGGTAACTACGGCCACCTCGCCAACTCCGCGGCCGCCGCGCTCGCGCAGTCGCTGCTGGCCATGGGCAAGCTGCGCCAGGTGGTCGCCGCGCACCTGAGCGAGCAGAACAACACGCCGGAACTCGCGCGCGCGGCGCTCGATCAGGCAATCGGCAGCAGGGCGGAGATCCACGTGGCCGACGGCCGCAGCGGCAGCGGCTGGCTGGCCGCCTGAAGCACAACGCACGCAAGGAGAAAGGC
>JAEZEB010000142.1 GCA_023438115.1 Pseudomonadota bacterium | reverse complement strand
GGTCCTGCTCGTCGCCCACCGCCTCCACCCGCCCGGTGCGCGCGGACGTCCCGGCCTCGCGGTCGCGCTCGGTGGTGGAGATGAAGATGTTGCGCCCCGCCTTGTTGTCCGGCGTGTCCTTGTCCAGGAAGAACACGCGCCGCCCGCTCGCGGACTCCTGGAACTGCCCGGGCGCCACCCGCTCCAGGTCGCCCCGGCTTCCGTAGCGGTCCTTCAGGTCCTGCGGCTGCTGCGTCGCCCAGGGCCAGATCACCAGCGCAAGCAGGGCGATCACCAGCAGCACGGGCCAGGCGAAGCCGAACAGGGGCCGCAGGAAGGCCGACAGCCCGCGGCCCGCGCTGAACCAGATCACCATCTCGCTGTCGCGGTACATGCGCGAGAGCGTGCCCACGATGGAGATGAACAGCGACAGCGTGAGCAGGGTGGGCAGGTAGCCCAGGACCGTGTAGCCCATCACCATCATCACTTCTTCCGGGTTCACGCTGCCGCGGCTGGCGTGGCTGAGCGTGCGGATCAGGGTCATCGTGACGACGATGGTGAGCAGCACGACGAGCGACGCCCCGAAACTGCGGGCGAGCTCCTTGCGGACGGTTGAATGGAATAACATCGGCGGCTGCGGGCGCGGCGAGCGCTGGAAGAACAAGGATTATGGACTTCGAACTCAAGACCCTCGACGTCGCGGGTGCGGCCGCCGAAAAGGGCGACGTGCTGCTGGTGCTGGTGACCGAAGGCTTCAAGGCCGGCAAGGATCCCGTCTCCCGCCTCGTGTCGGCCGCCCTGGCCAGCCGCGACCTCGAACCCAAGCCCGGCAAGCTGCTGCAGGCCTACCGCAGCGAGGGCATCGCGGCGCCGCGCGTGATCCTCGCCGGCGCCGGCGACGGCAGCGGCAAGAAGGTCCAGTCCGCCGTGATGGCCGCGGCGGCCACGCTGCGCGGCGGCACCGCCCGCAAGCTCACCATCCTGCTGCCGGCCGGCGCGGGCGACGACGCCCTGCGCGCCGCCGTGTGCGGCACCGCCGAGAGCAGCTATGTCTACGTGGCCACCAAGTCCAAGCCGGAAACGCGCGAGCTGAAGAAGGTCGTGATCGGCGTGGCCGACGCCGCGGCGCAGCGCAACGCCTTCCAGCGTGCGCGGGCGGCCGCCGTCGGCATCGAGTTCGCCCGCGAACTGGGCAACCTGCCGCCCAACTTCGCCACGCCGACGTGGCTGGGCGAGGAGGCGACCAAGCTGGCGAAGGCGCACGGCTTCAAGGCGGAAGTGTTGGGCCCGAAGGAAGTCGCGAAACTCGGCATGGGATCCTTCCGCGCCGTCGCCCGCGGCGCGGCCGAGCCGCTGCGCTTCATCGTGCTGCGCCACGACGGCGGCGCCCGCGGCGAGGCGCCCATCGTTCTGGTGGGCAAGGGCATCACCTTCGACACCGGCGGCATCTCCATCAAGCCCTCGGCCGAGATGGACGAGATGAAGTACGACATGGGCGGGGCCGCCAGCGTGCTGGGCACCTTCCGCGCCATCGCCGAACTCAAGCCGCGCCTGAACATCGTCGGCCTGATCCCCTCGTGCGAGAACATGCCGGACGGCAGCTCCTACAAGCCTGGCGACATCCTCACCAGCCTGAGCGGGCAGACCATCGAGGTGCTGAACACCGACGCCGAGGGCCGCCTGATCCTCTGCGACGCGCTCACGTATGCGGAACGCTTCAAGCCGCGCGCCGTGATCGACATCGCCACGCTCACGGGCGCCTGCGTGATCGCCCTGGGCGGCGTGCGCAGCGGCCTGTTCGCCACCGACGACGAACTGGCCGACCAGCTGCTCGCCGCCGGCGAGGCGGCACTGGATCCCTGCTGGCGCATGCCGCTGGACGACGAGTACGGCGAAGGCCTCAAGACCAACTTCGCGGACGTGGCCAACGTCGCCGGCCGCGCGGGCGGCGCGGTGACCGCCGCCAAGTTCCTGCACCGCTTCGCGCAGAACTATCCCTGGGCGCACCTGGACATCGCCGGCACCGCCTGGAAGGGCGGCGCGGCCAAGGGTTCCACCGGCCGGCCGGTCGGCCTGCTGCTGCAATACCTGCTGGCGCAGGAAGGCGCGGCGAGCGGTGCCGCCGCGAAGCCGGCGAAGAAGGCCGCCAGGGCGAAAGGCCGCGCGGCCTGAGCGCGCACGCGGCCATGACGGAGGTCACCTTCCACTTCAACGTGCCCGACAAGCTGGGCTATGCCTGCAGGCTGCTGCGCAAGGCGCGCTCCACGGGCGCGAAAGTGGTGGTGACGGGCGAGGGCGAATCGCTTGCCGCGCTCGACACCGCCTTGTGGACCTTCTCGTCCACGGACTTCATCCCGCATTGCCAGGTCGAAGGCGCTCCGGCGGACATGCTGGCCCGCTCGCCGGTGGTGCTGGCCGCCTCGGCGCGGGGCACGCCGCACCACGAGGTGCTGGTCAATCTCTCCGGCGCCGTGCCCGAAGGCTTCGAACGCTTCGAGCGCCTGATCGAACTCGTGGCCGACGCCGAGGAAGACCGGCAGCAGGGACGCCTGCGCTGGAAGCACTACCGCCACCGCGGCTACGCCGTGGAGCAGTACGACGTCGCCAAGCGGGAGGCCCGCTGATGTCCGGCAAGGTTCCGCCCCGCTACGTGCCCACCCTCACCGAGGTGGTGCAGACCGGTCCCGCGCCGCTCGCCGGGGCGTCGGCTTCCAGCCTGTCGCAGGAACAGCTCGCGCAGCGCGTCCTGCAAAGAGTGGAAGCGGCGCTGGACCGGCGCATGCGCGAGATCATCGCCACGGTGGTGCTCGAACAGACCAACGCGCTGATGCCCGCGGTGCGCGAACGCCTCGAGGAGGTGGTGCGCGAAATGGTGGCGCAAGCGCTGTCCGACGAGATGGATCGCGGGCCGCATCGCACGCCCTGACGCGGCCCTGACGCGCGGCCGCGACGTCCCCATCGCGTCCCACGCTTCCCCTCTGGATGAGGCATTAAATTTGCGTTATCGTGCGGCGCTCGATTCAACAAATCCCCAATCTGGAGGTTCTATGCGGAGAAGTCTGGTCCTGGGCAGCGTGACGGCTGCCGTGGTTGTGCTGATGGCGGGCTGCGGCAAGAAGGAAGAGCCGGCTCCGGCGCCCGCGCCGTCGGCCGAAGCTCCTGCCGCGGCGCCCACCGCGGCCGCCCCCGCAGCGGCGCCCGCCGCACCCGCCGCCCATGCCCAGGTCGTGAAGAA
>JAEZEB010000040.1 GCA_023438115.1 Pseudomonadota bacterium | reverse complement strand
CCCCCCACCACCCCCCCCCCCGGGGGGGGGGGGCGCCGCCCCCCCCCCCACAACAGGGCGCACAGGGCGCCGCCCATGTAGATGACGTAGACGAGCGAGATGTCGCTCGCCTGCAGGTGCCAGGCTTCCTTGTACAGGGCGTACAGGGGCGTGATCAGCGCCGTCCCCATGACGCCGACGATCATGGAGTAACTCACCCACACCACGGGTGATGCTTGCATTCTCATTGGATTTGTCTGTGTGCGCGGACCGGCCGCCGTGGGCGGGGCCTGCGGGCCGCGGCGCGCGAAGTCGCCGGGCGATCCGCCTCCGGGCCGGAGGCAAGCGTGGAATTCTAGGTGGGGGCGCGAGGCGGCGCCGGCGTGGGGCTTCTCGGGCGCAGCGGCGGGGTTCGCCTGCGGGCTCACCCCGCCCTACGAAGCGGGCCCATGTGGGGTTCTGCGTAGGGCGGCGGTGAGCGGCGAAGCCCGAACCCCGCCGCCGCCCGCGTGCTCACGCCGGCAGCCGCTTCGGCAATTCCCGGATCCTCGCCCACAGCTGCGCCTTGCTGATGCTCTCGATGCCGAGGGCGCGCATGCACTCGCCGATGCGCTGCGGCCGGCGGCGCAGCGCATCCACCGCGTCGGCGAGCGCCTTGCGCACGGAGGCGCCGTACGCGCCTTCGGCCTTCGCGCAGGCGGCCTGCAGCAGCGCGGGCGGGCCGCCCTGCATCGCCAGGTCGATCAGGTCGCGGCTGAAGACGGCGTCGTCGGCCCAGCGGTCCGCGTTGGCCAGCAGCTTCTCGGCCGCCAGGTCGACGGGCGCCAGCGTGCGAATGCCGCAGACCTGGTCGTCGGGCCCCGGCACCTCGAAGGCGATGCGCGCTTCCAGCACGATCTCGAACTTGATCGACGCGGCGCCCGAGCGCACCTGCGTGCGGATGCCGTACTGGTCGGTGCGCACTTCCCGCGCCAGTTCGAGCTGCATGCCCGTGCGCACGAGAGGCGCGAGGCCTTCGGCGCCTCCGAGCATCTGCCGCAGTTCGCGGTAGCCGGCGAGGTCCGCCACGAGGAAATCGATGTCCGCCGACTCGCGGTATTCGCCATAGCGCAGCGCCATCGCGGTGCCGCCGCCGAAGTAGCAGCCGCGATGCGCGAGCACGTCCGCGTCCAGGCTCTGCAGCACCAGCGCCACGTCGCGATGGTAGGGCCGCTCAAACAAGGAGCCGTCCCGCCCCGAAGGCCTGCGCCAGCGCGCGCACGAGCGAAGCTTCCTCCGGCGAGAGCCGCGCGAGGTCGACGTGCCGCCAGTTGCGCTCGTACAGGTCCAGCGCCTCCTTCGGGCTCACGTCCTCCACGCCGGGCAGCTGCCACGCGAGCTGCTTCAGGGCGGGGAAGGCATCGAGGCGGATACGCTCGGGAAGGACCGCCGCCGTCGCCGGCGCGTGGAGGTCGATCGCGTCGAGCCGCAGGCCCAGCGTCGTGGCCAGGGTCACCCACGCGCCCATCGCGACGCCGGGTTCGCCGCGTTCGATGCGGTGCAGCGTCGGCCGCGAGATGCCCGCCGCCTCGGCGGCCGCGACGGCGCTCACCTTCTGGCGCTCGCGCGCCCGCCGCAGCTTCTCGCCCAGGCGGGCGAGGAGTTCGCGGTCTTCGGGTGCGATGGCGGGTGCAGCGGCCGGCATGGATCCCATTATTGACAAAACAATCTGATTGTCAAGAATGAGATCCAAATTGGCTGTGGGAACGGCGAGCGTGATCGACCGCAGCATGGATCCCGGGTCAAGCCCGGGATGACAAGGTGCGGGAGGCAGGGCCGCGGGATGACAAGGTCGCGCCGGCGCGGGACCTCGTAGGGCGGCGGTGAGCGGCGAAGCCCGAACCCCGCCGACCCGACCGCCCTACTCCAGCCCCAGCTCCTGGATCTTCCGCGTGATCGTATTGCGGCCGATCCCCAGCTTCTGCGCCGCCTCGATCCTGCGCCCGCGCGTGTTCTGCAACGCCGTGAGGATCAACCGTGATTCGAAGCGCTTCGTGAGCTGCTCCCACACGTCGTGGTGGCCGTCGGCCAGCAGCTTGCGCGCTTCGGCTTCGAGGGCGGATTCCCAGGTGGTGGGGGAAGGCGCCGCTTCCGGGACGGCCGCTGCGCTGACCGCGTTCGGCGTGCCGGGCGTGCCCCCACCCCAGCCCTCCCCCACAGGGGGAGGGAGAGAAGCGGGCTCGGCATGCGTGGACGGGAGCGAAGCGCGCGCGGCGTCGGCAACGGCGCCCCCCACCTCCGGCGGCAGATCCTTCGCTTCGATCAGCTGCGCCGGCGCCATCACGGTCAGCCAGTGGCAGATGTTCTCCAGCTGGCGCACGTTGCCGGGGAAGGAGAAGGCCACCAGGCGCTCCACCGCGGCTTCGGAGATGCGCTTGGGCTCCACGCCCAGCTGCTTGGCGCTTTGCTGCAGGAAGTGGCGCGCCAGCATGGGGATGTCCTCCCGGCGCTCGCGCAGCGCCGGCAGGCGCAGGCGGATCACGTTGAGGCGGTGGAACAGGTCTTCGCGGAACACGCCTTCCTTGACGCGCTGCTCCAGGTCCTGGTGGGTCGCCGCGATCACGCGCACGTTGGCCTTCACCGCGTTGTGCCCGCCCACGCGGTAGAAGTGGCCGTCCGACAGCACGCGCAGCAGGCGCGTCTGCAGGTCGAAAGGCATGTCGCCGATCTCGTCGAGGAACAGCGTGCCGCCTTCGGCCTGCTCGAAGCGCCCGCGCCGCATGGTCTGCGCACCGGTGAAGGCGCCGCGCTCGTGGCCGAACAGCTCGGACTCGAGCAGGTCCTTGGGGATGGCCGCGGTGTTGATCGCCACGAAAGGCCCGTTGGCGCGCGGCGAGTGCTTGTGCAGCGCGCGCGCCACCAGTTCCTTGCCCGAGCCGGATTCGCCGGTGATCATCACCGTCACGTTGCTCTGCGAGAGGCGGCCGATCGCGCGGAAGACGTCCTGCATCGCCGGCGCCTGTCCGAGCATCTCGGGCGCGGCGGCCATGCGCTCCTCGGCCACTTCCTCGCGCTGGCTTTCCTCCACGGCGCGGCGGATCAGCTCCACGGCCTTGGGCAGGTCGAAGGGCTTGGGCAGGTATTCGAAGGCGCCGCCCTGGAAGGCCGACACGGCGCTGTCCAGGTCGGAGAAGGCGGTCATCACGATCACCGGCAGGCCGGGATGCTTTTCCTTCACGCGGGTGAGCAGGTCCAGCCCCGAGCCGCCGGGCATGCGGATGTCGCTCACCAGGATCTGCGGGCCGGCCGCGTCGTCGTCGGCCTCCAGCGCGGCGAGCACCTCGCGCGCATTGGTGAAGCTGCGCGTGGGCAGCTCCTCGCGCAGCAGCGCCTTCTCCAGCACGAAGCGGATGGATTGGTCATCGTCAACGATCCAGATCGGCTTCATGTGTGTTCCGTTTACGTCAGCGAGCGAGTTGTGCATGTCATCAGGGCAAGGGGATCAGGATCTTGAAATCCGTCCTTCCCGGCACGCTGTCGCACTCGATCAGCCCATGGTGCTGCTGCACGAAGGTTTGCGCCAGCGTCAGCCCCAGGCCGGAGCCGCCTTCCCTGCCCGACACCAGCGGGAAGAAGATGCGGTCCTTGATCGAGTCCGGCACGCCGGGCCCGTTGTCGATGACATGCAATTCCAGTGCCAGTCGATAGCGCTGCTTGCCGAAAGTCACCTGCCGCCCGATGCGCGTGCGGAACGTCAGCTGCGCGTCGCCCGCCGCGATGCGCTCGGCCAGCGCCTGCGCCGCGTTGTGCGCGATGTTCAGCACGGCCTGGATCAACTGCTCGCGGTCGCCGCGGAACTCGGGGATGGAGATGTCGTAGTCGCGCACCACCCGCAGCCCGCGCGGGAACTCCGCCAGGATCAGCGAGCGCACGCGCTCGCACACCTCGTGGATGTTGACGTCGCCCACCACGTGCGGCCGCCGGTGCGGCGCGAGCAGCCGGTCCACCAGCGTCTGCAGGCGGTCGGCCTCGTGGATCACCACGCGGGTGTATTCCTTCAGCTGCGGTTCGATCTCCATCTCCAGCAGCTGCGCCGCCCCGCGGATGCCGCCCAGCGGGTTCTTGATCTCGTGCGCGAGGTTGCGGATCAGCTCCTTGTTGGCCTGCGCCTGGTCCAGCAGGCGCTCCTCGCGGTCCTGCCGCGCCTGCGCCTCCAGCGGCAGGAGCTCGATCACGAATTCGTCGGGATGGTCGGTCTGCGCCAGCACCACGTGGACCGGCATCGGCTCGGCGCCCTGGCGCAGCAGCCGCGCGTCGTAGCGCAGCGCCGCGTATTCATTGATGCGGGCGCCGTCGAGCGCGGTGCGCAGCACCTGCGGCTCGGCGAAGAAGTTCAGGAAGCTGGTGCCCTCGATGGTCCGGCGGGAGGCGCCGGCGGCGTCCTCGAGGGCGGCGTTGGCGAACAGCACCCGGCCGTCGCCATGCACCACGGCCACCAGCGTGGCCAGCAGGTCGAAGGCCTGGAAGCGGGCCTTAGCGGGGGGCCGCGGCGCCGCCGGTGCGGCCGATTTCGCGCCTGAGTCCCTCAATGTCTCTCTCATTGCGCTCGATGGCTTCCTTCAGGCCGGCCACGCGATCCAGGTACTTCTGGTGGTTCTTGGTCTCGGGGCCCAGCTTGTCGGGCTCGCCGCCGTTGTATTCCTTCTGCAGTTCGGCGTGCCGCGCCTCGGCCTTCTTCAGTTCGGCCTCGAGGATCGCGCGGGCCTCGGCGTCGCGCGCCTTCTGCTCGCCCGAACCCACGCGGGAGCCGGGCGCGACGACCGGCTTGACCGGCGACGCATCGCCGCCGCTGGGGCGCGTGCCCTCGACGACGGTGACGTTGCCGCCCACCACGGGCTTGCAGCCCATCGCCTTCGCCTGGGCCTCGTCGTTGGTGTAGGTGTTCCCGCAACGGAAGATCTTTCCCTGCGCCGAGGCGCCGGAAGCGAAAACGAGTGCAACGAAAGGAAGGAGGAGAAAGGCGGTCTTCATGCAGGAGGCTCCTTGCCACGGATGTGCAGGGACGGCCTTGCAGTATCGCGCAACTTCTGCGGATTGCCAATTAAGCTGTTGATTTACAAAGGAAAGGGGCGACAGATGTCGCCCCTTGATCACTTGTCCCTGTGATTAATTACAGGGAGTAGTACATGTCGAACTCGATCGGGTGCGTCGTCATGCGGAAACGCTGCACCTCGTTCATCTTCAGCTCGATGTACGCGTCGATCATGGAGTCGGTGAACACGCCGCCCTTGGTGAGGAACGCGCGGTCGTTGTCCAGGTACTCCAGCGCCTGGTCGAGGCTGTGGCAGACGGTCGGGATCTTCGCGTCTTCCTCGGGCGGCAGGTGGTACAGGTCCTTGGTGGCGGCTTCGCCGGGGTGGATCTTGTTCTCCACGCCGTCCAGGCCGGCCATCAGCATCGCCGCGAAGCCCAGGTAGGGGTTCATCAGCGGATCCGGGAAGCGGCACTCGATGCGGCGGCCCTTCGGGTTCGCCACGTACGGGATGCGGATGGAGGCCGAGCGGTTGCGCGAGCTGTAGGCCAGCTTCACCGGGGCTTCGAAGCCGGGCACCAGGCGCTTGTAGCTGTTGGTGCCGGGGTTGGTGATGGCGTTCAGCGCGCGGGCGTGCTTGATGATGCCGCCGATGTAGTACAGCGCGAACTCGCTCAGGCCGGCATAGCCTTCGCCGGCGAACAGGTTCTTGCCGTCCTTCCACACGGACTGGTGCACGTGCATGCCGGAGCCGTTGTCGCCCACGATGGGCTTGGGCATGAAGGTGGCGGTCTTGCCGTAGGCGTTGGCGACGTTCTGGATCACGTACTTCTGCAGCTGCGTCCAGTCGGCGCGGCGCACCAGCGTGTTGAACTTGGTGCCGATCTCGTTCTGGCCGGCGCCCGCCACTTCGTGGTGGAACACTTCGACCGGGATGCCCAGTTGCTCGAGGATCAGGGCCATTTCGGCGCGCATGTCCTGGGTGCTGTCGACCGGAGGCACGGGGAAGTAGCCGCCCTTGGTGGTGGGGCGGTGGCCCTTGTTGCCGCCTTCGATCTTCTTGCCGGTGTTCCAGGGCGCCTCGTACTCGTCCACTTCCACGAAGCAGCCGTTGGGACCGGAGGCCCAGCGCACGTCGTCGAAGATGAAGAACTCGGGCTCGGGGCCGAAGAAGGCGGTGTCGCCCAGGCCGGAGGCCTTGAGGTACGCCTCGGCGCGCTTGGCGATCGAACGCGGGTCGCGGTCGTAGGCCTTGCCGTCACCCGGCTCCAGCACGTCGCACGACAGGATGAGGGTGGTTTCCTCGAAGAAGGGGTCGACGTTGGCCGTCTCGGGGTCCGGCATCAGCAGCATGTCGGACGCCTCGATGCCCTTCCAGCCGGCCACCGACGAACCGTCGAACGCGTGGCCGGAGCTGAACTTGTCCTCGTCGAAATGCGAAACCGGCACCGTCACGTGCTGTTCCTTGCCGCGGGTGTCGGTAAAGCGGAAGTCGACGAACTTGACTTCGTTCTCCTTCACCATCTTCATGACGTCGGCGACGGTCTTGGCTGCCATCAAGGTTCTCCTGGGGATGGTTGGTTGTTGATGAAGAGTCAGGATGCAGGTTCTGTGCCAAAGCTGGTGCATGGCCGGAACGCCGGGAAGAGGCATTCTGGACCCAGGAAGGCCGAAAACATGCTCGACAATGCACCTCGCAGGTGCATTTCAGTGTTCGCACCGCACCGGTGCACTCATGGACGCACCAGTTCGGGGCCCAGGCGGGCCTGCAACGCAGCCAGCCCGTCCAGCAGGATCCGGTAGGCCGGCTCCACGGCGGCGGGGTCGCCCTTGACGCCCAGGTCGATGTGGCGGCCCCAGGTCGGATGGTCCACGCTGGGCAGGCTGAACACCTTCACGCCGGGGTGCTCGCGCTCGATCCGCTCCATCAATGGCGTGAGGGTGGCTTCCATGGCGCCGAACACGATCACCGACTTCTCGACGTAGGCCTCGCGGTGGAACAGGTGGGCGTAGCGCCCGTCCAGCACCCACTCCATCATCGGCCAGGCCATCACGGGAAAGCCGGGCATGAAGTGCACGTCGCCCACGGAGAAGCCGGGGATCTTGTTGTAGGGATTGGGGATGATGCTCGCGCCCTTGGGGAACACGCCCATGTTCAGGCGGTGGATGTTGTCCGGGCGCTCCGGCTCGTAAGCTACGCCCTGCTCCCGCGCCGTGTCCTGCATGCGCTCGCGGATCAGGGCCTCGGCCTCGGGGTGCAGCTCCAGCTCCACTCCCAGCGCGCGGGCGGCGCACTGGCGCGTGTGGTCGTCGGGCGTGGCGCCTATGCCGCCGGTGGAAAAGACGATGTCGCCCGAGGCGAAGGCGCGCTTCAGCGCTTCGGTGATGCGCTCCGGCTTGTCGCCCACGTACTCCGCCCATCGCAGCTGCAGCCCGCGCGCCGCCAGCAGTTCGATCAGCTTGGGCAGGTGCTTGTCGGCCCGCTTGCCGGAGAGGATCTCGTCGCCGACGATGAGGAGGCCGATGTCGGGGGCTGGGGCTGCGGGCATGGGCAGATGGTAGCGAAGAGCCCGAGGGCCCAGCGTTCTGCGCCATACTCGCGGGCCAAGGCCCCAGGGCGCCCCCATCACGCAAGCAAACATGTTCCAAGGCAAGTCCATCCTCGTCACGGGCGGCACCGGCTCCTTCGGCCACACCTTCGTCCCCATGACGCTGGCGCGCTTCAACCCGCGCCGGGTGATCGTCTACTCGCGCGACGAGATGAAGCAGTGGGAAATGGCCAAGCTGTTCAAGGACGACCCGCGGGTGCGCTTCTTCATCGGCGACGTCCGCGACCGCGAGCGCCTGCAGCGCGCCGTCGACGGCGTGGACTACGTGGTGCACGCGGCGGCCACCAAGATCGTCCCCACGGCCGAGTACAACCCCTTCGAGTGCGTCAAGACCAACGTGCTCGGCGCGATGAACCTCATCGACGCCTGCATCGACAAGCGCGTGACCCGCGTCGTCGCCCTGTCCACCGACAAGGCGAGCAGCCCGATCAACCTGTACGGCGCCACCAAGCTGGCCTCGGACAAGCTGTTCGTGGCCGGCAACGCCTACGCCGGCGGCCACGCCACGCGCTTCGCCGTCGTGCGCTACGGCAACGTGATGGGTTCGCGCGGCTCGGTCATTCCCTTCTTCATGTCACTGCGCGAGACCGGCGTCCTGCCGATCACCGATGCGCGCATGACCCGCTTCATGATCTCGCTGGAACAGGGCGTGGAACTGGTGTGGCACGCCTTCCAGGACATGGAGGGCGGCGAGATCTACGTCAAGAAGATTCCCTCGATGAAGGTCACCGACCTGGCGCGGGTGATCGCGCCCGAGGCGAAGCACGAGATCGTGGGCATCCGCCCCGGCGAGAAGCTGCACGAGCAGATGATCGGCGAGGAAGACGCCTACTACACCTACGAATACGACGAGCACTACAAGATCCTGCCCGCCATCCACAGCTGGGACCGCGACGCGTCCCGCATCAAGGACGGCAAGCGCGTGCCCGAAGGCTTCAGCTACACCAGCGACGGCAACAGCCACTGGATGACGGATGCCGAGCTGCGCGCGTGGCTCGAGCAGAACAAGGCGAAGATCGGGAAGATCTGAACATGATCCCGTACGGCCGCCAGGAGATCACGGATGCCGACGTCGCGGCCGTCGCCGAGGTGCTGCGCTCGGACTTCCTCACGCAGGGCCCCATGGTGCCGCGTTTCGAGGAGGAGGTCGCCCGCCGCGTCGGCGCGCGCCATGCCGTGGCGGTGAACAGCGCCACCTCGGCGCTGCACATCGCCTGCCTGGCGCTCGGCCTGCAGCCCGGCGACTGGCTGTGGACCAGCCCCATCACCTTCCTGGCGTCGGCCAACTGCGCCCTGTACTGCGGCGCCCGCGTCGATTTCGTCGACATCGACCCGCGCACCTGGAATCTCTGCCCGCGGGCGCTCGAGGCGAAGCTCGACGTCGCCAAGCGCGAAGGACGGCTGCCGCGCATCGTGGTGCCGGTGCACCTGGCGGGCGAGCCTTGCGACATGGAAGCCATCCATGCCCTCGCCCGCCGCTACGGCTTCAAGGTGCTGGAAGACGCCTCGCATGCGATCGGCGGCAGCTACCGGGGCGAGCCGATCGGCAGCGGCCGCTACGCCGACATCTGCGTCTTCAGCTTCCACCCCGTGAAGATCGTCACCAGCGCCGAAGGCGGCATGGCGGTCACCAACGACCCGAAGCTCGCGGAATCCATGGCCCTGCTGCGCAGCCACGGCATGACGCGCGACCCGGAGCGCATGACGCGTGCGCCCGACGGCCCCTGGTATTACCAGCAGGTGGCGCTGGGCTTCAACTACCGCATGACCGAACTGCAGGCCGCGCTCGGCGTGAGCCAGCTGGATCGCCTGCAGCAGTACGTGGACCGGCGCCACGCGCTGGCCGACCGTTACGACGGCCTGCTGGCGGACCTTCCGCTCACCCTCCCCGTGCGGGCGCCGCACGCGCGCTCCGGGCTGCACCTCTACGTGGTGCGGCTGAAGCTGGATGCCATCCGCAGCAGCCACCGCGAGGTGTTCGAGCAGCTGCGCGCCGCAGGCATCGGCGTGAACCTCCATTACATCCCCGTGCACCTGCAGCCCTACTACGCGGCGATGGGCTTCCGACCGGGCGACTTCCCGCAGGCGGAGCGCTACTACGCCGAGGCGATCAGCCTGCCGATGTACGCCACGCTGCAGGAAGCGCAGCAGGACGAAGTGGTGGCGGCCTTGCGCCGGGCCCTGCAGGCATGAGGGTCGCCGTCATCCCAGCGCGCGGCGGCAGCAAGCGCATCCCGCGCAAGAACATCCGCCCTTTTTGCGGCAAGCCCATGATCGCGTGGCCGATCGCGGCGGCGCAGGCGAGCGGCTGCTTCGACCGGATCGTGGTGTCGACGGATGACGAGGAAGTAGCGCGGGTGGCGAAGGATGCCGGCGCCGAGGTCCCGTTCATGCGTCCAGCCGCCCTCGCCGACGACCACACGCCGACGATCCCCGTGGTGGCCCATGCCATCGAACAACTGCGTGCCGCAGGTGCCCCCGCGGAGGCGGTGTGCTGCATCTATGCCACCGCCCCCTTCCTGCAGCCGGCCAGCCTGCGCGAAGGCCTGGCCCTGCTGCAGCAGGAGGGCTGCCAGTACGCGTTCTCCGTCACGAGCTTTCCCTCGCCCATCCAGCGGGCCTTCCGCATCACCGGCGAGCGGCGCATCGAGATGTTCCATCCGGAGCTTTTTCCGGTGCGCTCGCAGGACCTCGAGCCGGCCTTCCATGACGCGGCCCAGTTCTACTGGGGCCGCGCCCAGGCCTGGCTCGAAGGGCGGCCGATCTTCTCGCGCGACGCCGCGCCTGTGGTCCTGCCGCGCCACCTCGTCCAGGACATCGACACGCCTGAGGACTGGGCTTCCGCGGAGGCGATGTTCCGCGCCCTCCATCCAACCACTTCCGACCACGCAGGCCAGCCATGACCGCAACCCCACAGCCGTACCGCACCGCGCAGGAAGCCTTCTGGGCGGGGGCCTTCGGCACCGAGTACATCCAGCGCAACCAGGGCGACGCGCTGCTCGCGTCCAACCTGGAGTTCTTCTCGCGGTCCCTGCGCGCGGCCCAGGGCGTGGGCAGCTGCATCGAGTTCGGCGCCAACATCGGCATGAACCTGAAGGCGCTGCGCCTGCTCAAGCCCGGCCTGGAGTGCCACGCGATCGAGATCAACGCGGATGCGGCGCGCCTCCTGGGCGAGGTGATCCCCGCCGGCCACATCCACCAGGGGTCCATCCTCGACTTCGACGCCAGCCGCAGCTTCGACCTGGCGCTGATCAAGGGCGTGCTCATCCACATCAACCCGGACGCGCTGCCGCAGGTCTACGACAAGCTGGTGCAGGCAACCCGCCGCTGGCTGCTGGTGGCCGAGTACTACAACCCGAGCCCCGTGGCGATTCCCTATCGCGGGCACGGCGACCGCCTCTTCAAGCGCGACTTCGCCGGCGAGATCCTGGACCGGCACG
>JAEZEB010000036.1 GCA_023438115.1 Pseudomonadota bacterium | reverse complement strand
CGCCCGCACCATGCGCTCGCGCGCCGCCATCGCCGACCCGGCCGGCGGCCTGCCCATCCCCGTGGAACAGGCCAGATTCGCGGCCGCGCGCTGACCGGCGATGCCGCGGCGGCATACACTCGGGGTTTCCCCGAGTCAAGAACATGCGACGTTACTGGCTGGTGTTCTCGCAGGCCGTCACCGTGCTGCTGGCGGCCTATTTCGTGGTGCTGACGCTCAAGCCGGAGTGGCTGAGCCAGCAACCCGTGACCCGCAGCGCCGTCACCGGCGTGCCCCTGACCGAGGCGCCGACGCAGGTGAACGCGCCGCCGCCCGCCGGCAGCTTCCGCCAGGCCGCGCAGAAAGCCTCGGCCGCCGTGGTGAGCATCAACACGCTGAAGGCCGGCGAGCGGCCGCCGGTCAGCGACCCGTGGTTCCGCTTCTTCTTCGGCGACCAGGGCGCCGTGCCGCAGACCGGCCTGGGCAGCGGCGTGATCATCAGCCCCGACGGCTACATCCTCACCAACAACCACGTGGTGGAAGGCGCCACCGAGATCGAGGTGACGCTCAGCGACAGCCGCAAGGCGCGCGCCAAGACGATAGGCACCGATCCGGAGACCGACCTGGCGATCCTGAAGGTCAACCTCGACCGCCTGCCCGTGATCACCCTCGGCAACTCCGACGCCCTGCAGGTGGGCGACCAGGTGCTGGCGATCGGCAACCCCTTCGGCGTCGGCCTGACGGTCACCAGCGGCATCGTCAGCGCGCTGGGGCGCAACCAGCTGGGCATCAACACCTTCGAGAACTTCATCCAGACCGATGCGGCCATCAACCCCGGCAACTCGGGCGGCGCGCTGGTGGACGTCAACGGCAACCTGATGGGGATCAACACCGCGATCTACTCGCGCTCGGGCGGCAGCATGGGCATCGGCTTCGCGATCCCGGTGTCCACCGCCAAGCTGGTCCTCGAAGGTATCGTCAAGGACGGGGTGGTCACGCGCGGCTGGATCGGCGTCGAGCCGGCCGATCTGTCCCCCGAGCTGATGGAGACCTTCGGCGTGCGGGCCCGCGAAGGCGTGCTGATCACCGGCGTGCTGCAGAACGGCCCCGCCGCGCAGGCGGGCGTCCGCCCCGGCGACGTGGTGCTGAAGGTGGGCGACAAGGACATCGCCAACGTGTCGGAGCTGCTCACCGCCGTGGCCTCGCTCAAGCCCGGCACGCCCACGGAGTTCCGCATCCAGCGGCGCGGTGACAGCTCGGAGGTGACGGTGACGCCGGGGCGGCGCCCGAAGCCGCGCCAGCAAGGCCAGGCGCTGCCCGGGTTGCCGGGCCTGCCCGCGCGCTGAGCGCGGCCCTACTTCGCGGTTTGGCCGCTCTCGTCCGGCGCCTTGGTGTGGCGGATGAACAGCTGCGCCGCCCAGATGCCCGCCTCGTACAGCAGGCACATCGGGATCGCCAGCGCCAGCTGCGACACCACGTCCGGCGGCGTGATGATCGCGGCGATGATGAAGGCCAGCACGATGAAGTAGCCGCGGAAGGCCTTGAGCTTCTCCACCGACACCACGCCCATGCGCGCGAGCACGATCACCGCGATCGGCACCTCGAAGGCGCAGCCGAAAGCCAGGAACATGGTCAGCACGAAGCTGAGATAGGCCTCGATGTCAGGCGCGGCGGTGATGCTCTTGGGCGCGAAGCTCTGGATGAACGAGAACACCTGCCCGAAGACGAAGAAGTAGCAGAACGCCACCCCCAGGAAGAACAGGATGGTGCTGGACACCACCAGCGGCAGCACCAGCTTCTTCTCGTGCGAATAGAGCCCCGGCGCCACGAACGCCCATACCTGCCACAGCACCACCGGCAGGGCGATCAGGAAGGCCGACATCAGCAGGATCTTCAGCGGCACCATGAACGGCGAGATCACCGAGGTGGCGATCAGCGTCGCGCCCTTGGGCAGGTGCGCCACCAGCGGGGCGGCCAGGATGTCGTAGAGGGCGCCCGGTCCGGGCCACAGCGCCAGCAGGCCCGCCACCACGCCCACGGCGATGGTGGCGCGGATCAGGCGGTCGCGCAGCTCGATCAGGTGCGATACGAAGGGCTGCTCGGTGCCGGCCAGTTCGTCTTCCTGGTCGTTCGGTGTAGTGGACATAGGGGAACGGCCGCCGGCGCCGATGCCGGCGCGCTCGTCAGTTGAACTTGCGCGGGCGGTACTTTGCCACACGGGCGGCGCCGGACAGCGCCCGGGTGCGCACGCCGGCGCGGGCCTTGTACCAGTGCGGAACGGCGCCCTGCTTCAGGCGCCATTTCTTCTTCGGGTTGCGGTACTCGGGGAAGGACGGCGGCTCCGCCAGCGGCTCGGAGAACGCCGAGGACGCCTCGGACGTCACCTGCTGCCAGTCCTTCTCGAAGTCGGAGGCCGCGGTGGAGACGGAATTCTCGACGTCGCGGGCTGCGCTCTCCACCGTCTCCTTCATCTTCTTGAGCTCGTCGAGCTCCATGGAGCGGTTGACTTCCGCCTTGACGTCGTTGACGTAGCGCTGCGCCTTGCCCAGCAGCGTGCCGACCGTCCGCGCCACGCGCGGCAGCTTCTCCGGCCCGATGACGATCAGGGCCACGGCGCCGATCAGCGCCATCTTCGAGAGACCGAGGTCGAGCACTCAGGCGCCGATCAGGACTTGTTGCGGGCTTCGACGTCGATGGTCGCCTTGTCGGCGGCCGACGGCTCCTGCGAGGCCGTGACCTGGCCCGCGGGAGGCACGGGCGTGTCCGGCTGGCCGCCTTCCTTCATGCCGTCCTTGAAGCCCTTGACGGCGCCGCCGAGGTCCGAGCCGATGTTCTTCAGCTTCTTCGTGCCGAACACCAGCACCACGATCAGCAGCACGACCAGCCAGTGCCAGATGGAAAAGGAACCCATGGATTTCTCCTGTAATACGGCTCGGATTCTAGTCGGGCTGGGAAGTTCAGCCCGCCGCCGGGAAAGCCCCTATCCCTTGAGCCACGGGCGCGGCCCGCCGATGACGTGCACGTGCAGGTGCGCGACCTCCTGGCCGCCGTCGCCGCCGGTGTTGACCACCACGCGGAAGCCTCCCTCGGGATAGGGGCGGCAGCCCTCCTGCTTGGCCAGGCGCGGGATCAGCGTCATCAGCTTGCCCAGCACCGGCGCGTGCGACTCCTCCACGTGGGCCATCGAGGTGATGTGCTCCTTGGGGACCAGCAGGAAATGCACCGGCGCCCAGGGATGGATGTCGTGGAAGGCGAGGATGTCGTCGTCCTCGTAGACCTTCTTCGAGGGGATCTTGCCCTCGACGATCTTGCAGAAGATGCAGTCGGGATCGTGGCTCATACCGGTGGAAGCTGGTTGTCGTTGAAGCGAAGCCACCCGCGCAGGTAGCGGTACAGGTACCAGGCGCCGATCGCCAGCCACGCCAGCAGGCCCGGGATCCACAGCAGCAGCCACAGCGGCGAGGTGACCACCAGCCACAGCAGCGCCCACCAGAACGTGCGGATCATGTAGCCGTGGTGCCGCGCGTAGAGCGGGTCGCTCTCGTCGGAGCGCTTGACGTAGTTGATGATGACGGCGATCAGCGACAGCGACCACATGGTGAAGGGCGCCACCGTGTGCAGGCCGTACAGCACGTGCATGATGGTGCGGTCGCCGGGGCTCTTGTCCTCGAGGGTGGCGTAGTCGGTCTCGGACATCGCGCGCTCCTTGGAAAAGTCAGTCGCCATGGGCCTCCCGGGATTGCGCCTTGCGCAGCGCCTTCTCTTCCAGCCCGCTGAGGCCTTCGCGCCGCTGGAGTTCCGCGACCACGTCCGACGGCTTCAGGCCGTAGTGCGCGAGCGCGATCATGCAATGGAACCACAGGTCGGCGACCTCGCCGACGATCTTCGAGCGGTCGCCGCCGTGGTCGGCATCCTTGGCGGCCATCACGACCTCGGTGGCCTCCTCCCCGATCTTCTTGAGGAAGGCGTCCGGCCCCTTGTGCAGCAGGCGCGCGACGTAGCTCGCCTCCGGGTTGCCGCCGTTGGCGGGCTTGCGGCTTTCGATGACGTCGGCCAGGCGGGCCAGCGGGTCGGCATTCATGGGATTCAACTGTAGATGGTGGACGGGTCTTTCAAGACCGGATCCACGGCCTGCCAGGCGCCGTCGCGGTACACCTGGAAGAAGCAGCTGTGCCGGCCGGTGTGGCAGGCGATGGACGGATCGTGCCCGTGCTGGGTCACCTTGAGCAGCACCACGTCGTTGTCGCAGTCCAGCCGGATCTCGTGCACCTGCTGCACGTGGCCGGACTCCTCGCCCTTGAACCACAGCTTGCCGCGCGAGCGGCTGAAATACACGGCGCGGCCGGTCTCGGCGGTCTTCGCCAGCGCCTGGCGGTCCATCCAGGCGAACATCAGCACGTCGCCCGTCCGCGCCTCCTGCGCGATGACGGGGACGAGCCCCTGGGCGTCCCACTTCACTTGCGATAGCCAGTCCATGGGGCGATTGTCCCCCAAGCCGCTCACAGGCGGACCGGGATGCCCCGTTCGGCCATGCGCTGCTTGGCCTGCGCGACGGTGTATTCCCCGTAGTGAAAGATGCTGGCGGCCAGCACCGCGTCGGCCCCGCCTTGCTGCACCCCGTCGGCGAGGTGGTCCAGGTTGCCCACGCCGCCGGAGGCGATCACCGGCACCGGCACGGCGTCGCTGACGGCGCGCGTGAGCGCGAGGTCGAAGCCGGACTTGGTGCCGTCGCGGTCCATGCTGGTGAGCAGGATCTCGCCGGCGCCGCGCCGCGCCATCTCGGCGGCCCAGGCCACGGCGTCCAGGCCCGTGTTGCGCCGGCCGCCATGGCTGTAGACGTCCCAGCCGGGCCCGCGCGCGGCCTCGTCCTCGCCGGTGCGGCGCTTGGCGTCGATGGCGACCACGATGCATTGCGCGCCGTACTTGCCGGAGGCGGCGTCGATCACGTCCGGGTTGGCGATGGCCGCGGAGTTGAAGCTGGTCTTGTCGGCGCCGGCATTGAGCAGGCGGCGCACGTCTTCGACGGTGCGCACGCCGCCGCCGACGGTGAGGGGGATGAACACCTGCGAGGCCACGGCCTCGATGATGTGCAGGATCAGGTCGCGCCCGTCGCTGGTGGCGGTGATGTCCAGGAAGGTGAGTTCGTCGGCGCCCTGCTCGTTGTAGCGCGCGGCGATCTCCACCGGGTCGCCCGCGTCGCGCAGCTCCACGAAGTTGACGCCCTTGACGACGCGGCCGCCGGTGACGTCCAGGCAGGGAATGATGCGTTTGGCGAGCATGCGACGATTCTAGGCGGCGCGGCTCAGCGGCTCGGCCAGTGCCAGGACGGGACCTCGTCGGCATCGAGGTTGAGCACGCGCGTCTCGCCCAGTTCCTTGCCCAGCACCAGCGAGCGCAGGTCCACGTCGCGGGCATCCTCCAGCGCCGCGATCAGGCGCGCGGCGTGCGAGACCACCACCACCTGCGAGGAGCGCGCGGCCAGCGCGATCAGGCGCGCCAGCGCCGGCAGCAGGTCGGGGTGCAGGCTGGACTCGGGCTCGTTGAGCACCAGCAGCGGCGGCGGCCGCGGCGTGAGCAGCGCGGCGATCCACAGCAGGTAGCGCAGGGTGCCGTCCGACAGTTCGGCCGCGCGCAGCGGGCGCAGCAGCCCGGGCTGCTGCATCAGCACCTCGAAGCGGGCGTCTTCCACGCGCACCTGCACCCGCGCACCGGGGAAGGCATCGTCCACCGCGGCGTCGAAGGCCTCGGCATCGCCGATCTCGCGGATGGTCGCGATGGCGGCGGCGAGGTCCTCGCCCTCGTGCCCCAGCACCGGCGTGCGGGTGCCGATCTGCGGCTGGCGCGCGGGCGATGCGCCGTCGGAGCGGAAATGGTCGTAGAAGCGCCAGGCGCGCACCTGCTCGCGCAGCGCCAGCATCTCGGGCGCCGTGCGCGGGTCCACGAACTCGGCCAGCATGCTCGCGTAGCCGGGAAGCAACCGATCGACGGCATTCCAGCGCGAATCTTCGCGCGTCTCCAGCAGCGCGCCGTGGCGCCGCACCAGCTGCGTGGCCGGACGCAGCACGGGGCCGCACCAGACCGTTTCGGTCTTCACTTCCGGGTCCTGGCTGAAGACCGTCGCCGGCACCGGCGGCGGCAGGCCGATGTCGATGGCGTAGCCGAATGCGTCCGCCGTCTCGCCGGCGAAACCCAGGCGCAGGCTCACGGGCTTGGTGCGGCGCGTGCCCTCCACCGGCTGCTCGCCGCGGCGCATGGCGGCGGAAAACTGCTCCGGGCCCGCCCACAGCACCGAGGGCAGCCCGCCCTCGCGCGCCAGCGAGCGCGTGACGCCCCCGTGCGCCGTTTCCGCGAGCAGGCGCAGGGCGCGGTAGACGCTGGATTTGCCGCTGCCGTTGGCGCCCGTGACGAGCGTGAGCTGGCCCAGGGGCAGGACCAGGTCGCGCAGGGAGCGGTAGTTGGCGATGGCGAGCGTGCGGATCACGCCCGCGGCCCTCCGGCTCAGCCGTTCAGTTCGTCGGCGCGTTCCTGCGCCTTGGCGAAGTCGAGGTCGCCGGAGTAGATCGCGCGGCCGCAGATCACGCCTTCGATGCCCTCTTCCTCCACCGCGCACAGGGCCTCGATGTCCTTCATGGACGACAGGCCGCCGGAGGCGATGACGGGGATCGTGAGCGACTGCGCGAGCTTGACCGTGGCATCGACGTTGATGCCGGTGAGCATGCCGTCGCGCCCGATGTCGGTGTAGATGATGGACTCGACGCCCCAGTCCTCGAACTTCTTGGCGAGGTCGACGACCTCGTGGCCCGTGAGCTTGCTCCAGCCGTCGGTGGCCACCTTGCCGTCCTTGGCGTCGAGGCCCACGATGATGTGGCCGCCGAAGGCGGTGCACGCGTCCTTGAGGAACCCGGGGTTCTTCACGGCGGCGGTGCCGATGATCACGTAGCGCAGGCCGCCGTCGATGTATTTCTCGATCGTGTCGAGGTCGCGGATGCCGCCTCCCAGCTGCACCGGGATGTCGTCACCCACGGCCCGCAGGATGGAACGCACCGCGGCGAAGTTCTGCGGCTTGCCGGCGAAGGCGCCGTTGAGGTCGACGAGGTGGAGGCGCCGGGCGCCGCGCTCCAGCCAGGTCCGCGCCATGGCGGCGGGGTCCTCGCTGAAGGTGGTCGCCTGGTCCATGTCGCCCTGCTTCAGGCGTACGCAGTGGCCGTCTTTCAGGTCGATCGCGGGAATCAGGAGCATGGTGGAATGGGATACGGCTGCAGGTGGGGACCGCTTCCTGGGCGGTCAGGGAGTCCAGTGCAGGAAGTTGCGATACAGCGTGAGCCCCTGGTCGGCGCTTTTCTCGGGGTGGAACTGGGTCGCAAAAATATTATCGCGAGCCACCGCACAGGTAAAGCGCGCGCCGTACTCGGATTCCCCAACACCGTGGCGGGAGTCGGCCGGCTTCGCGTGGAAGCTGTGTACGAAATAGAACCACGTTTCGTCCGGAATGCCGGCCCACATGGCATGGGGCTGCACCTGATGCACGCGGTTCCAGCCCATTTGCGGCACCTTGTAGCGGCTGCCATCGGGCTGGCGCATGCCCTCGAGGCGGAAGCGCACCACCTCGCCGGGGATCAGGCCCAGGCCGTCGGTGGGCCCTTCCTCGCTGCGATCGAGCAGCATCTGCATGCCCACGCAGACGCCGAACAGCGGCTTGGTGGCGGCGGCCTCGAGCACGGATTCGAGCAGGCCGGACTCGCGCAGCTCGCGCATGCAGTCCGGCATGGCGCCCTGCCCCGGCAGCACCACGCGTTCGGCGGCGCGCACTTCCTCGGGGCGCGAAGTGACCACGGCGCGCACGCCGCTGCCTTGCGCCACGTGCAGCACGGCCTGCGACACCGAGCGCAGGTTGCCCATGCCGTAGTCGACGACGGCGACGGTCCGCTCGCTCAAAGAGTGCCCTTCGTGGAAGGAATCGCGCCCGCCATGCGCGGATCGAACTCCAGCGCCGAGCGCAGCGCCCGCGCGAAGGCCTTGAAGACCGTCTCGCACTGGTGGTGCGCGTTCTCGCCGCGCAGGTTGTCCACGTGCAGCGTCACGAAGGCGTGGTTGCAGAAGCCCTGGAAGAATTCGTGGGCGAGCTGCGTGTCGAAGGTGCCGATCATGCCGCTCTTGAACGGCACGTTCATGACCAGCCCGGGGCGGCCGGAGAAGTCGATCACCACGCGCGACAGCGCCTCGTCCAGCGGCACGTAGGCATGGCCGTAGCGGCGGATGCCCTTCTTGTCGCCCACGGCCTGGTACACGGCCTGGCCCAGGGCGATGCCGACGTCCTCGACGGTGTGGTGGCCGTCGATGTGCAGGTCGCCCTTGGCGTCGATGTCCAGGTCGACCAGGCCGTGGCGGGCGATCTGGTCCAGCATGTGGTCGAAGAAACCGATGCCGGTGGCGAGCTTCGCCTGCCCGGTGCCGTCCAGGTTGACGCGGACGGTGATCTGGGTTTCCGCCGTGTTGCGGGTGATTTCAGCGGTACGGGGAGCGTTCATAGGGTAGCCTGCAGCGCGTCCAGCATCTGCGCGTTCTCTTCGGGGGTGCCGACGGTCAGGCGCAGGCAGCCGGCCAGCAAGGGATGCATTCTAGAAACGTTCTTGACGAGCACCTTGCGGGCCTTCATGCCCTCGAAGCTGTGGGCCGGGTCGGGCACGCGCACCAGGATCATGTTGGCGTCGCTGGGCCAGGTCTTCAGGCCCATCTCCTGCAGGGCGGCCATCAGCTTTTCGCGTTCGCGCTTGAGCTCCGCGGCCTGCTGCGCGAAAACGTCCTCGTGCTCCAGCGCGAACAGCGCGGCCTCGGCGTTCAGCACGCTGATGTTGTAGGGCGGTCGCACCTTGTCGACCTCGGCCACCAGCTTGGCCGGGCCCATCATGTAGCCGATGCGCACGCCGGCCAGGCCGAACTTGCTGAGCGTGCGCATCAGCAGCACGTGCTCGTGGCGCGTGACGCGGTCAATGTAGCTGCGGCTCGCGAAGGGCTGGTAGGCCTCGTCCATCACCACGAAGCCCGGCGCCGCCTCGATGATCTTCTCGATCGTGGCGTCGTTCCACAGGTTGGCCGTGGGATTGTTCGGATAGGCGAGGTAGATGATCGCAGGCTGGTGCTTGGCGATCGCATCCAGCATGGCCTGCTCGTCCAGCTCGAAGTCCGGCGTGAGGTCCACGCCCACGAACTTCAGGCCCTGCAGCTGCGCGCTCATGCCGTACATCACGAAACCGGGCAGCGGCGCGAGGATGGTGGCGCCGGGCACGTCGCAGGCCAGCGCGAGCAGCGAGATCAGTTCGTCGGAGCCGTTGCCCAGCATGAGGCCGAAGCCCTCGGGCAGCTGCGCGTGCCGGGCCAGCGCCTGGCGCAGGACGTCCAGGCTCTCCCCCGGATAGCGGTTCAGGGCGACGGCCGCCAGCCGCTCGCCCAGCGCGGCCTGCAGGTGCGGCGGCAGACGGTGCGGGTTTTCCATCGCATCGAGCTTCACCATGCCGCGCGCATCCTGCACCGCGTAAGCGTGCATGGACTGCACGTCCTGGCGGATGCGGGTGGCGATGATCTGGTCCAGGCGCGATGTCATGAGGGGCAGCCGGAACTTCCGGACGCAAAAGTCGCAGAAGTTCCGCAAAAGTCGCAGAAGAAGCCCCGATTTTCGGTGGTGTTCTCTTTCGCGACTTTTGCGGGTCCTTTGCGACTCTTGCGTCCGGCAGTCCGGCGGTCCGGGCTTCAGCGCTTCAGCCGCAGCTCCGCGGCGCGCGCGTGCGCCTGCAGGCCTTCGCCGTAGGCGAGTTCGGCGGCGATGGTGCCCAGGGTCTGGGCACCGGCCTGGCTCACCTCGATGATGCTGCTGCGCTTCTGGAAGTCGTACACGCCCAGCGGGCTGGAGAAGCGCGCCGTGGTGCTGGTGGGCAGCACGTGGTTGGGGCCGGCGCAGTAGTCGCCCAGCGATTCGCTGGTGTAGGCGCCCAGGAAGATCGCGCCGGCGTGGCGCAGCAGCGGCTCCCAGCGGCGCGGCTCGCCGCTCGCGATCTCCAGGTGCTCGGGGGCGATGCGGTTGCTGATCTCGCAGGCCTCTTCCATGCTGCGGGTGTGGATCAGCGCGCCGCGCCCATCGAGCGACCTGGCGATGATCTCCGCGCGCGGCAGCTCCGGCAGGAGGCGGTCGATCGCGGCCTGCACGGCCTCGATGTACTTCGCGTCGGGGCACAGCAGGATGCTCTGGGCGAGCTCGTCGTGCTCCGCCTGCGAGAACAGGTCCATGGCCACCCAGTCCGCGGGCGTCGTGCCGTCGGCGAGCACCAGGATCTCGCTGGGCCCGGCGATCATGTCGATGCCGACCTGGCCGAACACGCGCCGCTTGGCGCTGGCCACGTAGGCATTGCCCGGGCCGGTGATCTTGTCCACCCGCGGCACGGTCTCGGTGCCGTAGGCCAGCGCGGCCACCGCCTGCGCGCCGCCGATGGTGAAGACGCGGGTGACGCCGGCCACGTGCGCGGCGGCCAGCACCAGCGGGTTCTTCTCGCCGCGCGGCGTGGGCACCACCATGATGATCTCGCCGACGCCGGCCACGTGGGCGGGAATGGCGTTCATCAGCACGGAAGACGGATAGGCCGCCTTGCCGCCCGGCACGTAGATCCCCACGCGGTCCAGCGGCGTGACCTTCTGCCCCAGCACGGTGCCGTCGGCCTCGGTGTAGCTCCAGCTCTCGCCGCTCGCCTTGCGCTGCGCCACGTGGTAGCTGCGCACGCGCTGGGCGGCGAGCTCCAGCGCCTCGCGCTGCTTCGCGGGCAGGCCGTCGAAGGCGGCCTTGAGTTCCGCAGGCTTGAGCTCCAGCGCCGCCATCGCGTCGGCGGGCATGTCGAAGCGGCGGGTGTATTCCAGCACCGCGGCGTCGCCGCGCGCCTGCACGTCGGCCAGGATGGCTTCAACGGCCTGCTCCACGGCCTGGTCGGTGTCGGCCGACCAATGCAGGCGCGCCGCCAGCGCGGCATCGAAGCCGGCATCGGTGGTGGCGAGGCGCAGGGGACGGGCGGACAGGGTCATTGGTTGGCGGCGACGGTGTTGCGGAAGACGGCTATGAGGTGGCGGATGGGTTCCTGCTTCAGCTTGAGCGCGGCCTGGTTGACCACCAGACGCGAGCTGATGTCCATGATGCGCTCGACTTCCACCAGGTTGTTGGCCTTGAGCGTGCCGCCCGTCGACACCAGGTCGACGATGGCATCGGCCAGCCCGGTGAGGGGCGCGAGTTCCATGCTGCCGTACAGCTTGATCAGGTCGACGTGCACGCCCTTGGCGGCGAAGAAATCGCGGGCGATGGAGACGTACTTGGTGGCGACCTTCAGGCGCGCGCCCTGGCGCACCGCGCTCGCGTAGTCGAAGTCCGCGCGCACGGCCACGCTGACGCGGCACTTGGCGATCTCCAGGTCCAGCGGCTGGTACAGGCCCTGGCCGCCGTGCTCGATGAGCGTGTCCTTGCCGGTCACGCCCAGGTCGGCGCCGCCGTACTGCACGTAGGTGGGCACGTCGGTGGCGCGCACCAGCACCACCTGCAGGCCGGGATCGCTGGTGGGCAGGATCAGCTTGCGCGACTTCTCGGGGTTCTCCAGCACCGAGATCCCCGCGGCTTCCAGGAGCGGCAGGGTCTCGTCGAAGATGCGCCCCTTCGACAGGGCCAGCGTGATGGCGGGTTTTGACCCGGTGTTCATGGGATCCAATCTATCCGATCAAGCGCTGCGCCATCCAGTGCCACCGCGGAACCGGCTTTGCCGGGCCGCTGGTGGCGCCCCCTGGGGGGAGGCGCCGCAGGCGCTTCGGGGGGGACTATTTCAGTCTTTCGATGTCCGCGCCGAGGGCGCGCAGCTTGGCTTCCATCTGCTCGTAGCCACGGTCGAGATGGTATATCCGGTCGACCAGGGTTTCGCCGTCCGCCACCAGGCCGGCGATGACCAGGCTGGCCGAGGCGCGCAGGTCGGTCGCCATGACGGCGGCGCCGGAGAGGCGTTCCACGCCATGGGTGATCGCCACCTTGCCCTCGACGTCGATGTGCGCGCCCATGCGCATCAGCTCGCTGACGTGCATGAAGCGGTTCTCGAAGATGGTCTCGGTGATCTTGGCGTCGCCCTCGGCGATGCAGTTGAGCGCCATGAACTGCGCCTGCATGTCGGTGGGGAAGCCCGGGTACTCGGTGGTCTTGAAGCTCTGGGCTTCCATGCGGCCCTCGGCGCGCACGCGGATGCCGCCTTCCACCGCTTCCACGGTGGCACCGGCGGCGCGCAGCAGCTCGATCACGGCTTCCAGGTGGTCGGCGCGGCCTTCCTTCAGCAGCACGTCGCCGCCCGTGGCCGCCACGGCGCACAGGAAGGTGCCGCATTCGATGCGGTCGGCCACCACGCTGTGGGTGGCGCCGTGCAGCTTGTCGACGCCGACGATGCGGATGCGGTCGGTGCCGTGGCCCTCGATCTGCGCGCCCATGGCGATCAGCATGTCGCCCAGGTCGGTGATCTCGGGTTCCATCGCCGGGTTCTCGAGGATGGTCTCGCCCTCGGCCAGCGCCGCGGCCATCATGAAGTTCTCCGTGCCGGTCACGGTGATCATGTCGGTGCGGATGTTCGCGCCCTTCAGGCGCGTCCAGCCCTTGGGCAGCTTGGCGATCATGTAGCCGTGCTCGATCACGATCTCGGCGCCCATCTTCTGCAGGCCCTTGATGTGCTGGTCCACGGGACGCGCGCCGATCGCACAGCCGCCCGGCAGCGACACCGTCGCCTCGCCGAAGCGCGCCAGCAGCGGCCCCAGCGCCAGCACGGAGGCGCGCATGGTCTTGACCATCTCGTAGGGCGCCTCGGGGAAGTGCAGGTCCGCGGAATCGAGCAGCACCGTGCCGTCGTTGCTGAACTCCGCCTTCGCGCCCATGTTGCGGATGAGCTTGAGCATCGTGGCGACATCCTGCAGGCGCGGGATGTTGCGCAGCGTGACGGGTTCGGCCGAGAGCAGCGCCGCGCACAGCTCGGGCAGGGCGGCGTTCTTCGCGCCGGAAATGCGGATCTCGCCACGCAGCGGCCGTCCGCCGCGAATCAAGAGCTTGTCCATCGAATTCAGTTCTCCAGGGCTGCCGGCATCTCGCTCATCGCGCGAACCTGCACGGCCCATCCCGGTGCCGCCGCGGAACCGGCTTTGCCGGGCCGCTGGGGGCGCCCCCTTGAGGGGGAGGCGCCGCAGGCGCTTCGGGGGTGGGTCATTGCTTCGCCCACTCGTCGGGCGTGAAGGTGCGCATCGACAAGGCATGCACCTCGTCGGTGTGCATTCTCGCACCCAGGGTGGCGTAGACACGCTGGTGCCGCTGGATTGCACGCAAACCGGCGAACTCGGCTGACACGATCACCGCCTGCCAGTGGCGGCCGTCGCCCTCCACCTCGATGTGGTCGCAGGCGAGCCCGGAGGCGATGAGGGAGCGGAGTTCTTCAGCGGTCATGGGTTCATCCTCGAATCTTGTAGCCGATGCGCAGCAGGTGCACGGCGATGGCGCTCACCGCCAGCATGGCGCCGCCCACGATCCCCAGGCTCAGCCAGGGCGAGACGTCGCTGACGCCGAAGAAGCCGTAGCGGAAGCCGTCGATCATGTAGAAGAACGGGTTGAGGTGGCTCACGCCCTGCCAGAAGCCGGGCAGCGAGTGGATCGAATAGAACACGCCCGACAGGAAGGTCATCGGGACGATGATGAAGTTCTGGAAGGCGGCCATCTGGTCGAACTTCTCGGCCCAGAGGCCGGCGATCACGCCCAGGGTCCCCAGCATGCCCGCGCCCAGCACGGCGAACACGAGGATCCACAGCGGCGCGACGAAGCTCACGTTGGTGAACCACACCGTCACCAGCAGCACGCCCAGGCCCACGCACAGGCCGCGGGCGATGGAAGAGCCCACGTAGGCGACGAACCAGCTCCAGTGCGACAGCGGCGTGAGCAGCACGAAGACCAGGCTGCCCATGATCTTGCTCTGGATCAGGGAGGAGGAGCTGTTGGCGAAGGCGTTCTGCAGCACGCTCATCATCACCAGCCCCGGCACCAGGAAGGCGGTGTACTCGATGGTGTCGTAGACCTTCACCCGGCCCTCGAGCACGTGGCCGAAGATCAGGAGGTACAGCAGCGCGGTGAGCACCGGCGCGGCCACGGTCTGGAAGCCCACCTTCCAGAAGCGCAGCACTTCCTTGTACAGGAGCGTCTGCCAGCCGGTCATGCCACGGCCTCCTTGGGGCCGGCGCCCATCACGTCGATGAACACGTCCTCCAGGTCCGCCTTGCGGATCTCCACGTCGTCCACCCGCAGGCCGGCCTGCCGGATCACCGCCAGGTGCTGCTCGATCTCCATGGCGTCATGGGCCGGCAGCTGCACGATGCGCCCGGTGACGCGCGCCTTGCCCTCGAATTCGCGCGGCAACGCGCCATCGAGCTTGAAGCGCAGGACATTGCTGGAGGCGGCGCGCAGCAGGTCGCTGGTGCGCTCCAGCGCCACCACGCGTCCGGTCTTGAGCATGGCGATGCGGCCGCACAGGGCTTCCGCCTCCTCCAGGTAATGGGTGGTCAGGAGCACCGTGTGCCCCTGGCGATTGAGCCGGGCGACGAACTGCCACAGCGTCTGGCGCAGTTCCACGTCGACCCCGGCGGTCGGCTCGTCCAGCACGATCACGGGCGGGCGGTGCACCAGGGCCTGCGCCACCAGCACGCGCCGCTTCATGCCGCCCGAGAGCTGCCGCATGTTGGAACTCGCCTTGTCGGCCAGGCCCAGGTTTTCCAGCAGCTCGTCGATCCAGGCCTCGTTGTTCTTCACCCCGAAATACCCGGACTGGATGCGCAGCGCCTCCCGCACGGTGAAGAAGGGATCGAACACCAGTTCCTGCGGCACGATGCCCAGCTGGCGCCGCGCCTGCGCGTAGTCGGTGCGCACGTCGTGGCCGCGCACCAGCACGCGGCCGCTGGTGGCGCGCACCAGGCCCGCGAGCACGCTGATCAGGGTGGTCTTGCCCGCGCCGTTCGGCCCGAGCAGGCCGAAGAACTCGCCCTCCTCGATGTCGAAGCTCACGCCGTCCAGGGCCTGGAAGCTGCCGTGGGGCGTGGGATAGGTCTTGGAAACGGACTGGAAGGAGATGGCGGGCATGGGGAACCGGCCATTTTACGGCGCGACTCCCTTTCCGCCGGGCAGGGCCCGCAGAGGACCTACGGCACGGCGGGAAGCAGCTCCGAGACGCCGTACAGGGTGGCCAGCTCGCGCAGGCGCGCGGGCAGCTGGCTCACGGCGAAGCTCTTGCCGAGAGCCAGCGCCTCGCGCCGGCATTCCAGCAGCACGGCCAGCGCGGACGAATCGAAGTCCCGCAGCGCCGATGCGTCGGCCACCGCCTGCGGCCCGCTCTCGGAACGCAGCGCCTGCGCCAGCATGCGGCAGCAGGCGCTGGCCTGCGCGTGCGTCAGCTGCTCGGGAAGCACCAGCACGGCGATCAGCCCTTGCCGGAACCGGCGTTGGCCTTGTTGCGCTCCACCAGCGAGGCGATCAGGCCGTCCACGCCGCGGGCGTTGATCTCCTGCGCGAACTGGCTGCGGTAGGTTTCCACCAGCCACACGCCCAGCACGTTCAGGTTGTAGATCTTCCAGCCGGAGCCCTCGCCGGGCGTCTTCTCCAGGCGGTATTCCAGCTGGATCGGGTCGCCGCGGCCGCGGATCTCGCTGCGCACGACGACCTCGGTGTCGGTGGGCGAGGCGCGCAGCGGCTTCATCTGCACCTGCTCGTCGGAGACCTGCGACAGCGCGCCGGCGTAAGTGCGCACCAGCAGGACCTTGAACTCGTCCTGCAGGCGCTGGCGCTGTTCGGCCGTGGCGGGGGGGCCGGCCCGGCCCCCCCCCCCCCCCGGCAAGCGC
>JAEZEB010000028.1 GCA_023438115.1 Pseudomonadota bacterium | reverse complement strand
CCACTTCCCCTCTCCCGCGCGCCACGCCCCCGGCACCACGGCCTGCACCGGATGCAGGTGCAGGTCCTTGTGCGTGAGCACGTGCACGAAGGGTTCGACGTCGTGCAGTTCCGCGCGCAGCGGCGCCGGCACCGCGTCTTCCAGCGCTTCCCGGCTCTCGAACACCGGCAGGCAATAAAGACCGGCCCACACGCCCGGCGTCGGCCTCTTCTGCAGCCAGACCGCGCCGGCCTCGTCGCGCGCATGCAGCAGCCACAGCGACTGCGCCGTGCGCTTGAGCTTGCGGGTCTTGCGCGGATAGTCCTCGGGCCGGCCTTCGCGCGAGGCCGCGCATTGCGGCTGCACCGGGCACAGCAGGCAGCTGGGATTGCGCGGCGCGCACACGGTGGCGCCCAGGTCCATCAGCCCCTGCGTGTAGCGCGGCATGTTCTCCTGCAGCTCGCGCGCGGGCAGCAGCGCGCGTGCGTGGTCCCACAGCACGCGCTCGTTCGTGGCGCTGGCGAGGTCCTCGCCGAAACCCAGCACGCGCGTGAGCACGCGCTTGACGTTGCCGTCCAGGATGGCCGCGCGCTCGCCGAAACAGAAGGAGGAGATCGCGGCCGCCGTCGAGGGCCCGATGCCGGGCAGCTCCTGCAGCTCGCGTGCCGTTCGCGGAAAGGCACCGCCGTGCCGCTGCACCACGGCCTGCGCGCAGGCATGCAGGTTGCGCGCGCGGCTGTAGTAGCCCAGCCCGCTCCACAGCGCCAGCACGTCGTCCAGCGGCGCGGCGGCCAGGGCCTGCACGTCGGGGAAACGTGCGAGGAAACGCTCGTAGTAGCCCAGGACGGCCGCCACCTGCGTCTGCTGCAGCATGATCTCGGAGAGCCACACGCGGTAGGGATCGCGCGTGTTCTGCCAGGGGAGCGTGTTGCGCCCGTGCGTGCGCTGCCAGCGGATCACGCGGCCGGCGAAGCCGGCCGGCAAGGCCGTCATGCTTTCAGGCCGTCTTGAGCGCGGGTTCGGCCGCGGGCCGCCCGACCAGGGGCGTGTTGGTCAGGTGCGCCGTCAGCTCGGCGAGCTTGGCGTCCAGCAGGTCGAGCGCGTTCTCCTGCGACTCGATCTCGGCGATGCGGTCGTCCAGGCCGCTCGCGGCCTGCTGGATGCGCTCGATCGCCTCCAGACGGCGGCCGAAGTTGCGCCGACGCTCGCGCAGCTGCGCATCGAGCTGCGCCGCCGCCGACTTGTTCCACAGCTCCACCTCGCCCAGGGCCGATTCGTAGATCACGCGCAGGCGCGTGGCCAGCGCGCGCACCAGGCGGTCGGCGAATTCCGGCTGCGCCAGGCGGAAGGCGTTGCTCACGCCCAGGTACTGGTTGTGGCTGCGCTCCACGAGGTCGAGGTCGCGCTCGTAGCGGGCCAGGTCGGGCTCGCGGGGCGCCTGCAGCGAGAAGCCGTATTCGGCATTGAGCTGGCGGAAGGTGCCCGTCAGCATGGTCTGGATCTCGCCGCTGATCTTCTCGGACTTGCGCAGGCCCTCGCGCAGGCGGTCGAAGGTCTTGCCGTAGGCCTTGCGCACGCCCAGCTTCAGGCCCGGCGTGCGCAGGGCATCCGTGAGCTCCTGCATCTCGCTCTTGAGCGTGGCCGTGCCCAGCAGCGTGAACACGTCGCGCAGCAGCTTCAGGTGCACCGAGCGCACCGCGTGGATCTTGGCGCCGCTCGCGTCGAAGTCCGCCTGCTCCTGCTCGATGCGCGCGCGCATGTGCTTGATGACGGACATGTTCTTGCCGCGCAGGCCCTTGAGCTCCACCATCTGCTCGGCGAGGTCGCGGCGGCGGATGCTCAGCGAGCGCGTCGCCTCGGCGCGCAGTTCGGCGATGTTCGCGCCGACGGCGGAATGCAGGATCTTCTGGCGCTGGCCCATCACGCCCTCGGCGAGGGCCTGCTCCAGCGCCGGCAGCTGGCTCGCCTTGAGCAGCTCGGCGTTGTTGTTGACCTTGGCGACCAGGCCCTTCTGGCCGGAGACCGGAATGACCTGCTGCTTCTGCAGCCCCAGCACTTCCGCGGTGGTCGTGCGCTGGCGGTCGATCTGCGCCTGCACCTGCGCGGGCGTGCTGAGCGCATCCCACATGGTGTCGATCTTGTTCAGGACCACCAGGCGCGAGGCGGCATCGCCCTCGTCTTCGGCGATCAGGTGCTCGCGCCAGATGGCGAGGTCGGACTTGGTCACGCCCGTGTCCGCCGCGAGGATGAAGACCACGGCGTGCGCCTGCGGGATCAGGTTGACCGTGAGTTCGGGCTCGGCGCCGATGGCGTTGAGGCCCGGGGTGTCCAGGATCACCAGCCCCTGCTTGAGCAGCGGGTGGGCGATGTTGATCAGGGCGTGGCGCCAGCGCGGCACTTCGACGAGGCCGTCGGTGCCCACCATGGGGTTGTCCTCGGGCGTGTCCTCATGCCAGAAGCCCAGCGCGCGGGCCTGGTCCACGGTGACGCGGCGGGTTTCCGAGACCTTCTCGAAGGCCTGCGCGAGTTGCGCGGGATCGTTGACGTCCAGGTCCACGCGGTGCCACTTCTCGGGCACCATGCGCCATTCCATCAGGGGCTGCGTCTGCAGGCGGGTCTCGATCGGCAGCAGGCGCAGGCAGGGCGGCACCTCGGCGTCGTAGCCCAGCTCCGTGGGGCACATCGTGGTGCGCCCGGCGCTCGCCGGCATGATGCGGCGCTTGTAGCCGGCGAAGAAGATCGCGTTGATCAGTTCCGACTTGCCGCGCGAGAACTCGGCGACGAAGGCGACCATCACCTTGTCGGAGCGCATCTGGCCTTCGAGGCGGCGCAGGCGCTCCTCCACGGCGGCGTCGAGGAGGTCCTGGTCCTTCAGCCATTCGGACAGCAGCTTCAGGCGCAGGGCGAACTCGCGCCGCCATGCGCCATGCTGGTCGAACTGCTCGTTGAAGGTTGCTGCCACTGGTTCTCCGCCCCGTCGGCCGAATATAGCATCCGACCCCTTTCGGCCCCGGGGTTTCCCTCAGTGTTTCTGGCAATGTGGGCAGAAATACGTCGCCCGCTGGCCCTGGCGCAGCATCCTGATGGGCGTGCCGCACACGCGGCAAGGCTCGCCGGCGCGGTCGTAGACCATGGCCTCGAGCTGGAAGTAGCCCGTCTCGCCCCAGGCGTTGGAAAAGTCCCGCAGCGTGCTGCCGCCCTTGTCCACGGCGCGCGCGAGCACGTCGCGGATCGCCGCCTGCAGGCGCGCCGCGCGCGGCCGGCTGATGCGCGCTGCGGACACCGTGGGCCGGATGCCCGCGAGGAACAAGGCTTCCGACGCGTAGATGTTGCCCACGCCCACCACCACGTCGCCCGCCAGCAGCACCTGCTTGATGGGTGCGCGGCGCTTCTTCAGGGCCGCGTGGAAGTCGTCGAGGTCGAAGTGCTCCGACAGCGGCTCCACGCCCAGGCCGCCCAGCAGCTTCACGGCCTCGGGCGCGTCCTCGCTGGCGCAGAAGACGACGGCGCCGAAGCGCCGCGGGTCGTTCAGGCGCAACACGCCTTCGGTGGTGACCAGGTCGAAGTGGTCGTGCAGCGCGGCCTCCGGCATGTCGCGGTCGAAGCGCAGGCTGCCGGACATGCCCAGGTGCATCAGCAGCACGCCGCGGTCCAGGTCCACCAGCAGGTACTTGCCGCGGCGGCGCACCGCCGCGACCGTGCGGCCCACGAGCGCCTGGGCGTCGCAACCGAGCGGCCAGCGCAGCGGCTTGCCCACGCGCACGGCCAGCACGCGCGCGCCGGCGATGCGTTCGGCAAAGCTGCGGCGCGTGACTTCGACTTCGGGCAATTCGGGCATGCGGCATTCTGCCGCTTGCAATTTCTCACCACGAACTGTCCGTTTATGATGGATCGATGAAGCGTTTTCCCCGCTCGGCACGCGCCGCCGTGCTCGCGTTGTGCACCGTCGCCGCTCCTGCCTTCGCGCAGTCGCCGCTCGTGGCCGCCGCCCCCGACAGCGGCATGGATGCCGAACTGTTCTACCAGCTGCTGCTCGGCGAGCTGAACGTGCGCGGCGAGGAGCCCGCCGCCGGCTTCGCCCTCATCCTCGATGCCGCGCGCAAGACGGCCAACCCGGCGCTGTACCAGCGCGCGGTCGAACTCGCCTTCCAGGCCCGTTCGGGCGACGGCGCGCTGCAGGCGGCGCGTGCATGGAAGCAGGCTTTTCCGAAATCCCGCGAGGCCAACCGCTACGTGCTGCAGATCCTGGTGGCGCTCAATCGCCTGCCGGAAAGCGTCGAGCCGCTGAAGACCGAGATCGCGCTGGCCGAAGCCGGCGACCGCGCCGCGGTGATCGGCGCCGTGGGCCGCATGTATGCGCGCGCCACCGACAAGAAGCAGGCCGCCACGGTGGTGGAGCAGGCGCTGGCCGGCTACCTGAAGTCGCCGGAGACCGGCCCCGCGGCATGGAGCACGGTGGGCCGCCTGCGGCTGGCCGCCGGCGACACCGCCGGCGCGCTGGAAGCCGCGCGCAGCGGCCAGTCGCTGGATCCCCGGGCGGAAGGCCCCGTGCTGCTGGCGCTGGAGATCATGGAGCCGAAGGTGCCGGAGGCGGAGCTGGTGGTGCGCCGCTACCTCGCGGGCGAGCCGCTGCCGGAACTGCGCCTGGGTTATGCCCGCGCCCTGCTGGACGCCGGCCGCAGCAACGAGGCGCTGCAGCAGCTGCAGATCGTCACGCGCGAGCGCCCCGACTTCCCCGAGCCCTGGCTCGCCCAGGGCACGCTGCTGGTGCAGGAAAACCGCCTCGACGCGGCCGACACGGCGCTCAAGCGCTACCTGGAACTGGTCGCCGGCCAGCCGGCGGAAGAGCGCGGCCGCGCCACCGCCCAGGCCTACCTGTCGCTGTCGCAGATCGCCGAAAAGCGTGGCGACTTCCCGCAGGCCATGGCCTGGCTCGATCGCATCGAGAACTCGCAGGAGCTGGTGCAAGCGCAAAGCCGCCGCGCCTCCATCCTGGCGCGCCAGGGCCGGCTGGAGGAAGGCCGCCAGCTGCTGCGCGCGCTGCCCGAACGCACCCCCAACGACGCGCGCATGAAGGTGATGGCGGAGGTGCAGCTGCTGCGCGAGAACAAGCAGTTCGCCGCGGCCTACGAAGTGCTGGCGCAGGCCCTGGCGAAGGACCCGAACAACACCGACCTGATGTACGACCAGGCGATGATCGCCGAGAAGATGGGCAACTTCGCCGAGATGGAACGCCTGCTGCGCGCCATCGTCGCGCAAAAGCCCGACTACCACCACGCTTACAACGCGCTGGGCTTCTCGCTGGCCGATCGCAACGAGCGCCTGCCGGAAGCCAAGGCCCTGATCCAGAAGGCGCTGGAACACGCGCCGGGCGATCCCTTCATCACCGACAGCCTGGGCTGGGTGGAATTCCGCATGGGCAACCGCGCCGAGGCGCTGCGGCTGCTGCAGGGCGCGTACAAGGAGCGGCCCGACGCCGAGATCGCCGCGCACATCGGCGAAGTGCTGTGGGTGCTGGGCCAGCGCGAACAGGCGCTCTCGGCCTGGCGCGACGGCCTGCTGCTCAATCCCGAGAACGAGACGCTGCAGCAGACCATCCAGCGCTTCAAGGTGCGGCCATGACGGGCGTGCTGCGCCTGGGTTCCTCGCTGCTGCTGTGCGCCGCCTTGCTGGCGGGCTGCGCGGTGCCGCCGCGCACCCCCACGCCGGCGGGCGTGCAGGCCTGGAACGGCCGGCTCGCGCTGAGCGTCGATGGCCGCGCCGACCAGTCCTTCTCGGCCGGCTTCGAACTCAAGGGCGCGGCGGAAACGGGCGAGCTCACGCTCACCAACCCGCTCGGCGGCACCGTGGCCGTGCTGGCCTGGGCGCCGGGGCAGGCCACGCTGCGCTCGGGCGGCAAGGTGCGCGAGTTCCCTTCCGTGGAAGCGCTGGCGCTGGAGGCCACGGGCGCCGAGATCCCGGTGACGGCCCTCTTCGACTGGCTGGACGGCAAGGCCACGCCCGTGCCGGGCTGGGAGCCGGACCTGACCCGACTGGCCGAAGGCCGCCTGCAGGCGCGCCGCACCGACCCGCCGCCGCCCGCGCAGCTGCGGGTCCTGTTCGAGCGCTGAGCGGCGATGCAGGCGATCTACGACGTCGCCGCGCCGGCGAAGCTCATCCTGTTCCTGCACGTCACGGGGCGGCGCGCCGACGGCTACCACCTGCTGCAGTCGGTGTTCATGCTGCTGGACTGGCATGACACGCTGCATTTCGAGCGCCGCGCCGGCGGCGCGCTCAGCCGCGAAGACCTGGCGACGCCCCTGCCCGCCGACGACCTGGTGCTGCGCGCCGCCCGCGCGCTGCAGCAGGCGAGCGGCTGCACCGAAGGCGCGCACATCCGCATCCACAAGCGGCTGCCGGCCGAGGCCGGGCTGGGCGGCGGATCGTCCGATGCCGCCAGCTGCCTGCTGGCGCTCAACCGCCTGTGGGGCCTGGGCCTGCCGCTGCCCGCCCTGGAGAAGATTGGCCTGGCGCTGGGCGCCGACGTGCCCTTCTTCCTGCGTGGGCGCAACGCCTGGGTGGAAGGCATCGGCGAGAAAATCACGCCGGTGGACCTGCCCGCCGCGCGCTTCGTGGTGGCCAAGCCGGCCCGCGGACTCGCGACGAAAGACATCTTTCAGCATCCGGCGCTGAAGCGCGATCGCGACGGTGCTACAATCTCGGGCTTTGCTGCAGACCCCTTCGGTTTCGGGTGCAACGACCTGGAGCCGGTGGCCCGGCAGCTCTGTCCCGATGTGGGCCAGGCGCTGCAATGGCTGGGTTCGCAGGGGCTACGCGGCCGGATGACCGGCTCGGGCAGTGCGGTTTTCGCGCTGCTGCCGCAGGGTCAGGCCCTGGCGCAGGCTCCGGTGGACTGGGTGGTCCAGGAATGCGGCAATATGGAGGTCCATCCGCTGGTCGGGTGGGCACCCAGCGACGATTTGGTTTGAGGCCGGCAACGGCCGCAGACCTGTGTAGGGGAGTCGCCAAGTTGGTTAAGGCACCGGATTTTGATTCCGGCATGCGAGGGTTCGAGTCCTTCCTCCCCTGCCAAACCGTGTAGTTGTTGGGTCACGATACATCCGCCCGTTTCCTCATGCAGGCCGCAGCCCCCACTCCTGATTTCATGGTGTTCACCGGCAATGCCAACCCGGCATTGGCGGCAGAGATCGCCGGCCACCTGGGCATCTCGCTCGGCGCGGCCAACGTGAGCCGCTTCTCCGACGGTGAAGTCACCGTGGAGATCAACACCAACGTGCGCGCCCGCGACGTGTTCGTGGTGCAGTCCACCTGCGCCCCGACCAACGAGAACCTGATGGAGCTGCTGATCATGGTCGACGCGCTCAAGCGCGCCTCGGCCGAACGCATCAGCGCCGTGATCCCCTACTTCGGCTACGCCCGCCAGGACCGCCGGCCGCGCTCGACGCGCGTGCCGATCTCGGCCAAGGTGGTGGCCAACCTGCTGCAGACCGTCGGCGTGTCGCGCGTCCTGACCATGGACCTGCACGCCGACCAGATCCAGGGCTTCTTCGACATCCCGGTCGACAACATCTACGCCTCGCCGGTGCTGCTGGGCGACCTGCGCCAGAAGAACTACGAGAACCTGATCGTGGTGTCGCCCGACGTCGGCGGCGTGGTGCGCGCCCGTGCGCTGGCCAAGCAGCTGAACACCGACCTCGCCATCATCGACAAGCGCCGCCCCAAGGCGAACGTCTCGGAAGTGATGCACGTGATCGGCGAGATCGAAGGCCGCAACTGCGTGATCATGGACGACATGATCGACACCGCCGGCACGCTGGTGAAGGCGGCCGAGGTGCTGAAGGAACGCGGCGCGAAGAACGTCTACGCGTACTGCACGCACCCGATCTTTTCCGGCCCCGCCATCGAGCGCATCGCCCAGGGAACGGCCCTCGACGAAGTGGTCGTGACCAACACCATCCCGCTGTCGGATGCGGCGCACGGCTGCGGCAAGATCCGCCAGCTGTCCGTCGGCCCGCTGATCGCCCAGACGATCCAGCGCATCGCCACCGGCGAATCGGTGATGTCCCTCTTTTCGGACCAGGTCAACCTGTTCTGAGATCGCCGCCTCCCTCGCGGGAGGCTTTTTGCAACGGAGCCACACTGGTCGCGGTGGGTTCCTGAATGGAGTCTGATATGAAATTCGTCGCTTTCGAGCGCAGCGCGGAAGGTACGGGTGCGAGCCGCCGTCTCCGCAACATGGGCAAGACCCCAGGCATCGTCTACGGCGGCGAAGGCCAGCCGCAGCTGATCGAGCTCGATCACAACGCGCTGTTCTTCGCGCTCAAGAAGGAAGCCTTCCACTCCTCCATCCTCGAGATGGAAGTGGCGGGCAAGAGCAGCAAGGTGCTGCTGCGCGACGTGCAGTACCACCCGTTCCGCCAGCAGGTCCTGCACGTGGACTTCCAGCGCGTCGACGCCAACACCCGCCTGCACATGAAGGTGCCGGTGCACTACAAGGGCGCCGAGGAATCCGAGGCCGTGAAGATCGACAAGTGCCTGGTCACCCCCGTGGTGAACGAGCTCGACATCTCCGTGCTGCCCAAGGACCTGCCCGAATTCATCGAGGTGGACCTGTCCGGCCTGAAGAAGGGCCAGTCGCTGCACCTGGCCGACATCACGCTGCCCAAAGGCGTGAAGCCCGTGACGCACGGCAAGCCGAACCCGGTGCTGGTCTCCGTCACCGTGCCGGCCGCCGAGGAATCCGCTGCCGCCGCCGAAGGCGCTGAAGCCGCCGCCCCGGCCGCCGACGCCAAGGCCGCCCCGGCGAAGAAGGACGCGAAGAAGAAATGACATCGGG
>JAEZEB010000362.1 GCA_023438115.1 Pseudomonadota bacterium | reverse complement strand
GTCCGCCATAATGGCGGACCCCGCCGCCGTAGTTCAATGGATAGAACGAGCGCCTCCTAAGCGCTAGATGCAGGTTCGATTCCTGCCGGGGGCGCCAAACTCCCGCCGTTGCCCTTGCGCGCGCTCCTCGGCACCGTCATCGCCCTCGTCCTCGCCGCGCTGCTGGCGACCTTCCTGCTCGCCACGCCGGCGGGCGCACGCGTCGCCGCCGCTTCCCTCGCCTGGGCGGGCGGCTCCACCCCCACCGAGCGCCTGCAGGACGCCCAGGCCATCGTGCTCCTGGGCGGCCGCAGGGCCCGCGTGCACTTCGCCGCGCAACTGCATCGCCAGACGCGGCTGCCGCTGCTGGTGAGCGGCAAGGGCACCGGCGACCATCCCTTCGCCGCCGAATCCGAGAAGATGGCGCAGATCCTGCGCGAGCAGTACGGCATCACCGTGCGCTGGCTCGAGAAGGAATCGCTCGACACCGAGCAGAACGCGGCCTACGCCTGGTGCCTGGCGGGCCGGCAAGGCATCCGCCACATCGTGATGGTCACGGACGCCCACCACATGCTGCGCGCCCGCGCGGCTTTCCATGCCGCGGGCTTCGGTCCCATCCTGCCGGTGCCCGCGCCCATGCCGCCTCGGCCCGCGCGCCCTCCGCTCACGCTGGACGATTTCCGTCCCGACCTGCAGCGCATCCAGCCCGAATCGGCACGCGCGCTGCTCGAAGCGGGCGGCGCCGCGCTGATGCTTTGGAAAGGCTGGACCGGTTCGCTGGCCGCCTGCCCTCTTCAGCCCGTGGAAGCCAACGCGGCGGCCTCGCGCAGCAGCCAGCCGCGGAACTCCTGCATCGCGCCCGACACCGGCCGCGACTGCAGCCGCGTGAGCCAGTAGCGCCCGGCGTCCAGTCCCAGGGAAAAAGGTTGCGCGAGGCGCTGGTGGCGCAGCTCGCCGCCGAAGAGGCGGACCGGCAGCAACGCGACGCCCGCGCCCTGCGCGGCGGCCGAGGCCAGGGCCAGCGAGGAATCGAACACCGGGCCGCGCAGCAGCGGAACCTCGGCCACGCCGGCCAGCGCGAACCAGCGCGCCCACTCGTCGCTGCGATACGAGCGCAGCAGCACCTGCCGCGCCAGGTCCGCCGGCGTGCGCAGGCGCTGCGCCAGCTCCGGCGTGCAAACGGGCGACAGTGGCGCGTCGAACAGCGGCTCCGCGTCGGTGCCGTGCCAAGCGCCGCCGCCGAAGCGGATCGCATAGTCCCAGCCCTCGCCGGCGAGGTCCACCCGGTTGTTGTGCGTGAGCAGGCGCAGGTCGACGAAGGGATGGTCGCGCTGGAAGGCTTCCAGCCGCGGCAGCAGCCAGCCGACGGCGAACGTTCCCACGGCGCCGACGGTGACGCGCTCGCGGTAGCGGCCGCCCTGGAACTGCTCCAGCACGGCGGAGATGCGCTCGAAGGAATCCGACAGCATGGGCAGCAGGGCCTGGCCTTCGTCCGTCAGCGCGAGGCCGCGCGGCAGGCGCCGGAACAGCCGCGTGCCCAGGCGCTGCTCAAGGTTCTTCACCTGCGCCGCGACGGCCGCCTGCGTGACGTTCAGCTCCAGGCCGGCGCGCGTGAAGCTGAGATGGCGCGCCGAGGCTTCGAAGGCGCGCAAGGCATTCAGGGGCAGGCTCATGCCCCGGATTTTCTTGGATCTCGCCATCGAACAAACCGTTTGTGCCGCGCCGGGACGCTGGCTATCGTCCATCCCGCTTTCCACAGGAGAACAAGAAGCATGCAAAGACGCCAATTCCAGATCCGACTGGCCGCCGGCCTCGCGGCGTTCGCCGCCCTGCCCGGCTGCGCGCAACAGAAAATGCGGGGCTCGCACCGCGAGGATTGGGCCGCCATCGAGGCCGGCTCGGGCGGCCGCATGGGCATCGCCGTGATGCAGGCCGACGGCCGCATCGACGGCCACCGCCTCGACGAGCGCTTCCCCATGTGCAGCACCTTCAAGTGGCTCGCAGCGGCCCACGTGCTGCAGCGTGTCGACCGCGGCGAGGAGCGCCTGGACCGCCGCATCCCCTTCGGCCGCGAAGTGCTGCTGCCGCACTCGCCCGTCACCTCGCGCCATGTCGGCAAGGGCATGACGCTCGGCGAGCTGTGCCACGCCACCGTCACCACGAGCGACAACGCCGCGGGCAACCTCGTCCTGCGCAGCTTCGGCGGGCCGGAGGTGCTCACGCGCTACGCACGCAGCCTCGGCGACGAGGTCACGCGCCTGGACCGCTGGGAAACGGAACTCAACGAGGCCGCACCCGGCGATCCGCGCGACACCAGCTCGCCGCGCGCGATGGCGCGCCTGCTGCACGCGACGCTGGTGGGCGACGCGTTGTCCGCGGCGAGCCGCCGGCAGCTCGCGCAGTGGCTGGAGGCGACCACCACCAACGGCCAGCGCCTGCGCGCCGATCTGCCGCAGGGATGGCGCATGGGCAGCAAGACCGGCACCGGCGCCCGCGGCACGGCCAACGACGTGGGCATCTTCTGGCCGCCGGGACGGCCACCCGTGCTGGTGGCGGCATTCATCACGCAGAGCGGTGCGACCGATGCAGAGCGCAACAATGCGATCGCGAGCGTCGCACGGCACGTGACGTCAGCGGCCTGACCGGCGGCGGCGGCCGCTGCGCGACAGGAAGTCTCCGACGCGGGCCCCGGATTTCTCCTACAGACAGCGCGCCGGCTTCGGCGAAGCTACTGCGAAGCGCCGGACGGCCGCGTCATCGCGGCGTCACGGCCCGCAGCCAGCATGGAAGAACAGCGCACAGCGCATCAGGAGAAGGACCCATGACATCCGCCGACTACCGCATCGAAAGCAGCCAGCCGATCGCCCACCGCCTCTGGCCGACGGCCGGCGCGCAGCCGCTGGCGGTGCACGACCGCGCGCTCGCCGTCAGCCTGGCGGCCAAGAGCTTCAGCCAGGGCAGCGAGATCCGCGTGGTGCACGTGCCGACCGGCGAGGTGGTCTTCCGCAAACCGCCCGAGCGCGCCGCCTGCGCGGGCGAGGACCTGTAGGCCTGCGCGCGTCCGCCGCGCACCCGGGTTCAATCCTTCGCCCGCAGGGCCTTGCTCAGCAGGACGACCGGCACCAGCCCCACCAGCACCAGCGCCAGCGACGGCAGGGCCGCCTCGCCCAGGCGCTCGTCCCGCGCCAGCTGGTAGGCCACCACCGCCAGCGTGTCGCTGTCGAAGGGTCGCAGCACCAGCGTGGCGGGCAGCTCCTTCATCACGTCGACGAACACCAGCAGCGCCGCCGCGGCGGTGGAGCGCCGCAGCAGCGGCCAGTGCACGCGCGCCAGCAGCGCGGCGCCGGCGGTGCCGAGCATGCGGGCCGAGTCGTCTAGGCTGCCGGGGATGCGCGCGTAGCCGCTCTGCACCGACTGCAGCGCCACCGAGACGAAGCGCACGAGGTAGGCCCACACGATGCCCAGCACCGTGGCCGTCATCCAGTAGCCGACGCCGCTTTGCGGCCAGGCGGCCTGCAGCCAGCCCACCGGCAGCAGCAGGCCCACCACCAGCACCGCGCCCGGCACGGCATAGCCGAGACCGGCCATCTGCACCACACCGCGCGTAAGCGGCCCGGGCGAGCGGCGCAGGCGGTACGCCAGCATCACCGCCACCACCACCGCGAGCGCGGCGCTGATCGCACCCAGGCGCAGGCTGTTGTAGGACCACGCGAGGAAGCGGTCCCAGGGCAGCACGGCCCAGTCGGCCGCCAGCGGGCGCAACATGAACAGCACGGGCAGCACGAACCCGAGCAGCACCGGCAGCACGCAGACGCACCACGCGGCGACGAGCGCCGGGCCGCGCAGGCGCACCGGCTGCGCCTCGGCGCCGCCGCGCGCGCGGGTGCCGGCGAAGCGCATGCGCTTCTGCGCCCGCGCCTCCAGCGCCAGCAGCAAGGCGACGCACAGCAGCAGCAGCGTCGCGAGCTGCGCCGCGGCGATGCGGTTGTCCATGGCCAGCCAGGCCTTGTAGATGCCGGTGCTGAAGGTCTGGATGCCGAAATAGCTGGCCACACCGAAATCGGCCAGCGTTTCCATCAGCGCGAGGGCCACGCCGGCCATGATGGCGGGACGCGCGAGCGGCAGCGCCACGCTGCGGATGCGGCGCGCGAGCGGCGCGCCGAGCAGGCGCGCGGCTTCCATCAGCTGCGCCGCGCGTTCGGCCAATGCCGTGCGCACCAGCAGGTACACGTAGGGATAGAGCGTGAAGACGAACACCAGCACGGCGCCGGGCAGGCTGCGCACCTCGGGGATCAGGCGCCCCTCCAGGCCGAACTGCTCGCGCATCCATGTCTGCAAGGGGCCGCTGAATTGCAGGAAGTCCGTGTACGCATAGGCGACCACATAGGCCGGGATCGCCAGCGGCAGCAGCAGCGCCCATTCGAAGGTGCGCCGGCCCGGAAAGTCGAACAGCGTGACGGCCGCGGCGCCGGCCGTGCCCACCACCGCCGCGCCCACGGCCACGGCCACGCACAGCACGATGCTGGTCACCGTGTAGTCGGGCAGCACCGTGGAAGCCATCTCGCGCAGGATCTGGCCGCTGTCCGCGTTCCAGTCGAACCAGGAGGCGAACACGGCCAGCACCGGCAGCACCAGCATGCCGGCGATCAACAGGAGGGGAAGGTCTTTCAGCCGGCGAAGGAGGGACATGGCCGGCCGCGGGTGGCGATTGTCATGCGTCAAGTAAATGAGAATTGTATGCATCTAGAATGCCCACCATGCACCTCGAGCTGCGCCAGCTCTCCGTCCAGTATCCCGGCCGCGCCCGCGCCGCGGTCGATGCCGTCTCCCTGGGCCTGCGCGCCGGCGAGATCGGCGTGCTGATCGGTCCTTCCGGCTGCGGCAAGACCACCCTGCTGCGCGCCGTCGCCGGCCTGGAGCCGGCCAGCGCCGGCGAGATCCTGGTCTCCGGCCAGCGGGTGGAAGGGGCGGGCACGCACGTGCCGCCCGAGCGCCGCGCCATCGGCATGGTGTTCCAGGACTACGCCCTGTTCCCGCACCTGGACGTGGAGCGCAACGTCGCCTTCGGCCTGGAGCGCAAGCTGGGAAGCGCCGCGCGCCGCGCGCGCGTGGCCGAAGTGCTGGAGCTGGTGGGCCTGGCGGGCAGCGAGAAGAGCATGCCGCACGAACTCTCCGGCGGCCAGCAGCAGCGCGTGGCGCTGGCCCGCGCGCTGGCGCCGCAGCCCCAGCTGCTGCTGCTGGACGAGCCCTTTTCCAACCTCGACGTCGACCTGCGCGAACGGCTCGCGCACGAGATCCGCGGCATCCTGAAGGCGGCGCAGGCCACCGCCCTCTTCGTCACGCACGACCAGCTGGAGGCCTTCGCGATCGGCGACGTGATCGGCGTGATGCACGAAGGCCACCTGCACCAGTGGGACGACGCGTACACGCTCTACCACCGGCCCGCCACGCGCTTCGTCGCCGACTTCATCGGCCACGGCGTGTTCGCGCCCGCGACGCTGCGGCGGGTAGGCAGCAACGTGGTGGTGCACACCGCGCTGGGCGCGCTGACCGACGGCTCCGAATGCCCGCTGCCCAGCGCCTTCAGCTCCGCGCAATGCGAGGTGCTGCTGCGCGCCGACGACATCATCCACGACGACGACGCGCCGGTGAAGGCGGAGATCCTGCGCAAGTCCTTCCGCGGCTCGGAATTCCTTTACACGCTGCGCCTGGCCACCGGCGAAACGCTGCTGGCCCACGTGCCCAGCCACCATGACCACAAGGTCGGCGAGTGGATCGGCATCCGCACCCAGGTGGACCACGTGGTCACCTTCCCGCGCGAAGGCGGGGCGGCGGCGGCGCCTATGGCTTCGTTCCACGTTTGATGGGACGGGGTGGTGGGCACGCGGGCGTGCCCACCCTACGAACTACGGTTTCGTAGGTCGGGGTGAGCCCGCAGGCGAACCCCGACGTTCCCGCGCTTACATGCGGCGCAGCGTATCCACCGCCTCCCACAAATCCTCCGCCCACGCCCGCCGATCCCGCCCTTCCGCCTGCTGCGGCTCCCCATACCGCACATGCGCCACGAACGGCGGCCCCGCGAGCGTGCGCCACAGCGACCTCACCAGCGTGTCGTCGCCCAGGTACAGCGGCCCGTCGCTGTCACGCCCCGTGCCGCGATCCACGTAGCGCAGCGCCACCGGCTGCACGGGCGCGCCGGCGGAGATCGCCGCCTGGACCAGGTTGGCGTGGAAAGGCAGCAGCACGTTGCCGTCGCCCGTCGTGCCCTCGGGGAAGACGGCCACGATGCCGCCGGCCTTCAGGCTTTCGGCCATGTGGTGCACCACGCGCATCGCGTCGCGCCGCTTCTCGCGCTCGATGTAGAGCGTGCCGCCGCCGGTGGCGAGCGTGCCGATCAGGGGCCAGTGCTTCACGTCGGCCTTGGAGACGAAGCGGCAGTGGCGCGCCGCGTGCAGCACCAGGATGTCCAGCCAGGACAGGTGGTTGGCCACCAGCAGCACGGGGCCCCGCACGGGAACCTCGCCGCGCACGTGCAGCGGGACGCCCAGGATGCGCAGCATGCGCTGCGCCCAGGCCTGCACCGTCGCCTGCTGCCGCTGCTCGCCCCAGCGCGGGAACAGCAGCGTGATCGTCAGCCAGCCCGCGATCGCGTGGACCACGGCCCGCAGCAGGCGCCCGATGGCCAGCAGGCCCCTCACCCGGGCCAGTTCTCGTAGGCCACCGTGCCGCCCACGATCGTGCAGCGCACGCGGCCCGGCAGCTCGTGGCCGCCGAAAGGCGTGTTGCGGCCCTGGCTGCGCAGCGCCTCGGGAGCGACCGTCCAGGCGTCCTGCGGATCGAAGATGCAGACGTCGGCCACGCCGCCATCCACCAGCTGGCCCGCGCTGGCCTGCAGCGTGCCGAGCGAGGCGCCGAGCACGCGCGCGGGCTCGCAGGTGAGTACCGCCAGCGCGCGCATCAGGCCGACCCCGCTTTCCTGGCCCCACTTGAGGCCCAATCCGAGCAGCAGCTCGAGGCCGGTGGCGCCGGGCTCCGCCTCGGCGAAAGGCAGCACCTTCGCATCCTCGTCCACCGGCGTGTGGTCGGAGACCAGCGCATCGATCGTGCCGTCGGCGAGCCCCTCCCGCAGCGCATCGCGGTCGCGC
>JAEZEB010000329.1 GCA_023438115.1 Pseudomonadota bacterium | reverse complement strand
CTACGGCATCGATTACAAGGGCTGCGCGGTGCTCGTCGCCTACGACAAGCAGAGCAACGACATCGCCCAGGGCGTGGACCACGCGAGCGACGACCACCTGAACACCGGCGCGGGCGACCAGGGCCTGATGTTCGGCTACGCCGGCGACGAAACGCCCGAGCTGATGCCCGCGCCCATCTACTACGCGCACCGCCTCGTGGAGCGCCAGGCGCAGCTGCGCAAGGACGGCCGCCTGCCCTTCCTGCGTCCCGACGCGAAGTCGCAAGTCACCATGCGCTACGTCGACGGCAAGCCGCACAGCATCGACACCGTGGTGCTGTCCTCGCAGCACAGCCCCGAGCAGAGCGACGGCCACAAGATGAAGGCCTCCTTCGTCGAGGCGGTGATCGAGGAGATCATCAAGCCCGTGCTGCCCAAGGAGTGGATCAAGGACACCAAGTTCCTGATCAACCCCACCGGCCGCTTCGTCGTCGGCGGCCCGCAGGGCGACTGCGGCCTCACCGGCCGCAAGATCATCGTCGACACCTACGGCGGCGCCTGCCCGCACGGCGGCGGCGCCTTCTCGGGCAAGGACCCGTCCAAGGTGGACCGCTCGGCTGCGTACGCCGCGCGCTACGTGGCCAAGAACATCGTGGCCGCGGGCCTGGCGCGCCAGTGCCAGATCCAGGTGGCGTATGCGATCGGCGTGGCCAAGCCGATGAACGTGACGGTCTACACCGAAGGCACGGGCGTCATCCCCGACGACCAGATCGCCTCGCTGGTGCACGACCACTTCGACCTGCGCCCGAAGGGCATCATCCAGATGCTGGACCTGCTGCGCCCGATCTACTCCAAGACCGCCGCCTATGGCCACTTCGGCCGCGAGGAGCCGGAGTTCACGTGGGAGCGCACGGACAAGGCGGCGGCGCTGCGGGCAGCGGCTGGTCTGAAGTAGGAAGCGAACGGCGGGGTTCGCCTTCGGGCTCACCCCCGCCCTACGAATGTCGTGTGCCCTGCGAACGCCGCCTCGTAGGTCGGGGTGAGCGCGCGCAGCGCCGAACCGCGACGCCCTGACCCTCAATTGACCGCGGCCGTCTTCTGCCGCTCGTACGCATCCTTCTTCAAGGCCACGTACTTCCCCCGCTCCATCTCCCGCAGCTGCCGCGGATAGCGCTCCGTCGCGGCGAACCAGCGCTCCAGCCGCTGGTCCACGCGCTGCGCCGCCGGCGCATCCATCGTGTCCAGGTAGGCGTCGATCGCCAGGTAATAGCGCATCGCATTGCGCTCCACCGCCCCACGCACGCCGTTGGTGGTGAAGCCCACCTTGTTCGCGCCCGCCGTCGCCAGGTACGCCTGCATGGCGAAGCGGCCCGCGCCGCCGAAGCCGTACGAGTAGCGCATGTGCATGAAGGTCTTGCCGTTCGCGAGCGGCACCGCCTCGGCGCTGATGCGGTAGTCGCGCGTGCCGAAAGGCCCTTCGCCCGCATTCAGCCGCGTCTGCAGGTAGTCCGCGCCCGCCGCGACGTTCTGGAAGGTGAAGGACAGCGGATGCGCCTGCTCCACCGGCTGGTCCGGCTTGCGGCCGATGCGCACAGTGAGCTGGTTGCCGCTCGCCTGGCAGGCGCGCGTGTTGAAGGGCAGCAGCATGATGTCGCACCAGGCGTCCGGGTCCTGCAGCGCACCCTTCACCTTGTCGAAGGGATGGTCCAGCACCGCGTAGACATCGCCCTGCAGCGAGTTCTTCGTCTCGGCCGAATCGATGGCGAGCTGCCGTCCGAACTCGTTGTTGCGCAGTTGCTCCTGCATCTGCTCGTGGCGCGCGCGCAGTTCACCGGCATCGGCGTGGGCCTGCAGCGAGGACAAGGCGAGCAGGGCCGCGGCGCCCAGGCTGGCACACCAGCGGGCGGGTCGGAAGGCTTGCGTCATGCGTGTTTCCTGTGGGGATCGGCCTCGGGCACGGAAGAGGCCTCGTTGTCCTGCAGGGAGGCCTCGGACTCGTCCTCCAGGAAAGCCTGGACATCGAGCTGGATGCCGCCCATGAACAGCGAATGCGGCGACACCTCGTAGAGGTAGCGCCCGCGCGGATTGAGCACCAGCCGCATGCGCAGGCGGGGCGATTCCACGCCTTCCCAGGCGCGGATCAGCCGCGCGCGCACCAGGTTGTCCGGGCACTGCAGCGACTTGAGCTTGTGGTAATTGGAAGCGAGGTCGACGGCGTCCAGGTACCAGGGCGACTGCTTGTTGCGCGCGAGCAGGTTGGCCGAGACGTCGATCTCGAGCGTCAGGACGTCGCCATCCACCTCGAGCAGCAGGTTGCGGCCCAGCAGGCCGCCGTTCGCCTCGCCGTACTTGTACGTGAGGTGCAGGTGGGATGGTGTCTTGCGCAGTGAGTATTTCATGGGGTTCACCCGTTGGGCACAGCGTGGCGCACGCGAAGCCGCGGCCATGTAGGACGTTGTTGTGTCCCCCTGTGCGAGCGCTCAGCCTTGCATTCGCACCGGTGCGCGCACGAACCGTCCTACACCCGGCGGGGTGGATTGCCGCACGTGCCGGATGGGCCACCGCCCCAAGATGAGAGGCAGACCTCATTCGAACCAACGCCACACACAAGGAGAGCAAGCCATGGCTGCTGAAGAACGCGAAGACCGTGACCTGAACCGTGATCCCATCACCGAAGAACCGGGAGCCCATCCCATCGGCACGGCCGTCGGCGCGACGGGTGGCGCCGTCGCCGGCGCGGCGGCCGGCACCATTGCGGGCCCGGTGGGTGCCGCCGTGGGCGGCGTCGTTGGCGCCGTGGTCGGCGGGCTCGCGGGCAAGGCCGCGGGCGAAGCCGTGAACCCCACGGCCGAGGAAGCCTTCTGGCGCGAGAATTACGAGAAGGAGCCCTACTACGAATCCGGCCGCAGCTTCGACGACTACGGCCCGGCCTATCGCCTGGGCCTGAGCGGCCGCCAGCGCTACGAAGACCCCTGGCAGGCCGTCGAGCCGCGCCTGGCCACGGAGTGGGAAACCAACCGCGGAAACTCCACGCTCAACTGGGACCGTGCCACGCACGCCTCGCACGCGGCCTGGCGCCGCGTGGA
>JAEZEB010000327.1 GCA_023438115.1 Pseudomonadota bacterium | reverse complement strand
GGCTGCGGCTGCGTCGGTCCCGTCGCCGCCGGCGAACCAGGACACGCGCGCCATCCGGACGCAGTGGCGGCCGTTGCCGAGCGTGTTCGTGCAGGGATCGCGCTGATCCGGGGCCGGTCGGCAGCCGGCCCGCCGCCTCACCACAAACCCGTCTCCACCCGGATCGCCACTTCGCAATCCTCGAAGATCTCCAGCTTCACGATGCGCACGCGCACGCCCAGCACGCCGGGCAGCTGCATCAGGCGGTGGGCCAGCTTGCCGATCAGCGTCTCGAGCAGGTTGACGTGCACGGCGGTGCACTCGTCGATGATGATGCGGCGCACCTTGCGGTAGTCCAGCACGTGCGTGATGTCGTCGTCGCTGGGCAGCAGCGGCTGCGTGCCGAGGTTCAGCTCCGCGTCCACCTGGATCGGTTGCGGCGCGGACTTCTCGTGGTCCAGGATGCCGAGGCTGGCGTCGAAGCGCAGCCCTTCGAGGGTGAGGATCTGGGTGCCGGCCTTGCTCATGGCATCAGGGAGAAGTCGCGGTCGAATTTCATGAGGTGCTGGCCGCCGTCGACCAGCAGCGTGGTGCCCGTGAGCGAACCGTTCTCCAGCGCGAAGCGCACTGCGTGCGCCACGTCCTCGGGCGTGGAGGAGCGCCCCAGCGGCGACAGCTTGTGCAGCTGTTCGAATTTCTCCTGCGGCAGCAGGTGGCTGGTGAGCGTGAGGCCGGGCGCGACGCCCACCACGCGCAGGCGCGGCGCGAGCGCCTGGGCCAGCAGTGTCGTCGCCGATTCCAGCGCGGCCTTCGACAAGGTGTAGCTCAGGAAGTCCGGGTTCGGATTCCACAGCTTCTGGTCCAGCAGGTTGACCACCACGCCGCGGCCGTCACGTTGCTCCAGATGCCGGGCCAGCGACTGCGCCAGCACGATGGGCGCGGCGGTGTTGGTGGCCAGGTGCGCGGCGAAGCCGGCGAAGCCGAAATCCTGCGCGCTGTCGTGCTCGAAGAGCGAGGCGTTGTTGACCACCGCGTCGACGCGCCCGAAGCGCTCCACGATTTGCGGCAGCAGCGCGCGCACTTCCTCCTCCTGCGCCAGGTCCGCCGCAAAGGTGGCCGAGGGCGCATGCCGGGCGCAGTCGGCCGCGGTCTGCTCGGCTTCGGCGCGCGAGCCGCGGTAGTGCACCGCCACCTGCCATCCCGCCGCGGCGAGATCCAGCGCGATGCAGCGGCCGAGCCGGCGTCCCGCGCCGGTGACGAGCACCGTGCAACCCTGGGCGGCAATCATTCGCGGACAATGGCGCGGTGGAAGAACATGGATCGAGTGTAACGAGCGCGGTGCAGAAGCTGCTGGGCGAACAGATCAGCCGCGCCGGCGGCTGGCTGCCCTTCGACCGCTACATGGCGCTGGCCCTCTACGCGCCGGGGCTGGGCTACTACGCCAACCTGTCGCGCAAGTTCGGCACGCTGCCCGGCTCCGGCAGCGACTTCGTGACGGCGCCGGAGATGAGCCCGCTGTTCGGCCGCGCGCTGGCGGTGCAGGTGCGCGAGGCGCTGGACCGCACCGACACCGAGGAGGTCTGGGAATTCGGCGCCGGCTCGGGCGCGCTCGCGGCCGAGTTGCTGCTGGCACTGGGCCCGCGCGTGCGCCGCTTCACGATCGTCGAGCTGTCGGCCAGCCTGCGCGAGCGCCAGCAGGAAGCCCTCGGCCCCTTCGCCGACCGCGTGCAATGGATCAACGAGCTGCCGCAGTCCATGCGCGGCGTGGTGGTCGGCAACGAGGTGCTGGACGCGATGCCCGTGAAACTGCTGGTGCGCAAGAACCTCGTGTGGCACGAGCGCGGCGTCACGCTGGCGGAAGGCCGCCTGGCCTGGGCCGACGTGCCCACGCACCTGCGCCCGCCGGTGGAGCCGGCCGGCACCCACGACTACCTGACCGAGATCCACCACCAGGCGCAGGCCTTCGTGCAGACGCTGGCCGAGCGGCTGAAGGCCGGCGCGGCCTTCTTCATCGACTACGGTTTCCCGGAGGCCGAGTACTACCACCCGCAGCGCAGCGGCGGCACGCTGATGTGCCACCGCGGCCACATGGCGGACCCGGACCCGCTGGACGCGCCCGGCGAGAAGGACATCACCGCCCACGTCGACTTCACCGGGATCGCCGTGGCGGCGCAGGAGGCGGGCATGGCCACGCTGGGTTACGCGACGCAGGGCCGCTTCCTGGTGAACTGCGGCATCGGCCCGCTGATGGAGTCCGCGAGCCTGCAGGAGCAGGTGGCGGCCCGGCGCCTGGTGGCCGAGCACGAGATGGGCGAGCTGTTCAAGGTGCTCGCCCTGCACCAAGGGCCCTTCTGGGACGCCGTCGGCTTCCGCGAAGGCGACCGGACGCACACCCTCTGATTTCCGGCACTTCGGCCATGATTTGGCCGAAGATCAATCTTGCCCGGCTAAAGTCTCCGTCCTAGCATCCAAACCGACCGGGCTGCAGAGCCTGGACAGGAGACAAACCAGTGATCCGCTGGGACCAGCTTTCGGCCGCCGAGATGAACGTGCTGCAGACCGTGTTCTGGTCGCTCGGCGCGTCGCGCCATGCGCTGGCCGGCCGGCTGGACTGCTCCAAGAGCAAGGCCAACGCGCTGGCCGCCGGCCTGATCGAACAAGGCCTGCTGGAAGAGACCGGCCTGCAGCCCTCGTCGGGGGGCCGCCGTCCCGAGACCCTGCAACTCGCGCAAGGCCTGGGTGTCGTGATCGGCGTGGACCTCGGCGCCACCAGCCTCGACGTCGCCGTGATGCGCCCGGACCTTGCGGTGCTGGCCCACCATGCCGAGGAAGCCGACGTTCGCGCCGGCCCCGGCGTGGTGCTGGCGCGCGTGCGCGAGGTGATGCGCGAACTGCTCGCGCGCTGCGGCGTGTCGCCCAAGAAGGTGATCGGCGTCGGCATGGGCGTGCCCGGACCGGTGGACTTCGCCAGCGCGCAGCTGGTGAACCCGCCGCTGATGCCGGAGTGGGACAGCTTCTCCATCCGCGACTATCTCGGCGAGGCGTTCGCCGCGCCGGTGTTCGTGGACAACGACGTCAACCTGATGGCCTTCGGCGAGCTGTGGCGCCTGCAGCGCAGCCTGCAGAACTTCCTCGTCATCAAGGTCGGCACCGGCATCGGCTGCGGCATCGTCTGCCATGGCGAGGTCTACCGCGGCGCCAACGGCTCCGCCGGCGACGTGGGCCACATCTGCGTGGACCAGGCCGGCCCGCGCTGCCATTGCGGCAATCCCGGCTGCGTGGAAGCGATGGCCGCGGCGCCCGCGATCACGCGCATGGCGATGGAAGCGGCGCAGGCCGGCGAGAGTCCCGCGCTCGCCGAGGTGCTGCGCGCCAACGGGCGGTTGACCGCGGTGGACGTCGGCCAGGCCAGCCGCAACGGAGACGCGGCGGCCAACGCCATCATCCAGCGCGCCGGGAGCCTGATCGGACAGATGCTCGCGTCGGTGGTGAACTTCTTCAATCCCTCGCACGTGTTCATCGGCGGCGGCGTCACGCAGATCGGCCCGCTGTTCCTGGCCTCCGTGCGCCAGAGCGTGTACCACCGCTCGCTGGCGCTCTCCACGCGGCACCTGGAGATCCAGTACACGCCGCTGGGGGGGCAGGCGGGGCTGGTGGGCGCGGGTGCGCTGGCGATGCAGGAAGCGCTGCGCTTGCAGGGGGCAAGAGCATGAGCCTGCACGTCGAGTTCCGCGACATCGCGCGCAGCTTCGGGCCCGTGCAGGTGCTGCACGGCGTGAACTTCGAGATCGAGGCCGGGCACGTGCTGGCCCTGCTGGGCGAGAACGGCGCGGGCAAGTCCACGCTGATGAAGATCCTGGCGGGCTACCTGGAGCCTTCGAGCGGCGAGATCCTGATCGACGGCAAGCCTTTCCGCTTCCGCAGCTCGCGCGACGCCGAGGCGCAGGGCATCGTGCTGATCCACCAGGAGTTCAACCTGGCGGAAGACCTCACGATCGCGCAGAACGTCTTCCTGGGCCACGAGAAGCGGCGCGGCTGGTTGCTGGACGAAGCGGCCATGCGCGAGGCCACCGCGCGCGTGCTGCAGCAGGTGGGGCTGCAAGCGAGCCCGGACACGCGCGTGCGCGAGCTGATCGTCGCCGAGAAGCAGCTGGTGGAGATCGCCAAGGCGCTGGCCCGCAACGCGCGTCTCCTGATCATGGACGAACCCACTGCCACGCTGACGCCGGGCGAGACGCAGCGCCTGTTCGCGTTGATGGAGCGGCTCAAGAGCGAGGGCGTCACCCTGGTCTACATCTCGCACAAGCTCGACGAGGTGGAGCGCGTGACGGATGAAGTGGTCGTGATGCGCGACGGCCGCTTTGTCGCGCAGCGGCCCACGGCTTCGCTCACGCGCCACGACATGGCCAACCTGATGGTGGGCCGCGAGGTCTCCGACCTGTTCCCGCCCAAGGAGCCCCCGCCCGAGGGCGAGCCACTGCTGCGCGTGCGCGGCTTCACCGTCCCGGGCTGGGCCGAGGACGTGAGCTTCGAGGTGCGCCCGGGCGAGATCCTCGGTTTCGCCGGACTGGTCGGCGCCGGCCGTACGGAGCTGTTCGAAGGCCTGCTGGGATTGCGTCCCGCGCAAGGCGAGGTGGCCGTCGCCGGCCGCGTGGTGCGCCTGCGCAGCCCGCGCGAGGCGGCCAACGAAGGCATCACCTACCTGAGCGAAGACCGCAAGGGCAAGGGCCTGCTGGTGGACTTCGGCCTGCGCGAGAACCTCACGCTGATGAACCTGCGTGCGTACGCGAAGCCGGTGCTCGCGCCCGCGCGCGAGGACGAGGCGCTGGCGCAGGCGGTGCAGTCCTTCGGCATCCGCACCGGCGACCTGCGCCAGCGCGCCTCGGCGCTGTCCGGCGGCAACCAGCAGAAGCTGGCGCTGGCCAAGGTGCTGCAACCGCAGCCGCGCGTGGTAGTGCTCGACGAACCCACGCGCGGCGTGGACGTGGGCGCCAAGCGCGACATCTATTTCCTGGTCCAGCGGCTCGCGCGCGAAGGGCGGGCCGTGGTCGTCATCTCGTCGGAGCTGATGGAGCTGATCGGCCTGTGCCACCGCGTAGCCGTGATGCGCGCCGGCCGCGTGGCGGCCACGCTGGACCACGACCACCTGAGTGAAGAGGAACTCATCGCCCATGCCACCGGCACCCGCTGAAACCACCTTGAACCGGCCGGCCGGACCCGGACGCACCGCGGCCCTGTGGGGCCGCCTGCACGGCTTCGGACCGGTCATGGGCCTGCTGCTGCTGTGCGTGGGCGGCTGGCTGCTCAACTCGGATTTCGCCACCGTCGACAACGCGCTCAACGTGCTCACGCGCACGGCCTTCATCGGGATCATCGCCGTGGGCATGTGCTTCGTGATCATCAGCGGCGGCATCGACCTGTCCGTCGGCTCGATGGCGGCGCTGATCGCCGGCTGCGTGATCCTGGTGATGAACCACGCCGCCGGCTCCATCGAATCGCCGCTCGTGGTGGTGGTGATCGGCATGGTGGTGGCGCTGGTGCTCGGCCCGCTGTTCGGATTCGCGCACGGCTTGCTGATCACCAAGGGCCGCATCGAGCCCTTCATCGTGACGCTGGGCACGCTGGGCATCTTCCGCGCCTACCTCACGTATGCCGCCGACGGCGGCGCGATCACGCTGGACAACACGCTGGCCGACGCGTACAGCCCGGTGTACTACGGCAGCCTGCTGGGCGTGCCGTTTCCCGTCTGGGTCTTCGCCGTCGTCGCCCTGGCGGGCGGCTTCATCCTGCGCCGCACGGCCTACGGGCGCTACGTACAGGCCATCGGCTCCAACGAGCAGGTGGCGCGCTATGCCGCCGTTGCCGTGGACCGGGTGAAGATCCTCACCTACATGCTGCTCGGGCTGTGCGTGGGCATCGCCACGCTGCTGTACGTGCCGCGCCTGGGTTCGGCCTCGCCCACCACCGGCCTGTTGTGGGAGCTGGAGGCGATCGCCGCCGTGATCGTGGGCGGCACGGCGCTGCGTGGCGGTGCGGGCAGCGTGGCCGGCACGGTCGTCGGTGCGATCCTGCTCTCGGTCATCAGCAACATCCTCAACCTCACCAGCATCATCAGCGTGTACCTGAACGCGGCGGTGCAGGGTTTCGTGATCATCATCGTCGCCTTCCTGCAGCGGGGCCGCCGATGAAGCCTTTTTCCAACCGCAGCCGCGAGGGCGGCTCTCACCGCAAGGAGACAACCATGACGAACTTCACTCGCAGGCTGGCGCTGGGCGCCGCGGCCGCGGCGGCCCTGCTGGCGGCCGCGCCGGCGATGGCGCAGGCCAAGAAGGAGGTGCTGGGCGTGTCGATGCCCGCCGCCACGCACAGCTTCATGGCCGGCGCCGTGTACTGGGCCAACCAGGCCAAGAAGGACCTGGAGAAGGCCAACCCCGGCATCCAGGTGATCGTGAAGACGGCCGCCAACGCCTCGGAGCAGGCCAACCAGCTGCAGGACCTGGTGACGGTCAACAAGATCACGTCGCTCGTCGTGTTCCCCTTCGAGTCCGCCGCGCTGACCAAGCCGGTCGCGCAGGTCAAGGACAAGGGCGTGTACGTGACCGTCGTCGACCGCGGCCTGACCGACACCAGCGCGCAGGACGCCTACGTGTCCGGCGACAACACCGCCTTCGGCCGCATCCCCGCGGAGTACATGGCCAAGGCCCTGAACGGCAAGGGCAACATCGTGGTGCTGCGCGGGATCCCGACCACGATCGACAACGAGCGCATGGACGCCTTCACCGCCGTGATGAAGAACCATCCCGGCATCAAGATCCTGGACGCCAAGCACGGCAACTGGAACCGCGACGACGCCTTCAAGGTGATGCAGGACTTCCTGACCCGCTTCAAGGAGATCGACGCCGTCTGGGCCGCCGACGACGACATGGCCGTGGGCGTGCTGCGCGCGATCAAGCAGGCCAACCGCAAGGACATCAAGCTGGTGTTCGGCGGCGCCGGTGCCAAGGGCGCGATCAAGACGCTGATGGACGGCTCGGATCCGCTGATCCAGGCCAACGTGTCCTACTCGCCCAAGTTCATGTACGACGCGATCAAGATGACCGGCGAGGCGCGCCTGAAGGGCGAGAAGCTGCCGGCGAACAATATCGTGCCGTCGGTGCTGATCACGAAGGAGAACGCGAAGGACTTCTACTTCCCGAACTCTCCCTTCTGAGGCCGAACGGTGGGGTTCGCCTTCCGCTCACCGTCGGCAGCTGGCGCTGCCCCACCC
>JAEZEB010000296.1 GCA_023438115.1 Pseudomonadota bacterium | reverse complement strand
GGCCCCGCCCCGCCGCCGGCATGCGCTGGCGCGCGTAAGCCGGGTCGTCCACGTAAACGATGACCTTGTCCATGCGCTCGTCCTTTCGCGTTCAGCCCGCCCCGGCGGACCGGGCGGCCCCGCGGGTGGCCCACCAGCCCGCGCCCAGCACCCCGGCGATGCACACAGCATACGTGCTCCAGCGGGCCGCCGCACTGGTGTCGAACACCGGATCGAGCAGGGGTTCCCCGATGATCATCTTGGCGGCGGTGAAGGCCAGCACGGCCGCGCCGGCCTGGATGATGATGGGGAAGCGCTCCACCAGCTTCAGCACGATCTTGCTGCCGAACACGACGATGGGGATGCTTACCAGCAGGCCGATGACCACCAGGTCCATCGCGCCGTGCGCGGCGCCGGCGACGCCCAGCACGTTGTCCACGCCCATCAGCGCGTCGGCGACGATGATGGTCTTCATCGCGCCCCAGAAGGTGGTGGCGGCCGGCCCGTGTTCGTCGTTGCCGCCGTCCTCGGACAGCAGGTTGTAGGCGACCCACAGCAGCCCCAGGCCGCCGACGGCCATCAGGCCCGGGATCTTGAGCAGCCAGACCACGCCCAGCGTCATCACCGAGCGCACGGCGATGGCGCCGACCGTGCCCCACATGATGGCCTTGTTCTTGAGGTGCGGCGGCAGGTTGCGCGCGGCGAGGGCGATGACGATCGCGTTGTCGCCGGCGAGGACGAGGTCGATCAGGATGATGGCCAGCAGTGCCGACCACCAGGCGGTGGACATGAATTCCATGCGGGAAGCTCCGAAAGGGTGGTAACCACCCGGCGCACGCCGGACGAAGCCACCGCGGGAGCGGGGACGAGGGGCTTCGAGCCGGACCCGCGCCGGGTCCGTTTCGAAGGTCTTGCTCGGCCCGCGTGGCGCGGGCCCGGCGAGCCGGAAGCACAAGGCTTCGTATTGACGGCAGGCCGACTGGGAGCTACTCCCCTTCGCGCCGAGGATTAGACCACAGGCCGGGCCCGCCGCGTGGCCCGGCGCTATCATGCCCCCGCAGTACCACCATGGCCGGCATCCACATCACCGACATCGAAGCCGCCATCAACCACTGGCGGGACAAGAAGCCCTCGCCCGACGGGGTGACGCTGGCGCCGGAGCTGCGCGCGCTGGCGGAGGTCTACGCGCAGATGGTCTTCTGGCACGAGGACGAGGCCGACGAGCGCAGCTTCCCGCCCAGGGCCTACGCGGCCTGGAAAGCCTGGTACGACACGCAGCCGGACACGCCCTGCATCGCGATCTGCTCCACCAGCCAGGGCGACGCCCAGTGCAAGGGCTGCGGGCGCAGCTTCGAGGAGGTGCAGCGCTGGACCGAGATGACGCCGGGCCAGAAGCGCCAGGTGTGGCGGCGCATCACCCTGCAGGGCGAGGCCTGGCGGTTCAACCGCTACGCCGAGCGCTCGTAGTGCGCCGGATCGCGCACGCCCCGAATGCGGCCATCGCCGCGCTGTGGGTCGACACGCTGCGCGAGGCCGGCATCGCCGCCAGCGTGCAGCGGCAGTTCCTCTCCAGCGTGGCGGGCGAGATCCCGCCGGACCAGTGCCTGCCGGAAGTGTGGGTCACGCACGACGAACAGGAAGGCGCGGCGCGCGCGCTGCTGGAGGAATTGCGCAACCTGCCGCAGCGGCGCTGGGTGTGCGTTTGCGGGGAGCTGGTGGAGGGCGGGTTCGAGTCTTGCTGGAGCTGCGGGCGGTTGATGCCCTAGGGGCGTCGTTGCGTCGGGGTTCGGCTTCGCCGCTCACCCCGACCTACCGGTGCGACCCGCGTGAGTTCTCGTAGGTCGGGGTGAGCGGCGAAGCCCGAACCCCGACACCACCCACTCACTTCCAGCGCACCGGCTCCACGTCCACGTGCCGCTTCTCGTCCCCCAGCATCAGCGCGCCTTCCTGCAGCGTCGCCTGCAGCTGCATCGAGCGCTGCGCCAGGCCCGCGAGCGCCTGCGATTGCTCGCTCGGGATGCGCCACACGGACAGGTTCGACAGGCGCGTGAGCTTGTTCGCGATGCCCTTCCACCACACCTCCGCCGCATGGTGGAAGGCATAGAGCACCACTTCGTCGGCCTGGCGGCAGGCCTTGGTGATCGCCACCTCGTCGGGCTGGCCGACCTCGATCCACAGGCGCGTGGCGCCGGTGAAGTCGCGCAGCCAGGCATCCGGCTCGTCGGGGTCGCTCAGGCCCTTGCCGAAGGCCAGCGTGCCGTCGCCGTTGCACACGGTCTGCAGCGCGTGGGCGTGGAAGGCCAGCGCCGCCAGCCGCACCATCATGCGTTCGTCGGTTTCGCTGGGATGGCGCGCGAGCGTGAGCGCATGGTCGGCGTAGTAGCCGTGGCCGATGTCGGCCACCGCGAGCTGCGCCTTGAAGACGGTGGACTTGAGGGCCAAGGGACTACACCCGGCGCGCCAGTTCGGCGGCCTTGCCGGTGTAGCTGCCCGGCGTCATCGCCAGCAGGCGGTCCTTCTCGGGCTGCGGGATCTCCAGCGAGCGCACCAGCGCATGCAGGTCCTCCGCGCGCACCGTCTTGCCGCGCGTGACTTCCTTGAGCTTCTCGTACGCGCCCTGCACGCCGTAGCGCCGCATGACGGTCTGGATGGCCTCGGCCAGCACTTCCCAGGAACCATCGAGGTCCGCGTGCAGCGCTTCCTCGTTCAGTTCCAGCTTGGCCAGGCCCACGCCCAGCGAGTGGTAGGCCAGCGCCGTGTAGCCCAGGGCCACGCCCATGTTGCGCAGCACGGTGGAATCGGTGAGGTCGCGCTGCCAGCGCGAGATCGGCAGCTTCTCCGACAGGTGCCGCAGCAGCGCGTTGGCGATGCCCAGGTTGCCCTCGGCATTCTCGAAGTCGATCGGGTTGACCTTGTGCGGCATGGTCGACGAGCCGATCTCGCCCTCGCGCAGCTTCTGCTTGAAGTAGCCCAGGCTGATGTAGCCCCAGGCGTCGCGGCTGAAGTCCACCAGGATCGTGTTGGCGCGCGCCACGGCGTCGAACAGCTCCGCCATGTAGTCGTGCGGCTCGATCTGGATGCTGTACGGCTGGAAGGTCAGGCCCAGTCCCAGCGGCTCGGGCGTCTCCACCACCTTGCGCGCGAAGGTTTCCCAGTCGAAGTCGGGCCAGGCGGCCAGGTGGGCGTTGTAGTTGCCCACCGCCCCGTTCATCTTGCCCATCAGCTTCACCGCGGCGATCTTCTCGCGCGCCGCCGAGAGCCGCACCACCACGTTGGCGATCTCCTTGCCCACCGTGGTGGGGCTGGCGGTCTGGCCGTGCGTGCGGCTGAGCATGGGGATGGCCGCGTAGGCATGCGCCATGTCGCGCATCTTCGCGATCACCGCGTCCAGCGCCGGCAGCAGCACGTGCTCGCGCGCGCCCTTGAGCTGCAGCGCGTGGCTGGTGTTGTTGATGTCCTCGCTGGTGCAGGCGAAGTGCACGAACTCGCTGGCCGAGCGCAGTTCGGGGCGGGCCTCGAACTTGGACTTGATCCAGTACTCCACGGCCTTGACGTCGTGGTTGGTGGTCTTCTCGATTTCCTTGATCGCGGCGGCGTCGGCCTCCGAGAAGTTCTTCACCAGCCCCAGGAGGTAAGTGCGCGCTCCGGGCGTGAGCGGCTTGAATTCGGCAAAGCCGGCGTCGGACAAGGCGATGAACCAGCACACTTCCACCTGCACGCGCTTGTGCATGTAGCCCTGTTCGCTCATCAGGGGGCGCAGCGCCGCGAGCCGGCCCGCATAGCGGCCGTCCAGCGGGGACAGGGCCGAAATCGTGGAGAGTGCCATGGGTGGAATTGTAGGCGGCGCTGCGCGGGGCCTTTCGCCCGGCGTTACGCCGGGCCTGCCCCGACAGGGCGAGAATCCCTTCCCCTAGAATGAATCCGACCCCCCTTCCCAGAACTCGAACACGGCAGGCGACCCCCATGAAGTTGATCGGATCCACCTCCAGTCCCTACGTGCGCAAGGTGCGCGTCGTGATGGCCGAGAAGAAGCTGGACTACCAGTTCATCGAGGAAGACGTGTGGTCGGGCGACACCAACATCATGCAGTCCAACCCGCTGGGCAAGGTGCCGTGCCTGGTGATGGAAGGCGGCGAGGCGCTGTTCGATTCGCGCGTGATCGTCGAATACCTGGACACGCTGTCGCCGGTGGGCAAGCTGATCCCCGCCGTCGGCCGCGAGCGCGCCGAGGTCAAGACCTGGGAGGCGCTCGCCGACGGCGTGATGGATGCGCTGGTGCTCGCGCGCCTGGAGAGCCACTGGGGCGGCCGCAAGGAAGGCGAGCGCAGCCAGGCCTGGATAGCCCGGCAGATGGACAAGACCCACTCGAGCCTCAAGGCCATGAGCCAGGGCCTGGGCGACAAGCCTTTCTGCGCCGGCATCTACCTGAGCCTGGCCGACATCGCCGTGGGCTGCGCCCTCGGCTACTTGGATTTCCGCTTCAAGGAGATCGAGTGGCGCCCGCAATACCCCAATCTCGCGCGCCTGCAGGAAAAGCTGATGCAGCGCCCGAGCTTCGCGGACTCGATGCCTGTTTGATGGATTGCAAACGGCGGTCGATCCGCCGCTTCCCGCGGAACGCGCGGGATAACATGCAGCGCGTTCCCACTTGAGGCGAGGATCCGGCTTCGCCGGTCCTCGCCTCACTGATCAAGCCACAACGAAAAGTCGCGCAGCGACTTTTCGTTGTGAAGCAAAAAAAGTGCTGCGAAGCGCCCCGTGACGAAGGAGGAGGGAGGGAGGAGGAGAAGAGTCGCCTCGGGATTGCATTCGCGGCCGTGGCCCGAATGACTTCGCAGCAGCAAAACGTGTGGGGTCCTGGAGTCCCGCCTCTTGAGCAGATGGAGTGCCGCTGTCGCGCGGGGGTTCCCGAAGAGCCGCGCCCAGCTCGTAAATTTTTGTACCCGCGCTCAGGGCGCGGCGAGCTGCTGCTCCAGGGCCTGGAGCAATTCCGGATCGTCCGGACGCGTGCGGCTGCCGTAGCTCGCCACCACCCGGCCGTCACGTCCCACCAGGTACTTGTGGAAATTCCACAGCGGCGCGCGCCCGGTCTGCCGCGCCAGCTCGCGGAACAGCGGATTGGCATCGGAGCCGCGCACCGCGCTCTTGCCGAACATCGGGAACTTGACCCCGAAGGTGTTCTCGCAGAACTCCGCGATGTCCCGGTTGCTGCCCTTTTCCTGCAGGAAGTCGTTGGAGGGAAAGCCCAGCACCACGAGTCCGCGGTCGCGATAGCGGGCGTACAGCTTTTCCAGCCCCTGGTACTGCGGCGTGAAGCCGCAGAAGCTGGCGGTGTTCACCACCAGCAGCACCCGGCCGCTGTACTGGCAGAGGGACTGGGGTTTCTCGTCCTGCAGCCGCGGGAAGGTGTGCTGCAGAAGGGCCGGGCAGGCAGCGGGCTGCGCTGCGGCGGCAAAGCCCGGGGCGGCCAGCGCCGCGGAGGCGAACAGGGTGCGCAAGAGGTTCTTCATGGCGGCTCCACCGGGTTGCCCGCAGTCTGCCACGCCCCTGCCCATCGTGGAGAAAGACCGCTTCCGCGCCGGATTGACCGCCTCGTGGACAGGCGAAGGCCGGGCGGTCACGCGCCTGTCGCCTCCCCGGCCTAAAATACCCGGTTGCACCTTTCACAGACCGCCATGCTGTATCCCGAACTGTTCAAGCAACTCGAGTCCGTCCGCTGGGACATGGACAAGGACATTCCTTGGGACAAGTTTGACGGCTCCCTGCTCAGCGAGGAGCAGGCGCAGACCATCAAGATGAACGCCATCACCGAGTGGGCGGCGCTGCCGGCCACCGAGATGTTCCTGCGCGACAACCGGGACGACAGCGACTTCTCCGCCTTCATGTCGATCTGGTTCTTCGAGGAGCAGAAGCACTCGCTGGTGCTGATGGAATACCTCAAGCGTTTCCGGCCGGACCTGGTGCCGACCGAGGAGGAACTGCACCAGGTGCGCTTCGAGTTCGATCCGGCCCCCGCGCTGGAGACGCTCATGCTGCACTTCTGCGGCGAGATCCGCCTGAACCACTGGTACCGCCGCGCCTCGGAGTGGCATTCCGAGCCGGTCATCAAGCACATCTACCAGACGCTGAGCCAGGACGAGGCCCGCCACGGCGGCGCCTACCTGCGCTACATGAAGCGCGCGATCGGCAAGTTCGGCACCGAAGCCAAGGCCGCGTTCGCCAAGGTGGGCGTGCTCATGGCCAGCGCGCGCCGCACGGCGCAGGCGCTGCACCCGACCAACCTGCACGTCAACAAGGCGCTGTTCCCGCGCGACACGATCCAGTCGCGCCTGCCCAACCCCGAGTGGCTGGAGCACTGGCTGGACAAGCAGATCAACTTCGACGCGGTGTGGGAGAGCAAGGTGGTCGACCGCATCCTGCACAACATGAGCCTGCTGATGGAGCAGAGCTTCAAGAGCGTGCAGGAGCTCAACCGCTACCGCAAGGAGCTGCAGGCCAGCCTGGCCGGCGGCAATGGCGGGGCGGCACCGGCCACGGCGTGAGCCCGCCGGACTTCGTCTCCAAGATCGTCCCGCGCGGCGAAGCGGCCGCGCGCATCGGGGGCCTGCCGGCTCCCGTCGTCTTCACCAACGGCGTCTTCGACGTGCTGCATCGCGGCCACGTCACCTACCTCGCGCGCGCCCGCGCGCTGGGCGGCAGCCTGGTGGTGGCGCTCAATACCGACGCCTCCGCGCGCCGGCTCGGCAAGGGCCCCGACCGGCCCCTGAACAACGAGGAAGACCGCGCCATGGTGATCGCCGCGCTGGAGTCCGTCAGCCTCGTGACCTGGTTCGACGAGGACACGCCGGTGGAACTGCTCGGCGAGCTGCGGCCGCAGGTGTACGTCAAGGGCGGCGACTACGACATGCGCACCCTGGCCGAAACCGCGCTGGTCGAAAGCTACGGCGGCCGCGCGCTCGCCATCCCCTTCGTGGACGGCTACTCCACCACCAGCCTGGTGCGCAAGATCCGCGGCTAGCGCGGACCGCTGTCACAAAGCGCGGGCGTCATCCGTCTTTACGGCATGGACCAGCGCACCGACCTCTTCCAGCGCCATCGCAAGCGCCTCCTGGGCATTGCCTACCGCATGCTCGGCTCCACCGCCGACGCCGAGGACGTGCTGCAGGACGCCTGGCTGCGCTGGAACGAATCCGACACCGAAAGCCTGCGCAGCGCCGAGGCCTGGCTCGTGACCGTCGTCACCCGGCTGGCGATCGACCGCCTGCGCGTCGTGCGCGCCGAGCGCGAGCGTTATCCCGGCTTCTGGCTGCCCGAGCCGGTGGTGGAACCGCTCGACGAGGAAACGCCGCAGACGCTGCTGGAACGCGCCGACGACATCTCCGTGGCGCTGCTCAAGCTGCTGGAGCAGCTCGGCCCCGAGGAGCGCGCGGCCTTCGTGCTGCGGCAGGCCTTCGACATGGACTACGCCGACCTCGCCGCCGCCCTGGGCCGCAGCGAGGCCGCCTGCCGCCAGCTGGTGCACCGCGCCGCCGAGCGCGTGCAGGCGGGCCGGCCGCGCTTCACGGCGACGGCCGAGAGCCATCGCCGTCTCCTCGAAGCCTTTGCGACCGCCGCGACGCGTGGCGATCTGCACGCCATGGCTGCGCTCATGACGCAGGACGCCGCGCTCGAAGGCGACGGCGGCGGCAAGGTGCGCTCGTTCGACTTCGTGCTGCAGGGCGCCCGGCGCATCGCGCAGTTGTACTACGCCCTGGCGCGCCGCCACGCGGGCGACATGGAGTACCGCCTGGTGCGCGTCAACGGCGAGATCGGCCTGGCGCGCTTCATGGCCGGTGCGCTGGAATCCGTGCAGGCTTTCGAATTCGAGGGCGACCGCATCCGCGCGATCCACGTGCAGCGCAACCCGGACAAGCTGGTGCGGGCGGGGCTCGTCACGGGCCGGTGAGCCGCTGCAGGACTCAGTCCCGCGTCCAGAGACGGTCGTACATGGGCGAGGCGCGCTGCCAGGCGCTTGCCGCGAGCACGTTCGTCCGGTCGGCCGGGCGGGGCGCTTCGAGCGAGCCCACGGCCGAATAGCCCAGGCCCAGCCGGTCGCCCGCCACGTCGATCCCGACCAGTTCGAGGAGCGTGGGGAAGAAGTCGAAGGGGACCAGCTCGGGCGTATTGGGAGCGGGGCCGTCCTCCGCGAGCACCAGGTTGAAGATCCGCCGTCGATCGCCGGCCTGCGTCAGTTCCGGCCACAGCGGGTTGGGGACGGCGAGGTGGTCGCCGATGATGACCACCACCGTGTCCTTGAGGTAGCCCTGGTCCCGGGCGAACTCCACCAGCTGCGCCACCTGCTCCGCGCTGCAGGACACGATGTCCTTGAAGTCCCTGGCGCCTTGCCGGCGGCAGAAGGGCGACAGCAGGCCGTTGGGATTGTGCGTGTCCAGCGTGAGGATCGTCAGGTTGAACGGTTGCCCCGCGGCGTGCAGTTCGGCAAGCCGCCGGCGGGCGTGTTCGAGCAGCTTGTGGTCGTACAGGCCCCATGCGTTGCGGTCCTGGACTTCCTCCGGAAAGCGCTTCCACTCCTCGCGGCCCCAGGTCTCGCCGTAGCCGTGGTCGCGCAGGAACGCTCCCTTGCCGGCGAAGGACAAGGGGGCCGCGCCCAGGAACACATTGTGGTAGCCGTGCGCCTGCAGGATGTCGCCGAGGCAGGTGGCGCGCGGCAGGAACACCTTGCGGCCACCCTCGTGGTCCACGTCGCGCTCGGCGTACACCTTCAGCGGCACGCCGCATTGCGTGGCCACGATGCCGGCGATCGTCCATGTGGCGCCGGGGGCCTGGCGGTAGGACGGAAAGCTGTAGCCGCCCAGGCGCCGCAGCGGCGCCAGGAGGTCGCGGCCGAAGAGGTCGGCGTCGCCGTACAACTGCTCCAGGCTCTCCATGTAGATGAGGACGAGGTTGCGCGGCTTCCCCGGCTTCAGCGCGACCTGGCCCGCGTCGACGTAGTGCTCCCCGAAATGGTCTGGCTCGTAGTGCGCCGCAGCGTAGGAAAACACGGAGAACTGCAGCATCAGCGCCAGCACGGCGCCGCCCCAGACGGCCGTGGGGATCGCGCGCAGCAGCGTGCGCCCGCGGTCGCCTACCCGGACCGAAGTCAATCCATGGGCGGTGGCGGCCAGCCCCGCGGCAATGCAGGGGAGCAGCACGACTTCCACCGAGAATTCCACCATCAGCACCGTGGACATCTGCAGCGCCGCGCTTTCCGCGAAGCGCAGGTGCCACAGCGCCTGGTCGATGGTCACCTCGCCGAACGTGGCCCGCAGCCAATGGGCCAGGCCCACCGCCATGAAGGCGAGCAGGTAGGCGCCGAATCGGAGGAGCGCGCGGCTACGCGGAAGCATGGCGCGCAGGTATACGGCATCGCACCACGCGCGTCGAGCGCGCAGCGTCAGGCGGCGCCACGCGGCCGCCGACCGGCCCGGCTCCACCGCGTCCGCTGCTTCTTCAGCCAATGTTCCACGTCGTCGACGTACTCGAACACCGCCGGCACCACCAGCAGGCTCAGCACCGTGGACGTCACCAGCCCGCCGATCACCGCGATCGCCATGGGCGAGCGGAAGCTCGGGTCGGCCTCGCCCCAGCCGATGGCGATCGGCATCATCCCCGCCGCCATCGCGATGGTGGTCATGATGATGGGCCGCGCGCGCTTGTGGCAGGCATCCAGCAGCGCCTCGAAGCGGCCCATGCCGTGTTCGCGCCGCGCCACGATCGCGTATTCCACCAGCAGGATCGAGTTCTTGGTGGCGATGCCCATGAGCATGATCAGGCCGATCAGCGAGGGCATGGAGAAGGACTTCTGCGCCAGCAGCAGGCCCACGAAGGCGCCGCCCAGCGACAGCGGCAGCGCGCTCAGGATGGTGATCGGATGCAGGAAGTCCTTGAACAGCAGCACCAGCACGATGTAGATGCACAGCACGCCCGTGAGCATGGCCAGGCCGAAGCTCGCGAACAGCTCGCCCATCACTTCGGCGTCGCCGATCTCCACCACGCGCACGCCCGGCGGCAGGTTGCGCACCGAGGGCAGCTGCTGCACCGCCGCCGCCACGTCGCCCAGCGCCGCGCCCGAGAGCTCGATCTCGAAATTGATGTTGCGCGAGCGGTCGTAGCGGTCGATCACGGCGGGACCGCCGGTGAGTTCCAGCGTCGCCACCTGTTCGAGCAGCACGGGGCCATTGGCGCCGGGCACGGTCAGCCGGCGCAGGACATCGAGGTCCTGCCGCGCCTCTTCCTTCAGCTTCACGACGATGGGCACCTGCCGCTGCGAGAGATTGAGCTTGGGCAGCGACACGTCGAAGTCGCCCGAGGTGGCGATGCGCAGCGTCTCGCCGATCGCCGCGCTGGTCACGCCCAGGTCGGCGGCCTTGGCGAAGTCGGGGCGCACCACGATCTCCGGCCGGATCAGGCTGGCCGTCGAGGCGATCTGGCCCAGGCCGGGGATGGTGCGCAGGTCGCGCTCGATCGCGCGCGCGGCGGCCTGCAGCGCCTGCGGTTCCTCGCCGGAGATCGCCAGGATGTACTTCTCGCCCGAGCCGCCGAGGCCCACCTTGGTCCGCACGCCCGGCAGGCGTTCGAGCACGCGGCGGATCTCGTTCTCGATGCCCTGCTTGCGCGGGCGCTCGCCGCGTTCGGCCAGCAGGATCGTGAGCGTCGCCTTGCGCGTCTCGGCCGCGCCGGCCGCGAAGGGATCGGCGCCGGCGCTGCCGCCGCCCACCGTGGTGTAGACGGTCTCGACGTGTTCGACGCCGGCCACGAGCTTGCGCGCATCCTCGGCGACGGCCAGCGTCTGCTGCAGGGTCGATCCGGGCGGCAGTTCCAGGTAGACCTGGGTCTGCGAGTTGTCGTCCGGCGGGATGAAGCCGGTGGGCAGCAGCGGGATCAGCAGGATCGAGCCGATGAAGAACGCGGTGGCCATCAGCATGGTCTTCACGCGGTGCCGCATGCTCCAGTTCACCGCCTTCATGTACCAGTTCAGCCAGCCGGGGTCGCCCTTGTGCGCGATGGGCTTGAGCAGGTAGGCGGCCATCATCGGCGTGAGCACCCGCGCGACCACCAGCGAGGCGAACACCGCGAGCGAGGCCGTCCAGCCGAACTGCTTGAAGAACTTGCCGGCCACGCCGCTCATGAAGGCCGTCGGCAGGAACACGGCGATCAGCGTGAAGGTGGTGGCGATCACCGCCAGGCCGATCTCGTCGGCCGCCTCCATCGCGGCCTCGTACGGTGTCTTGCCCATGCGCAGGTGGCGCACGATGTTCTCCACCTCCACGATGGCGTCGTCCACCAGGATGCCGATCACCAGCGACAGCGCCAGCAGCGTGACCACGTTGATGGAAAAGCCCAGCAGGTACATGCCGGCGAAGGCGGGGATCACCGACATCGGCAGCGCCACGGCCGACACGAAGGTGGCGCGCGCGTCGCGCAGGAACAGCCACACCACCAGCACCGCCAGGATGGCGCCTTCGTACAGCAGTTTGATGGAGGCCTCGTACTCCTCCTCCACCGGGGTCACGAAGTCGAAGGCCTGCGTGAGCTGGATGTCCGGGCGCTGGGCCTGCAGTTCGTCGAGCGCGGCGCGCACGGCCGCGCCCACCGCCACTTCGCTCTCGCCGCGGCTGCGCGCCACCTCGAAGCCCACCACCGGCTTGCCGTCCAGGCGCGCCGCGGCGCGCGGTTCGGCCACGGTGTCGGTCACCTCCGCCACGTCCTTCAGCCGGATGCTGCGGCCGCCGGCGATGCCGATCTCGATCTCGCCGATCTCGCGCGCGGTCTGCACCGTGGCGAGCGTGCGCACCGGCTGCTCGCCGCCGCCGAGGTCCGTGCGGCCGCCCGCGCTTTCGGTCTGCACCTGGCGCAGCTGGCGCGACACGTCCGCCGCGCTGATGCCCAGCGCCTGCAGCTTGAGCGGATCGAGCGCCACGCGGACCTCGCGCGTGACGCCGCCCACGCGGTTGACGGCGCCCACGCCCGGCACGGCCAGCAGCTTGCGCGAGATGTCGTTGTCCACGAACCAGGACAGCGCCTCCTCGTCCATCCGCTGCGAGGCGATGGTGAACGCCAGCACCGGCTGCCCGGCGAGTTCCAGCTTGTTGATGATCGGGTCGCGCAGGTCCGCCGGCAGCTCCGCGCGCACGCGCGACACCGCCGAGCGCACGTCATCCACCGCTTCCTGCACCGGCTTCTCCAGCCGGAATTCGGCGGTGAGCGTCACCACGCCGTCGGTCACCTTGGTGTAGATGTGCTTGAGGCCCTGCACCGTCGCCACCGAGTTCTCGATCTTGCGGGCGACGTCGGTCTCCAATTGCGCAGGCGCGGCGCCGGGTAGCGAGGCCGTGACGATCACCGTCGGCAGGTCGATGTCCGGGAAGTTCTGCACCTTCATGGAGCGGAACGACAGCAGCCCCGCGAAGGTGAGCAGCACGAACAGCATCACCGCCGGGATGGGGTTGCGGATCGACCAGGCGGAGACGTTCATCGCGTGGTCCCCTGCGGCGCGGACGCGGGAGCGGAAGCAGGCGCCGAGGCCGCGGGCGCGGCGGGTGCGGCGCCCGCGGGCGCGGGCTCGCCG
>JAEZEB010000358.1 GCA_023438115.1 Pseudomonadota bacterium | reverse complement strand
GCAGCCCACCGCGCATGAAGTCGCGGCCGCCGGCGTGTCCAGCGTGCCCAGCGCCTTCTCGGCCTCCAAGCAGTTCGCGATCCAGGTCGACGAGTTCGCGCACGACCCCGAGCTCGAGGAAGCCTCGATCCTCTTCGCCAACGGCGACGACGACGGCGCCGAGGCCGGCCTGCTGGAGGTGCTGGGCCCGCAGGGCTCGCGCGTCAACCACGACGAGACCTGGCTCACGCTGTTCGACCTGTACCGCGCCAGCGGCCGGCAGGAACGCTTCGAGCAGGCCGCGATCGACTTCGCCAACCGCTTCGGCCGCTCGGCGCCGCAGTGGTATTCGATGCCCGAGATCGTGGGGCGCATGAGCACGCCGGCGCAGCAGCAGCCCGCGCAGGGCCAGCAGTCCGCGGACTGGAACTGCCCCGCCGTGTTCGGCACGCAGACGCTCGCCGCGATGAACGCCGCGATCGCGCGCGCCAACCAGCCGGTCAAGCTGAACTGGTCCAAGCTGACGTCGATCGGCGAGCCCGCGCTGGAGCCGCTGACGAAGCAGTTCACGCAGTGGGCGGGGCAGAACATCCAGCTGCGCTTCATCGGCGCCGAGGCGCTGGAGAAGGTGCTGCGCGACGCCACGCCGTCCAACGACCGCAACGTCGATCCCGCGTGGTGGAAGCTGCGCATGGAAGTGCTGCGCGTGATGCACAGGCCCGACGAGTTCGAGCTCGTGGCCCTCGACTACTGCGTGACCTACGAGGTCTCGCCGCCGTCGTGGGACAGCGCGCGCTGCGACTACAAGTCGCTGCAGGCGGACGGCAGCCTGGCCAGCCGCAACACCATCGTGGGCGACGCGTTCCGCGACTCGGTGGTCTCCAGCGTGATGACCTACGGCGATTCGCAGCTGCCGGGCATGAGCTCGCAGCTGTCCAGCGTGGCCACCGTCGAACTGTCGGGGCAGATCCTGGGCGACGGCAAGGAAGCGCTGGAGATCCTGGACGCGAAGCTGGGCGACGCGGACATCATGATCATCTCCTGCGCCCGCCTGATCCGCATCGACTTCACCGCCGCGGGCACCGTGCTCAACTGGGTGACGGCGCGCGAGGCCGAAGGCCGGCAGGTGCAGTTCTCCGACGTGCACCGCCTGGTCGCCGCGTTCTTCAACGTGATCGGCATCAGCGAGCACGCGCGGATCACGGTCCGCAACGAGTAGCTTTCCATCGGCTACCCTTGCGTTTTGGGCCGCCGGCCCAAGGTGCGAGGCTTATGGAACAGTTTCACGGCACGACCATCGTCAGCGTGCGGCGCCAGGGCGCCGACGGTCGCTGGCAGGTGGCGATCGGCGGCGACGGCCAGGTGACCCTGGGCAACATCGTCGTCAAGGGCACCGCCCGCAAGGTCCGCAAGCTCTACCACGACAAGGTGCTGGCCGGCTTCGCCGGCGCCACCGCGGACGCCTTCACGCTCTTCGAGCGCTTCGAGGGCAAGCTGGAGAAGCACCAGGGCCACCTGGTGCGGGCGGCGATCGAACTCACCAAGGACTGGCGCACCGACCGCGTGCTGCGCCGCCTGGAGGCCATGCTGGCCGTCGCGGACCGCGAGTCGTCCCTGATCATCACGGGCAACGGCGACGTGCTGGAGCCGGAGCAGGGCATCATCGCGATCGGTTCCGGCGGCGGCTATGCGCAGGCCGCGGCGAAGGCGCTCCTGGACAACACGGAGATCGGCGCGCGCGACGTCGTCAGGAAGTCGCTGGAGATCGCCGGCTCCCTTTGCATCTACACGAACATGAACCACACCATCGAGGTCCTGGAATGAGCTCGATGACGCCCCAGGAAATCGTGTCCGAGCTGGACCGGCACATCGTGGGCCAGCAGGACGCCAAGCGCGCCGTGGCCATCGCGCTGCGCAACCGCTGGCGCCGCCAGCAGGTCGACGAGAAGCTGCGCCACGAGATCACGCCCAAGAACATCCTCATGATCGGCCCCACCGGCGTGGGCAAGACCGAGATCGCGCGGCGCCTGGCCAAGCTGGCCGACGCGCCCTTCATCAAGGTGGAGGCGACCAAGTTCACCGAGGTCGGCTACGTCGGCAAGGACGTCGACGCGATCATCCGCGACCTCGCCGAGATGGCCGTCAAGCAGACCCGCGTGGCGGAGATGCGCAAGGTCCGCACCCGCGCCGAGGACGCCGCGGAGGAGCGCATCCTCGCGGTGCTGATCCCCGTCGCGCGCGGCGACGAGCCGTCCGGCGAGAGCACGGCGCGGCAGGTGTTCCGCAAGAAGCTGCGCCAGGGCGAGCTGGACGACAAGGACATCGAGATCGACGTCGCCGAGCCCAGGCAGCAGCTGGAGATCATGGGCCCGCCCGGCATGGAGGACATGGCGGAACAGCTCAAGGGCATGTTCGGCCAGCTCGGGGGCGTGCGCCGCAAGACGCGCAAGCTGAAGATCCGCGAGGCGATGAAGCTGCTGGTGGAGGAAGAGGCGGCCGCGATGGTGAACGAGGACGAGATCCGCGCCGCGGCGATCGTCAACGCGGAGCAGAACGGCATCGTCTTCATCGACGAGATCGACAAGGTCGCCTCGCGCAGCGAAGCCTCGGGCGCGGACGTCTCGCGCCAGGGCGTGCAGCGCGACCTGCTGCCGCTGGTGGAGGGCACGACGGTGTCCACCAAGTACGGGCCGGTGAAGACCGACCACATCCTCTTCATCGCCAGCGGCGCCTTCCACCTCGCCAAGCCCAGCGACCTGATCCCCGAGCTGCAGGGACGCTTCCCGATCCGCGTGGAGCTGTCCTCGCTGTCGGTGCAGGACTTCGAGGCGATCCTCACCACCACGCACGCGTCGCTGGTCAAGCAGTACGAGGCGCTGCTCGCCACCGAGAACGTGAAGCTCGCCTTCACGCCGGACGGCATCACGCGCCTGGCGCAGATCGCCTACGACGTGAACGAGCGCACCGAGAACATCGGCGCGCGGCGGCTCTCCACGGTGATGGAACGGCTGCTGGACGAGGTGAGCTTCGACGCCACCCGGCTGGACGGCCAGACCGTCACCATCGACGCCGCCTACGTGGACGGCCGGCTGGCCCAGCTCAGCCGCGACGAGGACCTTTCGCGGTACATCCTTTGACACGCTTGAGGCAACACATGCAGAGCCAAGCGTAAGTGCTTGGATTTGAAGGGAAAACGGAGGCTTCGCGCCTCCGTTGTCGTTTCTAAGTGCTTGATTTCATTGCCAAAAAGTACCAACGGGCCGTTGCGCCTCATCGTTTTCCTGCTACAGTGCAAAAAAGTGGCATGAAGTGGGGGATCGTGGGAAACCGCGACTCCCCTCGCCATTTCCACCGTTCCACCGCAGTGAGGACTGACAAAGGTGTTCCAGGGCGCGTCGTCGCTGAGTCTCGATGCCAAGGGGCGGCTCTCCATGCCGACCCGGCATCGTGACGTGCTGGCCGCCTCGGCGGGCAACCAGCTGACGATCACCAAGCATCCCCACGGGTGCCTCATGATTTTTCCCCGCCCCGAGTGGGAAAAGTTTCGTGAACGCATCGCCCAGCTCCCCATGGCCGCGCAGTGGTGGAAGAGAATCTTCCTGGGCAACGCCATGGACGTGGAACTGGATGGCACCGGCCGCGTGCTGGTGTCGCCGGAGTTGCGGGCCTCGGCCGGCATCGAGAAGGACACGATGCTGCTGGGGATGGGCAACCACTTCGAACTTTGGGACAAGGCGACTTACGAGGCCAAGGAGGCCGAGGCGATGCGCGGCGAGATGCCCGATGCCTTCCAGGATTTCTCATTCTGAGCACGAGCGGTGGACGGCACATGGCAACACACCACCGTCTTGTTGAACGAAGCAGTCGACGCCCTCGTCACCAAGCCGGATGGAACCTACGTCGACGCGACCTTCGGTCGCGGCGGGCACTCGCGCCTGATCCTCTCGCGGCTGGACCCCACGGGCCGGCTGGTCGCCTTCGACAAGGACCCCGAAGCGGTGGCGGTGGCCAACACCATCGGGGACACGCGCTTCGAGATCCGGCACGAGGGCTTCGCCGCGATGCGCGAGCTGCCGGCCGGCAGTGCCACGGGCATCCTCATGGACCTGGGCGTGAGCTCGCCGCAGATCGACAACCCCGGGCGGGGCTTCTCCTTTCGTTCCGAAGGTCCGCTGGACATGCGCATGGATCCCACGCGCGGCCAGAGCGCGGCCGAGTGGCTTGCCACGGCTTCCGTGGAGCAGATGACGGAGGTGATCCGTGACTACGGCGAAGAACGGTTTGCTTTTCAGGTTGCAAAGGCGATTGCAGCTCGGCGACAGGAACGGGGCCCTCTTGCAACCACCGCCGAACTGGCCGAACTCGTGGCTCGTGCGGTCAAAACCCGCGAGCCGGGCCAGGACCCTGCGACGCGCACATTTCAGGCTCTTCGGATTTTCGTCAACGCCGAGCTTGAAGAGCTGCAACAGGCGCTAGAGGCGAGCCTCCACGTGCTGCAACCCGAAGGCCGCCTCGTGGTGATCAGCTTCCACTCCCTGGAGGACCGCATCGCCAAGCAGTTCATCGCGAAGCATTCGCGCGATGAGGTGGACCGGCGCGCCCCCTTCGCCGCGCCCAAGGCGATGAAGCTGCAGGCGCTGGGCCGCATCAAGCCGTCGGCCCAGGAAGTGGCGGGCAACCCGCGTTCGCGCAGCGCGATCATGCGCGTGGCCGAGAGGACGACCGCATGACGCGGCTGAACCTCGTGCTGCTGCTGGCCGTGGTGGCCAGCGCGCTGTACCTGGTGCAGGTGCAGTACGACTCGCGCCGCCTGTACGCGGAGAGCGAGCGCGCGCAGAACGAGTTCCGCAAGCTCGAGGTCGAGCACGAGCGGCTGCAGGTCGAAAAGCGCGCGCAGGCCACGCCCGCGCGCGTGGAGAAGGTCGCGCGCGAGCAACTGCAGATGCGGCCGGCCACGCCGGCCATCACGCAGTACGTGACGCTCAAGGGCGTGGCCCACGAGGTGCAGCCGTGAGGAGCAGCAAGGCGGTCGCCTACACCTCCAGCCCGCTGCTGGCGAGCCGCACGCCCGTGTGGCGCAGCAAGCTGATCGTGGCCGGCATCGCGTTCGCCTTCATCGGGCTCGCCGGCCGCGCGGCCTGGGTGCAGGTGTTCGGCAACGACTTCTACCGCAAGCAGGGCGAGGTGCGCTT
>JAEZEB010000197.1 GCA_023438115.1 Pseudomonadota bacterium | reverse complement strand
TAAACACGCCGGCGTGTCGCGCGCACAGTGCACCACTTCCGAATGCGCGAGGAGTGGGCGATGCACAGCGACCTGGCCATGAAGCTGACGGCGGATCTGTTCTGGACCGGCCTTCTGGTGAGCCTGCCGGTGCTCGGCTTGACCATGCTGGTGGGGCTGGCGGTCAGCATCTTCCAGGTTGTCACCCAGGTGCAGGAAATGTCGCTCAGTCTCGTTCCGAAACTGCTGGCGGCAGGCCTGGCCATCATTGCTTTCGGACCCTGGATGCTGGGCACCCTGTGTCGCTTTGCGACCGGCCTGTGGACCCGCATCCCTTCCCTCGTCTGAGCCGCGGCCATGGGCGAGATCGTGGACGCGCTGGGGCGAGGCTGGATCATGGCGGTGCTGCTGCTGTCGGTGCGCATCGCCGCGGCGCTGTTCCTCACGCCGGTGGTCCATGCCGCGGCCGTGCCGCTGACGGTGCGCATCCTGCTCGTGCTGGGCCTGGCTTGCGTCATCGCCTTGCCCTTTGGCGGTAGGGCCGTCGCGGCACCGGCCGACGTGGGCGGCCTGGTGCAGGCCGTGCTGCGCGAGGCTGCCATCGGTGCAACGCTGGGCCTCGGCGTGCTGGTGGCCTTTGCGGGCTTCACCCTCGCGGGGCGCCTCATCGACGTGCAGGTCGGCTTCGGCTTTCCCCAGGTCCTCGATCCGGCGACGCGCGCGCAGGTGCCCGTGCTCACCGCCATTCTCACGCTGCTTGCAGCCTTGGTGTTCTTCCTGGCGGATGGCCACCACGCCTTGCTGCGGGGTCTCGCCTTCAGCCTGGAGCGTTTTCCGCTCGGCGAGGGATGGCGGGGCGTCGGTGCAGCGCCGCCGCTGATGCGGGAGGTGGCGGCGCTGTTCACGTTGGGCTTCGCGTTGGCGGCACCGGTGGTCCTCGCGCTGCTGCTGGTCGATTTCGCGCTGGGCGCCATCTCGCGCAACCTGCCCCAGATGAACATGCTGGTGATGGGAATCCCGGTGAAGATCCTTGCGGGCTTGCTTGCGCTCTCCGTGTGGGCGGCCGGCTTCGGTGCGCCGGCCGGTCGCTTGTACGCCGTCATCTACCAAGCGTGGAGCGGCTGGTTCGCCATGGAGCGGGGACGCTGATGGCCGAGAACCAGGATCTCGATCGCGGCGAAGCGGCGACGCCGTTCAAGCTGCACAAGGCGCGCGAGCGCGGACAGACGCCGCGCAGCATGGACATGGTGTCCAGCGTGGCCTTCCTGGCGGCCATGCTCTACCTCGCCGCGGAGGGCCTCGATGTCGCCCAGGCGTTCCTGCGGATCGGGCAGGCCGCTTTGGTCCAGGCCGGGCAGCTCGACGCACATGGGATGTGGCCCCTGGTCGCAGGTCTGATGAGCGATGCGCTCCTCGGGTTGCTGCCGCTGTTCCTGCTCCTGCCGGTTGCAGCCTTCCTGGGCGCCATCGCACAGACCGGAACGGTGCTTTCGGTGCAACCGCTGCAGATGGACTTCAGGCGCCTCGATCCTGCAGCGGGCTTTCGCCGCATCTTCTCCGTGCGCACCTTGTTCGAGGGCCTCCGTGCGTGCATCAAGCTGCTGGTGCTGGGGACCGTGGCCTTCGCCGGTCTGCAAGCCCTGCTACCGCAGTTCCACGCGCTGGCTGCCATGTCGCCGGGCGTGTTCGTTGCCACGATGGCGCAGGACGTGAGTGGCCTCGGGCTGAAGATGGCGCTGGCCCTGCTGGTGGTAAGCCTGGTGGACGTCGCCTTCACGCGCCATGAGTTCGGCCGGAACATGCGGATGAGCCGCCGCGAACTGAAGGACGAATACCGCAACCGCGAAGGCGATCCGCGGATCCGTGGCCGTTTGCGCGAGCTGCGCCGGGAGCTGCTGCGACGCAGCCGCGCGCTGCGCAATACGCGCGGCGCCGACGTCGTCCTCACCAATCCGACGCACTACGCCGTGGCATTGCGCTACGTGCATGGCGAGATGGAGGCGCCGCGCGTCGTCGCCAAAGGCGCCGGCCAGCTGGCGGCGGCGATGCGCGAAATCGCTGCGCGTCACCGCGTCGCCGTGGTGCAGAACCCGGCGCTCGCACGGCGACTCTTTCGCGATGCCGACATCGACGATCCCATTCCCGTGGACACCCATGCCGAGGTGGCGCGGATCCTCGTGTGGATCTTCGCTCTGCGCCAGCAGCGCGCTGCGGCGCCTGGAGCACCCGCATGAACGCCCTGCGGCAGTTCTGCGGCCGCCACACCGACGTGGCCGTCGTCCTGGCGGTACTGGGCGTGCTGATGGTGCTCTTCCTGCCCATCCCGCGGGCGATGCTGGATTTCCTGATCCTGGCGAACTTCAGCTTTGCGCTGCTGGTGCTGCTGCTCACGTTCTACATGAGCCGCCCCGTGGAGTTCTCCACGTTTCCCTCGCTTCTGCTCGTGGCGACCTTGTTCCGCCTGTCGCTCAATGTCGCCGCGACCCGCCTGATCCTCGCCGATGGCGATGCCGGCAAGGTCATCGCGGCCATCGGTTCCTACGTGGTGGCGGGCAACCTCGTCGTCGGGCTCGTGGTGTTCGTGATCCTGGTCGTGGTGCAGTACGTGGTGGTCACCAACGGGGCTCAGCGTGTCTCCGAGGTGGCTGCGCGCTTCACGCTGGACAGCATGCCGGGCCAGCAAATGAGCATCGACGCCGACCTCAACATGGGCTTCATCGACCAGGCCGAGGCCCAACGGCGTCGCCGGGCGCTGGAGCGGGAGGCGGGCTTCTACGGCGCGATGGACGGTGCGTCCAAGTTCGTGAAGGGAGATGCGATCGCCGGGATTCTCATCCTGTTGATCAACATCCTGGGCGGATTGGTGATCGGCATCCTGCAGCATCGGATGCCGTGGCCGCAGGCCTTGCAGACGTACACCTTGCTCACCATCGGTGACGGCATCGTGACGCAGGTGCCGGCGCTGGTGATCGCCGTGGCCACCGGCATCATCGTGACACGGTCGGCCTCGGATGGGAATCTCAGCCAGCAGGCGCTGCGCCAGGTCACCTCTTTTCCGAAGACCTTGTGGCTGGTGGTTGCCGCCCTGGCCGGTCTCCTGCTGCTTCCGGGCATCCCGGCGCTGCCCACGCTGGTCCTGCTGGCGTTGGCGGCAGGGGCTGCATGGATGGTGCGTCCCGCGAACCTGGCCCAGCCAGCCTCGGCCCCCGAACGCCCGACGCCCATCAGTACAGAGGATCCCTATGCATCCCTGGCGATGGAGCCGCTGGAGGTGCTGGTGGGCAGCCGCTGGGCGCGCCTGGTGGAGGCAGACGGTGGCTCGTTCCAGGAGCGCATCGCTGCCCTGCGGCGGCAGCACGCGATGGATTTCGGCTTCGTGTTTCCGTCGGTGCGCTTTCGCGCGGCCGGCCGGCTGGCGGCCGACGCCTATGAGATCCACGTGGACGGTGTGCTCGCGGGCAGGGGCGAGGCGCGCGAAGGACTCCTCCTCGCGATCCACCCGAAGGGAGACCTGACTTCCGTGGCCGGCGAGCCGACGCGCGATCCCACCTATGGCTTGCCGGCGCTGTGGATCCAGCCGGAGTTGCGCGAGCAGGCGCTCGCGGCCCGCTACACGCTGGTGGATGCGGCCACGGTCCTGATGACGCACCTCACGGAGGTGATCCGGCGCGAGTCCGCGAGCCTGCTGACTCGCGGCGAGACCGACAAGCTGCTGGGTCGGGTGCGCCAGGCGCAGCCCGCCCTGGTGGAGGAACTCGTCCCCGTCGTGATGAGTGCCGGCGACGTGCAGAAGGTGTTGCAGAACCTGCTGCGCGAGAAGGTTTCCATCCGGAATCTCGAGGCCATTCTCGAAACGCTTGCCGATGCGGGCCGACGCACCAAGGACGCTGTCCATCTCACGGAACTCGTGCGGCAGCGCCTCGGGCACGCCATCTGCCAGAGCGTCGCCGGAGGGCTCCCCACGCTGCACGTGCTGACGCTCGACCCCGCCATGGAAAGCCGCATGCTGCAGGGCGTCCAGGCGGCGGCGAGCCAGGACGCAGGACAAAGCACGGGTTTCGTGCTGGATCCGAAGATCGTGGAGCGCTTCCTGCTGCAGCTGATGCAGCAGGCCGACCGGATGATGAAGAGCAACCTGCTCCCGGTCGTTCTGTGCGCGCCGGACTTGCGGCGCCACGTGCGTGCGATCTCCGAGCGGGCTCTCCCGCACCTGCGTGTGCTCTCGATGGCCGAGATTCCCCAGGCCATCGAGCTCAAGTCCTACGGCGTCGTGTCCGCCTGAAGCGCCATGAACGACATCCTGTCCATCGTTCTTTCCAGCATCCATGCGGACATGGCGCGTGCGGACCGTGCCGCCATGAACCTGGCGAACAGCCAGACGCCGGGCTACAAGCGCGAGGCCGGCACATCGGCTCCGTTTGCCGGCCAGTGGAATCAGGCCGCGGCCCGCCTGGAGCCGCGCGCCATGGGCGAGGTCGCGGCAGTGCGCACGGACACGCGCGCCGGCACCCTTCGCTCCACGGGTCAGCCGCTGGACCTCGCCCTGTCGGGCGACGGCTGGTTCGAGCTTGCCACCGACAACGGGCTCGCCTACACGCGGCAGGGCAGCTTCCGGCTCGACGCTACCGGGCGCCTTGTCACGGCGCAGGGACACGCGGTGATGGGAACGTCGGGTGCCATCCAGCTCCTCGAGGGTTCTCCGCGCATCGACGCAGCGGGTCGGGTGTTCGAGGGCGGACCTGCGACCGGACCCTCGGGATCGACGACTCCCGTCCCCGTGGCGCAGCTGCGCATCGTGCAGCTCGAACCGGGCGCGGATCTACGCCGGCTGGGCGACGGCCTCGTGACGTCACGCGGCGATCCCATCGCGGCAGCGGAGGGTGCGGTGCAGGTCCAGCAGGGCTTTCTCGAGAACTCCAACGTCGTCCCGATGCGCGAGATGGTGGACCTGATGCTCGCCGTGCGGCATCTCGAAACCATGCAGAAGGTGGCCATCGGATACGACGAGATGCTGGCCACCAGCATCCGCAAGCTGGGCGAAACCTGAGGAAGGAACGACGCGATGCTCGATGCCTTGTACATAGCGGCGACCGGCATGCAGTCGCAGCAGACGCAGGTCGATGCCATAGCGAACAACCTGGCCAACGTCGGCACGCCGGGATTCAAGAAGACGCGCGTGGTTTTCTCGGACCTGGTTGCGGGCGCGACCGTCCAGCCTGCCGTGGATGCACCGACCAGTGGCGCCGGAGCAGGCGTGCGCATCGCCTCGACAGCGAGGATCTTCGATGCCGGCGACATCAAGAAGACAGGTGCGCCGCTGGATGTCGCCATTGCCGGCGAAGGGTTCTTCGAACTCGCCATGCCCGACGGGACACGCGCCTATGCACGCGGCGGACCCCTGAAGGTGAACGCCGAGGGCCTGCTGTCGAATGCGCAGGGCATCCCCCTCAAACCCGGCATCGTCGTCCCGGAGAACGCGCAGGACTTGGTGATCGACGTCACCGGCCGCGTGCAGGTCCAGCTCCCCGGGCAGAGTTTCCCGCAGGACATCGGGCAACTCGACGTGGTCCGGTTCAACAACCCGCAGGGTTTGCTCCCGCAGGGCGCCAACGTGTATCGCGCCAGCGAGGCCTCAGGCGATCCCATCGGCGGCCGCGCAGGCGAGGACGGCACGGGGACCGTCGCCCAGGGCTTCCTCGAAGCGTCGAACGTCACGCTGCTGGACGAAGTGGTGGGCCTCATGCTGGCCCAGCGCGCCTACGAAGCCAGTGTGAAGGTGGTGCAGGCGTCCGACGAGATGCTCGGCATGGTCAACGGCCTGCGGAAGTGAGCGATGCGTCGCTTCACCCTCATGATCGCCATCGGCTTCTGCGCTCCGGCGCTCGCGGCGCCGGCGGCGAGCATCGAACTGCGCGCGGATGTGCAGGTTCCCGGCGGCACCGTGACGCTGGGCGACGTGGCGCGGCTGCAGTCGCGGGACCTGGGCCTGATGCGCGCGCTGGTCGATCTTCCCGTAGGTTCCGCGCCTCCCCCTGGGCAAGTCTTCCGCGTCAGCCGCGATGCGCTCGTTTCCTGGCTGCAAAGGCAGGAGGCGCTGAGCGGCGCCGTCCTCACCTGGTCGGGCGCAGGGGAAAGTCGGCTGGAGCGTCAGGGCATCCAGGTAGAGGGAAAGGCCGTTGGCGAGGCTGCCCTCGCCGAACTGCGCAAGTGGATGGCCGCGTCCGGCGTGACCGGTGATGCGATTGTGGCCACGAAGCCTCGTGACGTGCACGTTGCGGTGCGTGGTGTCCGGCTGCAGCCCCGCCCGGTGCAGGCGGCGCAGGTGCGGCGTCGCATGATCGTGTGGGTGGACCTGTGGTCGGAGCAAACCCGGCTGCGGACCATTCCGGTCCCGCTGGAGGTGCAGGTCGATGCGTCCTTGCTTCGGGCGGGCGCCGGAATCCTGAAGCCGGCGGCCGGATCGGCAGATGCTTCGGCGAGAGTGGCTCGTGCCATGGAGCCAACCCTGGCCGTGGAGCGTGGTACATGGGCTGCCTTGCGCAGCGTCACAGGCGCCGTCGTGCTGGAAAGCCGGGTGCAGGTGCTGCAGGACGGCCGCCTGGGCCAGCGCGTGCGGGTGCGCCAGCAGGGGGCGACCGGGATCGTGTTCGCACGCGTGGTGGAGCGTGGCCTGCTGGAGCTTGCGCCATGAGATGCGCGGCAACCCTGGCCCTCGCGCTTGCGTGTACGGCCGCCGGCCCGGTGACTGCGCAAAGCCTCTTCGAGGAGCAGAACTGGCGCGGCTTCACGGCGGACAACAAGGCCTTCCGTCCCGGCGACGTCCTGACCGTGCAGGTGCTGGAGAACTCCAGCGCCTCCAGCTCGGCGGACACAGGAACGCGCCGCAACAACCGCCTGGAGGCGGAGCTCGCGCACGGCAGCCGCACGGCGGCCGAGGCGGCGCTGGCGGTGCAGGGCGAGTTCGATGGCGGCGGCCGCACGCAGCGCGCAAGCCGGTTGCTGACGACGCTCACCGTCGTCGTGCAGGAGGTCCTGCCGGGCGGGCAGTTGCGGGTGGCGGGCACGCAGTCGGTGACGGTCAACGACGAACTGCAGCGGGTGACGCTCGAGGGCATCGTGCGGCCGGCGGACATCACGGCCGGAAACGTCGTGCAGTCTCCTCGCGTCGCCCAGGCGCGGATCACTTACGTGGGCGAGGGCGACCTCACCGAACGCAGCCGGCGGGCCTGGTGGCGGCGGTTGCTGGATGCGCTGGGGCTGTGACAATGAGACCGCTCGCCTGCTTCCTCGTTCTCCTTGCCTTCCTGCTGCCCGGAGCGCTGGCGGCGAACGACGCTGCACTGCGCGTGAAAGACCTGGGCAAGGTGCAGGGCTGGCGCGAGAACGTCCTCGTCGGCACCGGCATCGTGACCGGCCTGGCCGGAACAGGTGATTCCCCGGGCAACCGGGCGAGCCGGCAGGCGCTCGCCAACGTGCTGGCGCAGTTCGATCTCACTCTTGCGCCGGAGCACGTGAACAGCCGCAACGTGGCGGTCGTCCTGGTCAGTGCATCCCTGCCGACGTTCGCGCGGCCGGGCGACACCCTCGACGTGACGGTCACCTCCAGCGGCGATGCCCGCAGCTTGCTGGGCGGCAATCTGCTGCTGACCGCGCTGCGCGCACCGAATGGCCGCATTCATGCGCTCGCGCAGGGGCCCCTTTCCGTCGGCGGCCATCGTTACGACGCCAACGGGAACGTGGTCCAGAAGAACCATCCGACCGCCGGCTCGATTCCCAACGGCGCCACGGTGGAGGTGGGTGGCGCGGCGACGCACGCGCAAGGGCCTCGCCAGGTGACCTTCGTCCTGAACGAGGCCGACTACACCACGGCGGCCCGCGTGGCCGCCGCCATCAACGAGCAGGTGGGCCTCGGCCTGGCGCGGGCTCGCGACGCCTCGGGCATCGAGATCGACGTGCCGCCCGCTGTCCAGGACGACACGGTCGGCTTTCTCGCCCGCATCGAAGGCGTGATGGTGCGGCCGGACCGGCGGGCCCGGGTCGTGATCAACGAACGTACGGGCACGGTGGTCACCGGCGGCGACGTGCGCATCTCGCGCATCGCCATCTCGCATGGCGACCTGAAGATCTCCATTGCCACGCAGACAAGCGTCTCGCAACCGGCGTATCTGGGACGCACCGGTCCAGGAGTGAGCACGGCCATCGTCAGCAACACGACCCTCGACGTGGAGGAGCCGGCGGGCGTGGGTTACCTCGCCGGGGCGGGAACGGTCGCCGACCTCGTGCAATCCCTCTCCCGCATGAAGACCAGCACGCGCGACATCATTTCCATCCTGCGCGCCATCAAGGCTGCCGGCGCGCTGCATGGGGAACTCGTCGTCCAGTAGGAGACCACCATGCCAGCCAGCATAGAAGCCGTGACGACCGCCGCCCTGTCCGCAGCGCTGGAATCGTCCGTTCGCCGGCACACGGCCGTGGCGGCCAACATCGCGAACGCCAACACGGAGCGCTACGTTCCCTTGCAGGTGAACTTCGATGCGCGCCTGGAGGACGCGCGGGCTGCGCTGAGGGAAGGCGCCTGGCTCGAAGCGGGGTCGGTGAATGCCCTGAAGGGGGAGCTGGAAGCGGGCCCCGACATCACCCAGCGCGTGCAGGTGGACATGCAGATGGCCGAGATGGCCCGCAACACCGTGCACTTCCAGGCGCTCACCCAGGCAGTGTCCCGTCACCTCGCCATGCTTGCGATGGCTGCCGCGGACGGAAGGAAGTAGCCGTGGACTACTTTCCTTCCGCCCCCATCAGCGCCGCCGGAATGACGGTCGAGCGCACGCGGCTCGAGATTGCTTCCCTGAATCTCGCCAATGCGCACACGGTGCAAGCCGGCGGCCCCGCCTACCAGCCGCTGCGTGCCGTCGCGCGAGCGGCCGGTTTTGCCGGACAACTGACTGCGGCCGTGTCCGCCTCGGTCGTTCCGTACGTCACCGTCGAACCGATGCCGGCCCCTCCGCGCCTCGTGCACGAGCCCGGACACCCGGCAGCGGATGCGCAGGGTTTCGTCGCCTACCCGCGTGTAGATACCGCGACCGAAATGATGACCTTGATGACGGCCCTTCGCGCGTACGAAGCCAACGTGGCCGCCATGAACACCGCGCGTTTGCTCACGCTGCGAACCCTCGACATCGGGAGGACGCCATGACCCTGGACGCCGTACCGGCCGTGGGCATCCACGACGAGGTGGAACCACCGTTTGCATCGCCGCCGGCTGCCGCGGCAGGAAGCATTCCGTTCTCGGAGAGGATCGCCGAAGGCCTGCAGGAGGTGAACCGCCAGCTTCTCACCACGCAGCGAGACCTGCAGCAGCTGGCCGTCGGCGAGGTCGCCAACCTGCATGAAGTCCTGATCCGCCTGGAGGAAAGCCGCACGGCGCTGCAGCTCGTGCTGCAGGTGCGCAACCGCGCGCTCGAGGCCTACCAGGATGTGATGCGGATGCAGGTGTAAAGCCGTGGACGCAAGCCAATCCAGCATGGGCGCTCTCGGGGCCTGGTGGCACAAGCTTCCTGGTAGAAGCCGCGCCGGCCTTGTGAGCGGTCTGGTCGTCCTCTGCGCGCTTTCTGCCGCAGCAGGCTGGTGGTTGCTGCGCGCCGATCACGCGGTGCTGTTCTCCGGGTTGAGACCCCAGGACGCGGCAACGATGACCGCCGAGCTCGAGAAACTCAAGATTCCCTACGAGCTTGCGGACGACGGAACGTCGGTCCTCGTGGAGCGCGCGCAGGTGCATGCGGTGAGGCTGAAGCTCATGGGGCGCGATCTCCCGCTGCATGGAACGGTGGGTCTGGAGATCTTCAACCACACGGATTTCGGCATGACCGAGTTTGCGCAGAAGATCAACTACCAGAGGGCCCTGCAGGGGGAGTTGACCCGCACGATCCTGTCCTTTCCCGAGGTGCGCGACGCGCGGGTCCACCTGGCCTTGCCCGAGCAGGGACTGTTCCGGCAGAACGCGGCGCGTCCCAAGGCGGCCATCACGCTGGCGCTCCGGCAGGGGCACACGCTGCGGCCGCAGCAGGTCCATGGCATCCAGCGGCTGGTCGCCGCCGCGGTTCCGGGCCTGCATCCGCAGGAGGTCACCCTGGTCGACCAACTGGGAACGGCGCTGAGCCGCGGCCCGGACGAAGACGGCCTGGGTGGTACCCGACTGGAGCTCAAGCGTGAACTGGAAAGTTACCTGGCGCGCAAGGTGGGGGTGGTCCTTGACCAGGCCTTCGGGCCCGGGGAGGCTCTCGCGAGCGTGGACGTCAGCCTCGACATGGACCAGGTTCGCGTCACCACGGAAGACGTCATCGCCGCACCGGAAAGCAAGAACGGAACGGCGACCGGCGTGCTCGTGCGCGAACGTGAATCGGCTCGGGACGCGCCGGTGGCCGAGGCAGGTCATGGTGGGGCAGCGGGCGTAGCGCGCGGCAGCAGCATGCAGCGTGACGTCGAATACCAGGCAGGGCGCCGCGTGGAGCAGGTGGTCAGCCAGCCTGGTGCGATCCGCCGGCTGCAGGTGGTTGCGGTGGTTCAGCGCGATCTGGGCGCCGGGGAGCGCGCGCAGGTCGAGCGCCTGGTCTCCGCCGCCGCGGGCGCGGTGACCGGACGCGGCGACACCGTGGTCGTGCAGAGCCTGGCCGCCCGTGCGCACCTTGCGCGAGAAGTGGCGGAGCCGCCCGTCATGGTGAACGATTCCCCTGCTGCCGCGCCGGAAGTTCCCTTCATGCGCGCCTTGGGCGTGGTTGCGGCGTGCCTGGCCGCGGCTCTGGCGGCGTTCGCCGTCGCGTGGCACCGCCGGCGGTCCCTCGCCCCGAAGCCAGTGCTCCTCACGGGAGCGCAGCGCCAGGCCGCGCTACAGCGCGTCCAGGGCTGGTTGATCGAAGCAGACACCGCGGAGCACCTCCAACCGAGCGGGAGAGATCCAGCATGAGGCTTTCCACGACCGGACCATCGCCCTGGAGGCGCGCTGCATTGTCGCTCCACGCCCTCCATGAAGCCGACCGGGACTGGGTCCTGGCTTCGCTTCCTTCCATGGCTGGCGAGAGGCTCCGCCTCCTGCTGCGCGAGTTGCAGGATCTCGGCATTCCCAGGCAAGCCGTTCCCGAGGCGACCTGGGCCGATCCGCAACCGGGCACGGTCGCCTGCCTTTGGACTTTGCAAGACGACGAGGTCGTGTGGCTAGCGGACTTGCTGCGTGCCGAACCGCCGGCCGTCGCGGCGACCTTGCTGGGCGTCCACCCGTGGCCGTGGCGGGAACGTCTTTGCGCCTTGCTGCACTCCCAGTTGCTGGAGCCCGTCGGGTCGGCGGCTTTGCACGACCCAGCTCCAGTTGCCCTCCAGTCCGCGGTGTTGCTTGCGGTTTCTCGACGCATGCAGGCGGCTGCAAGGAGACCGGTGGTCCGGCAGTCTTCCCCATGGCACGCATTGCTCGCGAACTGGCGCGCACGCGCGAGGAGGTCGCCTTGAACCGTTCGGCTTCTCTTGACGTCCTTCGGGGCCTGACCCTGGAGCACAGGCACTTCTTCCTTCGTCGACAGGACGCGGACATGGCGTCTCCGGATTGCGCGGCGACGCAGAGCGCGGAACAGGAGCGCCGCCGCGGCTACGAGGACGGGCAAGCGGAGGGCAGGAGCCATGGCCTGCGCGAGGGCTACGAGGAGGGAATCCGTCGCGGCCGGCAGGAGATGGCGGCGGGCGCGCAGGCTGCCGTGGTCGCGGCGGTTGAAGAGGCGACCCGGGAACTCAGGGCTCGGGCCGAGCGCCTGTCGTCGCTGCTCGACGCGATCGAGGCAACGGCTGGCGAGCGGCGGCAGGCCATGGAGGACGAGATGCTGGCGTTGTGCTACGAGAGCGTCTGCGCCGTCCTGGGCAGCCAGGCCATTTCGCGCTCGACGGTCCAGGCGCATCTCCAGCAAATGCTTGCGAGATGCGACGCTGGTGTCCTGCTTCATGTGCACCCGCAGGACGCGGCACTGATGCAGGAGATCGGCCCCGCGGCCGGCGCTGCGCGCTGGGTGGCGGATCCCGCGGTGGCGCTCGGCGGATGCATCGTCGTCCAGCCGCGGGGTGCGGTCGACCGGCGCATGGAAACGGCGCTCGCGTGCTGCAAGGACGTCCTTCTTGCAGCACGCACACTGGCGGAGGCCAGGCGATGAGCGCACTGGACCGGTTTCGCGCAGCGGTCGCCGCCGCGCCTCTCGAACGGCGCATCGGGTGGGTGCGCCGCCTGCAGGGCCTTGCGATCGAGGCCGAGGGGCCGGCTTGCGAACTCGGCGAGATGTGCAGCGTGGCGACCGCCAATCCTGGCGAGCAGATCCGCGCCGAGGTCGTCGGCATGGCGGGCAAGCAGGTGATGCTGATGCCCTTGGGACCGACCCTGGGCATCATGTCGGGCGCCGAGGTCGTGGCGCTCGGACGCCATGCGGACATTCCCGTGGGGACCGCTCTCCTGGGGCGCATCGTGGATGCCTTTGGCGAAGCCCTCGACGGGCGGGGTCCCATCGCCGCGTCCACCCGTGTCGCGCTGCAGCCGGTGGCGCCCAGTCCCATGGCGCGACCCCGTATCGAGCGCATCCTCGAGACGGGGATCCGCTCCATCGATGCATTGCTGACGATCGGTGCCGGCCAGCGGATCGGGATCTTCGCCGGCAGTGGGGTGGGAAAGAGCACGCTGCTCGGGATGATCACGCGGCATGCGCAAGTCGACGTGAACGTCATCGCCTTGATCGGGGAGCGTGGCCGCGAGGTCCGCGAGTTCGTCGAGGAGCAGCTGGGGGCGGAAGGCCGCGCACGCTCCGTCGTCGTGGTCGCCACGTCCGACCAGCCGGCGCTCGCCCGCATCCGGGCGGCGCATGCGGCTGTCGCCATGGCGAGCTGGTTCCGGGAGCAGGGCCGGAGCGTGCTGCTCACCATCGATTCGATCACGCGGCTGGCCATGGCGCGTCGCGAGGTCGGGCTGGCGGCCGGCGAGCCGGCGACCGCCCGCGGCTACACGCCGTCCGTGTTCGCTGAATTGCCGCAGATTTGCGAGCGATGCGGGACGTCGGCGGGAGGCGGATCGATCACGGCGCTCCTCACCGTCCTGGTCGAAGGCGACGACCTGAACGAGCCGATCGCGGATGCGATGCGTTCCATCCTCGACGGGCACGTGGTCCTGTCGCGCGAGCTCGCCCAGCAGGGGCACTACCCGCCCATCGACGTCCTTCGCAGCGCGAGCAGGCTCATGCCGGTTCTCGCGAGTGATGCGGAAAAGGCGCTCGCGACGGAAACCGTGCGTCATCTGGCCGCCCTCGAGAAGCACCGGCAGATCGTCGAACTCGGTGCCTACGTCCCCGGGGCGAATGGCGCGCTCGACGCAGCCCTGGCGCTGGAGGGCTCCTTGTTTGCCTGGTTGCGGCAGGACATGGGCGGGATCGCGCGCGCCACCGCTCTCGAGCAGCTGCATGCACTCCTCGGCCATGGAAGGGCGCCATGAAGACTTCGCTTCCCGGCGTCGCCGATCTGCGTGGATTCCGCTGGCACCTGGAGCCCTTGCGCCGCAAGCTCGAGGCCGACCTGGAAGGTGCGCGGCTCGAGCTGGCCGCCCTGTTGCGCGAGGAGGGCGAGCTCGCCGCAGCCGTACGCGAGCTCGACGCGCGTTTCCTGCAGGATGCGCGCGACGCCTTGAGGGGGCCATTGGACCCGCAGCGTCGGGCGCGGGCTCTCGGCTACCTCACCCAGCAGGCGAAAGCCCTCGATGGGCACCGGCGGGATGCGTGCGAACTGCGCAGCCGCGTGACGAAGGCGCGAGAGGCCTGCCTGACAGCGGAGCGCCGCCTGGCCTCCACGGAACGGTTGCGAGCCAAGGCGCAAGCCCTCTTTGCCGCCGACCAGCTGCGCAGGACGGCCAAGGAGGCGGACATCGCCTGGCTGGCGACGCGCTCGCGACAGCAGCTGCCGGAATACCCGCCCGACAGGAGCATGCCGTGACGCCTCTCACCGGCCTTGGCTTCGACGCACTCTTGCCTTCTGCTTCCTCGCCGGGGGTGGGGGCAGCGTCTTCATCCTCATGGGAGCGGGCGTTCCGCAACGCCCTCACTCCCAATTGGTTCCACGGCCCGCTGGAGTCCCATGGCGATCGCCTGTTGGCGCGCACGCCCAGTGGATCGTCCCTCTCGCTGCTCTCCGAGCAGGAGCCATCGCTGCCGCAGGTTGGAGGCGCGCGCGAGGTACGCGCGAACGGCGTCCGCGCCGCCATCCACGCAGACAAGCGCGCGCCGGTTCCCGCTGCGGCACACGGCGTGCGGACAGCATTCCCGGCACGTCCTCCCGAAGTCAACGGCTACTCCGCTCCAGCGCAAACGGCCGGCGCATCGGTTCCGGACGCGGAGAGTTGCGAGGCGCCGTCGTCCAAGCCGCCGCCTGCGCGATCAGTGCCGGACCGCGGCAGCGGCGCGGGCGTGCACGTCCATGTCGAAGCCGGCGCAGCGGGTCTCCACGTGTGGTTGGGGATCCCGGGTGATGCCGAGCGGATAGCAACGCGTTCCAGCCAGGTGCTCGAGGCGCTGCGGCGCCAGGCGGATGGCGATGGCCAGCGGTTCGCCGCGGTCACCTGCAACGGGCGCCCGATCATGAGGTCGCAGGCCGCGGCGTCTTCAACCATTCTGCAAAGGGATCCCCCATGACACTCGACGTCGTCCCTCCGGCGGCCGGCACCAGCAATGCGCTCGGCCTGCAGGACTTCATGAAGATCCTCCTCACCCAGCTGACGTACCAGGATCCATTGAAACCCATGGACAACAAGGAGTTCATGGCGCAGATGGCGCAGTTCACCGCGCTCGAACAGTCGCAGCGCCTGAACGAGAGAGTGCAGGTCCTCGTCGAGAACCAGGCCGCCCTCCAGTCGCTGGGACTGATAGGCCGTACGGTGGAGATCGCCACCGACGGCGGTGCGGCCACGGGGATGGTGACGGCGCTCTCGTTGCAGGGCGTCTCGCCCCTCCTCACCCTGGCGCTGGCCGGAGGCCAGGTGATGCAGGACGTGCGTCTCGCACAGATTCTTTCCGTACGCTGATCAGGAGGAAAGCAATGCTCGATGCCATCCACATCGGCGTCTCCGGCCTGCTGGGGTACCAGCAAGGCTTGCGCGTGATCGCCAACAACACGGCCAACCTGAATACGCCGGGCTACAAGAGTTCGACGCTTCAGTTTGCCGACCTCTTCTATGCGCGTTCTTCCGGTGGCGGCACCTCGCAACTGGGACACGGGTTGGACACCACGGGAACGCACCTGAACTTCCGGCCGGGCGACCTGCGGCAGACCGGCAACGACTTCGACCTGGCTCTCGACGGCAACGGGATGTTCACGCTGCGCAGTGCAGATGGCCAAACCCGCCATACGCGCGCCGGCCAGTTCGATTTCGACGCGCAGGGCTTCCTCGTGCACCGGGGCGACGGCAGCAAGGTGCTGGGACGCGATGCGAGCGGCGGACTGGTGGAGATCTCCATCGCCGGCCTGCGCGTCTCACCGGGCAAGGCGACCACGACGGTCAGTTTCGCGGGCAACCTGTCGAGCACTCTCCCGGAGTACACGCTGGAGGGCCTCAAGGTCTTCGACGCCCTCGGGCAAGAGCACACGCTCAGCCTCAAGTTCACCTCCCAGGCACCGGAGACCCCAGGGACTTGGGATGTGGAACTGTTCGATGGCAGCACCAGTGTCGGCAGCTCCGAGATCGTGTTCGTCGACGGCCGCGCCACGCCGGCGACAAGCACGCTGACCTTCAGCTATGTTCCGCCCGGACGTGCGGCCCAACTACTCTCGTTCCACTTCGGAGCCGACGCAACCTCGTTCGCCTCCGGCGGACTGGCGACACTCGCGATGCTCTCCCAGGACGGATATGCGCCCGGGAATCTGTCTGGCGTGGAGTTCGACGAAGCGGGAACGCTGGTCGCCACCTATGGCAATGGAAAGACGGCGCGAGGCGCGCGACTCGCGCTGGCCCGATTCGGCAGTGCCGACGCGGTGCGGGCGCTCGGCGGCAATCTGTTCGCCGCGACCGGAGCGGGAGAGTGGCAGACCGGCTTTGCCGGCGAAGGTGGGTTCGGGTCGGTGAAGGCGGGCGTGCTCGAAGGGTCGAACGTCGACCTCTCGCGGGAGTTCAGCGAACTCGTCGTCATGCAGCGTGGCTACCAGGCCTCGTCGCAGGTGATCTCCACAGCCAACGACATGCTGCAGGAACTCTTCGGGATGAAGCGCAAATGAGCGCGTTCTCGTCGGCGGAAGGCAGGCCGCTGTACTTCTGGAGGGACGATCGCCTCCGTGCGCTCGCCGCCTGCATCGACGCGGCGCTGGACGGGTGGTCGCGCGCCTGGGGACTTCCTGCGGCAGCATCGGCGACCGTCTGCGTCCCTGCGACCGGCCAGGAGGAGTTCTCCGCGGCGCGATTCCTGGGGCGCCATGGCGACGCAGCTGCCTGGCTGGTCGCGGACGAGCCGCGTCGCTGCGGCACGGCGGTACGGCTCTTTTCCGAAGTTCCCGGAGCCACCAGCATTGCCGCCGAGGTGGCGCAGGCCTGCGATTCGGACTTCCTGTCACGCCTGCGCGCGGCGCTCGCGCTCGACGAGACGGCGTCCGATGCACCGCCCGCCGACGCGCGCAGGCCCTGGAGTGGGTGGGTGCTGGCGCGCTTGCCCCAGGAGGCCGTCCTGCTCCTCCCGCCCCAGGTTGTCGCGAGCGCGACGGACATGCCGGCAACGTCTCGCCCCGCGGCAAGGCGCGCGCCAGTCGTGGCCGTGCGCGAGGCGCTGGCCGCGACGTCTTGTCGCGTCCGTGTCGAGCTGGAGGAGTGCGAGCTTGGCCTCGGCATCCTGAACCAGCTGCGGTGCGGCGACGTGCTGCGGCTGAAACACCGGCTCGATGCACCTGCGGTCGTGCGCCATGCGCATGGCCAGGCCCTGTTCGAGGGACACCTGGTGCGCCGCGGCAGCCGGCGTGCGTTGGAGCTGAAGCCGCATGCCGCGGCCGGAGGGGAACAAGCATGAGCCAGATGATCGAGTCCTTCATGGAGCAGGCGGCCGAGCCCGCGCTGAGCGTGCAGCTGATCGAATTCGAAGAAGCGCCGGAGCAGCCACTGCAAGGACAGGCGGCGATCAGGAGCGAGCATCCCCTGCATGGCGTGAAGGTGCGCCTGCAGGTGCGGCTGGGAGAAGCCGAGATGACGGTCGCCGAACTGCTGGGTGCACGGGAGAACGAAGTTCTGGTTCTCGACCGGACCGTGGAGGATCCGGTGGACCTCGTGCTGGAAGGGAAGGTCGTGGCGCGCGGGCAGCTCGTGGCGATCGCCGACGGCACCTTTGCGGTCCGCATCAGCGAGCTGCCGGTTTCGCTGGGCCTGTGAGATGGGCATGCGCAACCTGTCCGGCGCGGCGCTCGGCGCCTGGCTGGCTGGCGTGCCCATGCGTGCCGGCGCGCTGGGCGCAATGGCGCCGGCGATCTCGGGCGGATGGGAAGCGGCTTTCGCCGTCCTGTCCCTCACCGCCGCGGCAGGTGGCTTGTGGGCATGGAGACGACGCAGCGGCCCACGCCGGCTGCATGGCGCCAGGCGCGGACCGGCAGCGGTCGTTCGCCTGGCCAGCCAGGCGCTGACGCCGCAGGCGAGCGTGCATGCGGTCGAATGGAATGGAGAGGCCTATCTGCTCGCCTGCACGCCGCAGCAGGTCGTCCTGCTTGCGCACAAGACGATCCCGCGGGCGGAGGGAGAGGAGCCATGATGCCGACCGACACCGCCCAGGCCTTGCGCGTGGTGCTGGGACTCAGCGTCCTGGCGATCCTGCCCGCGTTGCTGGTTTGCCTGACCTCCTTCCTCCGGATCATCATTGTGCTGTCCATGCTCCGGCAGGCGCTCGGCATGCCCGAGACGCCGCCCAATCCCGTCCTGATCGGGCTGGCCCTGTTCTTCACGTTGTTCACGATGGCGCCCGTGCTCCAGACGCTGGACGAGCAAGCCTTCCAGCCTTTCATGAGCGGCAACCTGGGCATGGAGGAGGCGTACGGCAAGGGCATGGCACCATTGCGTGAGTTCATGCTGCGGCAGACGCGTGAGCAGGATCTCGCATTGATGGTGGAGCTCTCGGGCGCCAAGGTTCCCGGGACGATCCAGGAGGTCGGCAACGTGCAGCTGATCCCGGCTTTCATGCTGTCGGAGCTTCGCGCCGCCTTTCAGATCGGCTTCCTCGTCCTGTTGCCGTTCCTGCTGATCGACCTCGTGGTGTCGTCGGTCTTGCTGGCCCTGGGCATGATGATGTTGCCGCCGACCACGGTCGCTCTCCCACTGAAGGTGTTGATGTTCGTCCTCGTCGACGGGTGGTCGCTGGTCTTGAAGGCCCTGGTGGGGTCCTTCCACTGAGGCACCGTGGACGGTGCGCAGGAGCTTGCGCTGTGGCGCCGGCTGCGCGAGCAGGGCGACGGCATCGCCCGTGAGCGGCTGCTGCAGGTCCACCTGCCCTATGCACGCATCGTGGCCGCGGTCTGCTATGGGCGACGGCACAGCGACGACGTGGAGTTCGGCGACTATCTGCAATACGCGCGCCTCGGCCTGGTGGAGGCGATGGAGCGCTACGATCCCGCGCGCGGCGTGCAGTTCCGCTCCTTTGCCGCGCGGCGCATGCAGGGGGCGATCCTCAACGGGCTGGAACGGTTCACGGAGAAGCAGCAGCAGATCGCCGCGCGGCAGCGCATCCGGGCCGAACGCATGCAGGACCTCAAGGCCGCGGCGCACGAGGAGGGCGCCGTGCCTTCGCAGCAGCAGGTCCTGCGCTACGTTTCAGAAGTCGGAATCGGCCTGGCGCTGAGCTGGTTGCTCGAAGGCACCGGGCTCGTGGAGCAAGCGGACGCCGCCGGGGCGGCGCCCTTCTACCAGCCGACGGCCTTGCGCCAGCTGCGAGAACGCCTCTTGCAAGCCGTGGATGCGCTGCCGCAGCAGGAGCGCTTCGTGCTCAGGAGCCACTATCTCCACGACCAACCCTTCGCCGATGTGGCCGCCGCGCTGCAAGTCACGAAGGGCCGCGTTTCCCAGATCCACCGGCAGGCGTTGCTGCGGCTGCGCACTGCGCTGCGCGAGCACGCGGACTGGACCAACGCCTTCTAGCCGGCGAACCGCCTGCGCGTCAGCGCCAGCGCAATCCAGAAGGACACCACCGCATACCCCGCCAGCACCAGCAGGTGCCGCACCGGCTGCTCCGGCCAGCGGTCGATGAACATCGGCCGCACCAGTTCCACCGCCGCCGTCAGCGGCAGCCAGTCCGACAGCAGGCGGATGACGTCCGGCAGCTGCTCGCGCGGGAAGAACACGCCGGAGAGGAACATCATCGGCGTGAGGAACAGGGTGAAGTAGTAGGTGAAGAAGTCGTAGCCCTTGGCCAGCGCGTTGAAGATCAGCGCGATGCAGGAGAAGGTGATGCCTGCGGCGGCCAGCACGAACCAGGCGGCGAAGAGCTTGGGGCTGGCGCTGATGCCCAGCCCCAGCATCACGAACAGGATGGCCGTCACGGTGAAGAGCGCCTTGTACGCGGCCCACAGCATCTCGGCCAGCACGATGTCGTCCAGGATCACCGGCGCGTTCAGGATGCCGTCCCAGGTCTTCTGCACGTGCATGCGCGAGAAGGCGGAATACAGCGCCTCGAAGGTGGCGGCGTTCATGGCGCTCATGCAGATCGATCCGCTGGCCAGGAAGACGATGTAGGGCACGGTGGTCTCGCCCATGCGCACGGTGCCCACCAGCGCGCCCATGCCGTAGCCGAAGGCCACCAGCCAGATCAGCGGCTCGGCGATGTTGCCGATCAGGCTGGGGATGGCGAGCTTGCGCCACACCAGCAGGTTGCGGCGGAACACGGGCCACCAGCGCGCCGACAGCGACGGCACGCGCCAGGGGGAGATTTCAAGAGACGGCATGGGAAGGTCCTCGTTCTTTCCAGTGCCGCCGCGGAACCGGCTTTGCCGGGCCGCTGGGGGCGCCCCCTCGAGGGGGAGGCGGCCGCAGGCCGCTTCGGGGATGGGTCATCCTGCTTCGCGGATCTGCCGCCCCGTGAGCTTCAGGAACAGGTCTTCCAGGTTGGCCGGCCGGTGCAGCGTGCGCAGGCGCGGGTGTTCGCGCTGCATCGCCGCCAGCAGCGGCGCCGCGTCCTGCGTGTAGAAGAACACCGTCTCGCCGCTGACCTCGGTGCGGCGGGCCAGCGCCTTCACGGGCGATTCCACCAGTTCCAGCGCGCCGGCGCCGTAGGCCTCCACCACGTCGGGCTCCAGGTGCTCCGCGATCAGGTCGCGCGGGCGGCCTTCGGCGATCTTGCGGCCGTGGTCCAGCACCAGCAGGCGCGAGCACAGGCGCTCGGCTTCGTCCATGAAGTGCGTGGTCAGCAGGATCGACTTGCCCTGCTGCAGCAGCACCTGCAAGCGCTCCCACATCAGGTGGCGCGCCTGCGGGTCCAGGCCCGTCGTGGGTTCGTCCAGCAGCAGCAGGCGCGGATCGTTCACCAGCGCGCGGGCCAGCGACAGGCGCCGGCGCATGCCACCCGAGAGCTCGCCCGGCTTGGCGTCGGCCTTGTGCGAGAGGGCGGCGAATTCCAGCAGGCGCGGGATGCGCTCGCGCACCTGCTGCTCCGGCAGGCCGAAGTAGCGGCCGTACACCAGCAGGTTCTCTGCGCAGGAGAAATCGGGGTCGAGCGAATCGAACTGGCTCACCACGCCCAGCTGCGACTTGATCGCCAGCGCGTCGCGCGGCATGCGCAGGCCCAGCGCGTGGATCTCGCCGGCATCGGGCGCGGTGAGGCCCAGGCACATGCGGATGGTGGTGGTCTTGCCCGCGCCGTTGGGGCCGATCACGCCCAGGCACTCGCCCGGGGCGATGGTGAAGGAGAGGCCGTCGACGACGGTGGTCTCCCCGTAGCGCTTGGTCAGGGTACGGGCGTCGAAGAGGGGCTCGGTCATGGGCGGCGGCTATTGTGTCGCAGCGCCGGGCCGGGCGTGCGGGGGCCGTAGAATTTTGCATTTCCCCACGAGGTACGCCGCTTGTTCCCACCGCTTTCCATCGCGCACCAGTACGCGCTCCCCAAGAAGCTGCTGACCGTGCTGATGGGCAAGCTGGCCGGCGCCCGCCTCGGCGGCTTCACCCATGCGCTGATCCGCCGCTTCGTCGCCAAGTACAAGGTGGACATGGCCGAGGCCGCCGACCCGCGCATCGAGAGCTACGCCACCTTCAACGACTTCTTCACGCGTCCCCTGCGCGAAGGCGCGCGGCCCATTTCGCCGGCGCCTTTCGTCTGCCCGGTGGATGCGGCCATCAGCCAGTTCGGCCCCATCGAGCACGACCAGCTGTTCCAGGCCAAGGGCCACAGCTATTCGACGCGGGCGCTCGTCGGCGGCGACCAGGCGCTGGCCCACCGGTTCGACCATGGACACTTCGCCACGCTGTACCTGGCGCCGCGCGACTACCACCGCATCCACATGCCTTGCGAGGGCCGCCTGAAGCGGATGATCTACATCCCCGGCGACCTCTTCTCGGTGAACCCGCTGACGGCGCGCCACGTGCCCGGCCTGTTCGCGCGCAACGAGCGGGTGGTGTGCGAGTTCGAGTGCGCGCACGGTCCCATGGTGATGGTGCTGGTGGGCGCCACGATTGTCGGCAGCATGGCGACGGTGTGGCACGGCGTGGTGAACCCGCCGCGCACCCGCGAGCCGCGCGAGTGGCGCTACGACGGCCAGGACATCGTGCTCGCCAAGGGCGCCGAAATGGGCCGCTTCCTGCTCGGCTCCACCGTCATCCTGCTGTTCCCGCACAACGTGCTGACCTTCACGCCCGACTGGGCGCCCACCCGGCCGGTGCGGCTGGGAGAGGCGATGGGGACGCTGATCGAGAGGGAAGCGGCGCTATAGCTCGGCGCGGACGTGGGGGGGGGGGGGGGGCGCCCCGCCCCCCCGGGCGCCGCCCCC
>JAEZEB010000116.1 GCA_023438115.1 Pseudomonadota bacterium | reverse complement strand
TCGCTGAACAACCCGCCCACCCACCCCGCGCGCTCCATGCAGGACACGTTCTACGTGGACATGAAGGGCGACGACGGCATCCCGTACAACCTGCGCCCGCACACCAGCCCGATGCAGGTGCGGTATGCGCACCAGCACATCAAGCGCTTCGCCGACGCCGTCAAGGCCGGCAAGCCCATGCCCGAGATCCGCGTCATCGCGCCGGGCCGCACGTACCGCGTCGACAGCGATGCCACGCACTCGCCGATGTTCCACCAGTGCGAAGGCCTGTGGCTGGGCGAGAACGTGAGCTTCAAGGACCTGAAGGTCGTCTTCACGGACTTCTGCCGCACCTTCTTCGAGAGCGACGACCTCGCGCTGCGCTTCCGCCCGAGCTTCTTCCCCTTCACGGAGCCCAGCGCCGAGATCGACATCCAGTTCCAGAGCGGGCCGCTGGCCGGCCGCTGGCTGGAGGTGGCAGGCTCCGGCCAGGTGCACCCGAACGTGGTGCGCAACATGGGGCTGGATCCCGAGAAGCACATCGGCTTCGCCTTCGGCATGGGCCCGGACCGCCTGACCATGCTGCGCTACGGCGTGAACGACCTGCGCCTGTTCTTCGACGGCGACATCCGCTTCCTCCGCCAGTTCAGATAATGGCTCCCCCCCGAAGCGCCTTCGGCGCCTCCCCCTCAAGGGGGCGCCCCCAGCGGCCCGGCAAAGCCGGTTCCGCGGCGGCACGCGAGGGGGCCGGCCTGCGCCTCGAATCTCAGAGATAAAGACATGCAATTCCCCGAGTCCTGGCTGCGCGCGTTCTGCAACCCGCCGCTGAGCACGCAACAGATCGCCGACACGCTCACCATGGGCGGGCTGGAGGTGGAGGACCTGCGTCCGGTCGCGCCGCCCTTCACCAAGGTGGTCGTGGGCGAGATCAAGGAAGCCGTGCAGCATCCCAACGCCGACCGTCTGCGCGTGTGCCAGGTGGACGTGGGGCAGGGCGCGCTGCTGAACATCGTCTGCGGCGCGCCCAACGCGCGCCCGGGCATCCGCGTGCCCACCGCACTGGTGGGCGCCGAACTTCCGCCGGGTGACGACGGCAAGCCATTCACGATCAAGCTGGGCAAGCTGCGTGGCGTCGAAAGCCAAGGCATGCTGTGCTCCGCCAGCGAGCTGAAGCTGAGCGAGGACCACGGCGGCCTGCTGGAGCTGGACGCGTCCGCGCCCGTCGGCAAGGACATCCGCGAGGTGCTCAACCTCGACGAGCACGTGTTCACGCTCAAGCTCACGCCCAACCTCGCGCACGCGCTGTCGGTGTACGGCGTGGCGCGCGAGCTGTCGGCGCTGACCGGCGCCCCGCTGGCCGAACCGAAGTTCGAGCCGGTGCAGCCGCAGAACGACGCCAAGCTCAAGGTGAAGGTGAGCGCGCCGGGCCTGTGCGGACGCTTCTCCGGCCGCGTGATCCGCAACGTGAACACCAAGGCGAAGACGCCGCAGTGGATGGTGGAGCGCCTGGCCGGCTGCGGCCAGCGCAGCGTGACGGCGCTGGTGGACATCTCCAACTACGTGATGTTCGAGTTCGGCCGGCCGTCCCATATCTTCGACCACGACAAGATCCATGGCGGCCTGGACGTGCGCTGGGGCCGCGAGGGCGAGAAGCTCAAGCTGCTGAACGGCAATACGATCGAGGTGGACGGCAAGGTGGGCGTGATCGCCGACGACAAGGAAGTCGAGTCGCTCGCCGGCATCATGGGCGGCGACGCCACGGCCGTCTCCGACGACACGCGGAACGTCTACGTCGAAGCCGCCTTCTGGTGGCCCGAAGCCGTGCAGGGACGCTCGCGCCGCTTCAACTTCTCCACCGACGCCGGCCACCGCTTCGAGCGCGGCGTCGATCCCAGCCTCACGGTCGAACACATCGAGCACATCACGCGCCTCATCATCGAGATCTGCGGCGGCGAAGCCGGTCCGATGGACGACCAGGTGCTGCAACTGCCCGAACGCAAGCCCGTTCAGCTGCGCGTGGCGCGCGCCGCCAAGGTGATCGGCATGCCCGTGAGCGAGGCGCAGTGCCTCGACGCGTTCCGCCGCCTGGGCCTGCCCGCGACCGCGGAGCAGGGCGTGGTGACGGTCACGCCGCCGTCCTATCGCTTCGACCTGTCGATCGAGGAAGACCTGATCGAGGAAGTGGTGCGCATCGTGGGCTACGAGAAGCTGCCCACCACGCCGCCGCTGGCGCCCATCACGGCCAAGCTGCGCCCGGAGAACCGCCGCAGCCGCTTCCGCGTGCGCCGCCTGCTCGCCGGGCTGGGCTACCAGGAGACGATCAACTTCTCCTTCGTCGAAGCGCACTGGGAGCGCGATCTCGCCGGCAACGCCGACCCGATCAAGCTGCTGAACCCCATCGCCAGCCAGATGAGCGTGATGCGCTCCTCGCTGCTCGGCTCGCTGCTGCAGGTGCTGAAATTCAACCTGGACCGCAAGGCCGAACGCGTGCGCGTGTTCGAGCTCGGGCGCGTGTTCCTGCGCGATGCCTCGGTGCAGACCACCGATGCCACCGTGCGCGGCGTGCGCCAGCCGATGCGCGTGGCCGGCCTGGCCTACGGCCCGCCGGACGGCCTGCAATGGGCGCGCAAGGCGGGGCAGGGCGATTTCTACGACATGAAGGGTGACGTGCAGGCACTGCTCGCGCCGCTGCAGGCGGAGTTCGTGGCCGCGGAGCATCCGGCGATGCATCCGGGCCGCTGCGCCGCCATCCGCATCGACGGGCGTGACGTGGGCTTCGTCGGCGAGCTGCACCCGCGCTGGCGCCAGGCCTGGGAGCTGCCGCATGCGCCGCTGCTGTTCGAACTGGACCTCGATGCCGTCACCGCGCGCCGCGTGCCGGTGGCCGAGCCCGTGCCGCGCTTCCAGCCCGCCGAGCGCGACATCGCCGTGATCGTCCAGGAAAAGGTCACGCACGACCAGCTGATGGCCGCCATCCGCTCCGCCGACACCGCCGGGTTGCTGCAGGGGGCGTTGCTGTTCGACGTCTACCGGCCGCAGCAGGCGAGCGCAAACCTCGCCATGGACGAAAAGAGCCTGGCCGTGCGCTTGACGCTCGCGCGCAGCGACGCCACACTGACCGACGAGCAGATCGAAGCGGCCGTGCGCGCGGTGGTGGAGCGGGTCACCGCGCAGCTGGGTGGCCGCCTGAGGGGGTGACCATGGCTCTGACAACGACCAGCGCGCTGAAGCAAGAGGACATCATGGAGTTTGCCGTCGAGAGCCTGGAGACCCCGGCGCTCACCAAGGCGCAGCTGGCGGAGCTGCTGTTCGAGCAGATCGGGCTGAACAAGCGCGAGTCCAAGGACATGATCGACGCCTTCTTCGACCTGGTCTCCACCAGCCTGGTCGAGGGCAAGGACGTCAAGATCTCCGGCTTCGGCAATTTCCAGATCCGCACCAAGGCCCCCCGTCCGGGCCGCAACCCGCGCACCGGCGAGGCGATCCCGATCGAGGCGCGGCGCGTGGTCACCTTCCACGCCAGCCACAAGCTCAAGGAACAGATCCAGGGCAACGGCAACGGCGGCGACGGCGCCGCCTGACCCCCGGAGCCTGCCGTCCGCTCTTCCAGCGGCGGCCGCCGGTCGGCCGTCATGCAACTGAAAGGCAAAGATCCCACGGGGCCGCGACGGCCCCGCTTTGCATCGCGCGCCTCTTAGAGTAACCTCGAAGCTTTCTCTCCTAGTAGATTGATTTCAATGGAGAAAGGCCTTCCTGCCATCCCCGCGAAGCGCTACTTCACCATCGGTGAGGTCAGCGAGCTGTGCGGCGTCAAGCCGCACGTGCTACGGTATTGGGAGCAGGAGTTCACGCAGCTGCGGCCCATGAAGCGCCGCGGCAACCGCCGCTACTACCAGCACCACGAGGTGCTGATGATCCGGCGCATCCGCGACCTGCTGTACGACCAGGGTTTCACGATCAGCGGCGCGCGCAACAAGCTGCAGGAGATCGTGCAGGTCGAGCGCGACAAGCGCCGCGCCGGCGAAGTGATGCTCGAAGGCGTGGAGGTCATCGAGGTCGAGGAGTCTTCCTTCGGCGAGAGCCAGTTCGAGGATGCCGCGCCGGAAGAGCGCGACGCCATCACGCAGAAGCTGCAACTGCTGCGCCGCGAACTGTTCGAAATCCGCGATCTGCTGACATCCGTCCACTGAATCGCGGAAACGTCTCCGAGCCGGGCTATAATCGCGGGCTTCGGCGTGTAGCGCAGCCTGGTAGCGCACTTGCATGGGGTGCAAGGGGTCGCGAGTTCGAATCCCGCCACGCCGACCAACGACACGAAACCCGGTGAGCCGCAAGGTTCACCGGGTTTTTCGTTTGGCGCCGGCGAGGGTCAGCGGGTCGAGGACCACCAGTACCAGCCGACGCCCGCGGCCAGCAGCCAGATGGCGACCACCAGGACCGCGCCGCCCTTGCTGGTCGGCTTCTGCCCTGTTCCGCCATCCAGGCTTCTGCCTTGACCCGGCCGTCGGCGACGACTTCCCCCGGCAGCATCCATACCGCGAGCCAGATCAAGGCCGGCAGCAGGAGGACGTCGTCCAGGTAGCCCAGGACGGGAATGAAGTCGGGAATGAGGTCGATCGGGCTGAGGGCGTAGCCAACCACGAAGATGCACAACGCCTTGACTCCCATGGGAGTGCGCCGGTCGCGGCAGGCGAACCAGAGCGTGACAGCGTCCCGCTTGATGCGGCGCGCCCACTCGCGGAGGTTCCGTGCAACGGCCATGCGCTCATTCTTGCAGCAGGTTGGACGAGCTTCCCGGCATACGGCAATGCAGGCCCGCCCGACCACGGCGAAGATGGCGGCGGCAGGGTGGCACGCATACAATGGTTGGGCATGGCCTCCGTCGTCTTCGCTGATCTCGTTGGGAGCACCGGCATCTTCGAGCGGCTGGGGGACGAGACCGCCGGCCGCTTCGTCACGCAGCTGACGACCGCCCTGGCCAAGATCTTCGAGCAGCACAACGGCCGCGTGGTCAAGCTGCTGGGCGACGGCCTGTTCGTGGTGTTCCCCGAGGAGGCCCAGGCCCTCACCGCCTGCATCGCCATCCAGGAACGCCTGCTCCACAAGCCCGTGCGCCCCGGCGGCCTGGGCCGCCCCGTGCAGATGCAGATGGGCATCGAGTCCGGCGAGGTGGTGGAGATCGAGGGCGACTGCTACGGCGACGCCGTCAACAGCGCCGCCCGCCTGGCCGACCTGGCCGGCGCCGACCAGATCCTGGCCACCCAGCGCGTGCGCGAGGCCCTGCCGGAGTCGCTGCAGGCCAAGCTGCGCAGCCTGGGCCCCATCTACCTGCGCGGCAAGGCCGAGGCCACCGAGGTCTACCGCGTCGAATGGCAGCCCGAGCGCGACGCCGAGGCCACGGTCATGGGCGTGTCCATGTTCGGCCAGCAGATGCATGAGGCGAAGCTGGAGATCTCCTTCGGCGGCAATTCCTGCGCCGTGCAGCCGCGCGGCGAAAGCGTCACCCTGGGGCGCGCCGTCACCGCCGACCTGCACGTCAACGACTCCCGGGTTTCCCGCCTGCACGCTTCCATCGAGTGGCGCGGCGGCCACTTCGTGCTGACGGATGCGTCCAGCTTCGGCACCTGGGTCTATTTCGGCAACCAGCCCGAGCCGGTGGTGCTGCGCCGCACCGAGTGCTACCTGGTGGGGCAGGGGCAGATCGCCCTGGGCTGCGACCGCAACGCGGAGGCGGCACCGATCGCCACCTTCTCCGTCGCCTGAGGCATGGCGATCGAGCTGCAAGTCGCCGGCCCCGGCCTGGACATCACGCGGCGACTGGAGGCCGGCGAGTCCGCCCTGGTCCTGGGCCGCGACACCGACTGCAGCATCTGCCTGCCCGATCCCGAACGCAACGTCTCGCGCCGCCACCTGAGCGTGTGGAACGAAGGCGGCCGGCTGCATTTCCACGTGCTGTCGGTGGTCAACGGGGTGGAGACGGCCGCCGGCGAGCTGCCACCAGGCGCGCGTGGCGTGCTGCAGGAAGGCGAGGTGATGGTGCTCTCGGCCTTCCGCCTGAAAGTGGTGGCGGAGGAAGAGGCGGCCACGCAACCCGCGCCGCTGGAGGCGGGCGACCCCTGGGCGGAATTCGAAAGGCAGGCGGCGGAACTGGCGCCAGCAGGCCCGGACACCGTGCCTTTCCTGGACGACGAGGACGATCCTTTCGGCGACTGGGGCTTCAAGAGCACCTTCGGCCCCGGTGTGCCTGGCGGCAGCCTGCGCGCCGATGCGCTGGTGCTCGCCGAGGACCTGCAGGCCTTCTTCGCCGGCCTGGGCCTGGACCCTTCGGCGCAGACGGCGCTGACGCAAGGCGAGCTCGAGACCATAGGCCGCGTCACCCGCATCGCCCTGCAGGGACTGCTGGAGGCGGCCGAAACCGCCGCCACGCAGCGCCAGGAGCTGCATGCGGACGCCCAGGCGATCCCCGAGCGGCGCGAGATGAACCCGTTGCGCCTGGATTCCTCGCTGGAGGCGAAGCTCTATTACCTGTTCGGCGGCCAGGCGGCGGCCCACGGTTTCCTGCCCCCGGACCGCGCCGTGGCGCAGGTGGTCACGGAACTGGGCGCGCACCAGGAGGCGATGGCCGACGCCCTGCGCGCGACCACCGACAGCGTGGTGGCCGAATTCGACCCCGATGCGCTCAAGAAGCGGCTCCTGGGCGGCGGCGCGCGCATCTTCGAATCGGCCCGGGCCTGGGAGGCCTTCAACAAGGATTACGCCGAGCGGATGGCGGCCAGGCCGCCGTGGGTGCAGCAGTTGCTGGACCGCCACTTCGCGATGGCGTACGCGCGTGCACTGTTGCGTGCGAAACGCAACACAACGGGGCGTGCGGGCGGCTAGGGAACTCGGCCATCCGGGCAGGGGGCGGGCTAGAATGCGTTTCTACGTGTTTCCCCAAGTCGCCATTCAGTGACACTGAAAAAGCTGGGGCGTTACGAAGTTCTCCGGGTCCTCGGCAAGGGCGCCATGGGCGTGGTGTACGAGGGGCGGGACCCGAACCTCGATCGCCGCGTCGCCATCAAGACCGTCAAGGTCGAGAACCTCTCCGAAGAAGCCGCGGCCGAATACGAGCACCGCTTCCGGACCGAGGCGCGTTCGGCCGCGCGGCTGCAGCACCCCAACATCGTCAGCGTGTACGACTCCGACCGGGACGGCGACGTCGCCTTCCTGGTCATGGAGTACATCCAGGGCGACGACCTCAAGCACCACCTCGACCGCGGGGTGCGCTATTCCCTGGAGCAGTCCCTCAAGATCGTGCGGGACCTGCTCAGCGCGCTGGACTACGCCCACAAGCAGGGCATCGTGCACCGCGACATCAAGCCGGCCAACCTGCTGATCGAGCCGGGCGGCCGCGTGAAGCTCACCGACTTCGGCGTGGCGCGCATCCAGGACTCCGGCGAGGCCACGCGCACCCAGGGCAGCATGGTCGGCACGCTGAAGTACATGGCGCCCGAGCAGGTGCAGGGCCAGAAGATCGACTCCCGCGCCGACCTGTTCTCGGCCGGCGTGGTGCTGTACCAGCTGCTGACGGACAAGCGGCCCTTCGACGGCGACAACGACTTCTCGATCATCCACCAGATCATCGGGCACCATCCGGTGCCGCCCAGCTCGATCAACCCCAAGCTGCCCGGCGCGCTCGACGCCGTGGTGGCGCGCGCGCTGGCCAAGACGCGCGAGGAGCGCTTCGCCACCGCGCGCGATTTCGCCGTGGCCCTGCAGGCGGCGATCCGCCGCGCGGAAGACCAGACGGTCGTGCCGCCGCAGAACCCGAACAAGAAGATCGAGCCGGCCGCCTCGCGCCCGCTCACGGCGCCCGGCAGCGCGCCGGGCAACCTCACGTCGCCCAGCAACCTCAGCTCCGTCACGCAGGAGCTGGAGCTGGTGTACTGGAAGGATGTCAAGGATTCGGACGACCCCGAGGACCTGCACGGCTTCCTGGAGAAATTCCCGGCCGGCATCTATGCCGACCTGGCGCGCCGGCGTTTGCGCAGGCTTGCGGGCGGCGAGCCGACCAACATGGGCGCGCCTTCCGCCAGCCAGCCGGGCACCTCGATGCCGCTGGTGGCGCCCCCTTCGGTCGGTGGCCACAGCGTGTTCGCCGAGACGCAGTTCCCGCCCTCCGAGCAGCCGGACCAGGAAGCGACGCGCCTGCGCACCGACACGTCGCGCCCCGCCGCGGCGGCCGACGGCACCTCCCTGAATCCCTCGAAGTGGGTGGACCAGGAGTACACCCGCACGCAGGCGGATTCGCCCGAGTCGACCTTCGCGGCCACGCAGCCCATCACGGTGCCTGCCGCGGAGCCGGATGCGCCTCCGGTACAAGCCAGGGCCGCGGCTGCGCCCGCGCGGGCGCGCGTGGACGACGATCCCAGCCTGCCGCCGCCGCTGCCGCCGAAGAAGAAGGCGCCCGTGGCGCTGGTCGCCGCCTGCGTCGCCGTGGTGGCCGTGGCCGCCATCCTGATGTTCGTGCTGGGCCGCACCGGCAAGACGGCCGAGGGCGAGCTGGCCGGTGCCGCCGCGGCGGTCGCCGCATCCACCGTTCCCGCGGCGGACGAAGAGCCGCCCGAGCCCGCGCAGGAAGTGCC
>JAEZEB010000341.1 GCA_023438115.1 Pseudomonadota bacterium | reverse complement strand
GTGCGGCGCATGGACGTGAAGGAGAACTTCCTGCGCGCGGTGGTGCCGATGGTGCTGGCGCTGGCGTTCGTCGGGCTGCTGCTGCTGGCCGAGCCCGACATGGGCGCGTTCATGGTGATCGCCTGCATCGCCATGGGCATCCTGTTCCTCGGCGGCGTGAACGGGCGCATGTTCCTGCTGACCGGCGCGGTGCTGGTCGGCGCGTTCGTGCTCATGATCACGCTCAGCGAGTGGCGGCGCGAGCGCATCTTCGCCTACCTGAACCCGTGGGACGAGCGCTACACGCTGGGCAAGGCCTACCAGCTCTCGCACTCCCTCATCGCGTTCGGCCGCGGCGAGATCTTCGGCCAGGGCCTGGGCTCCAGCGTCGAGAAGCTGCACTACCTGCCCGAGGCGCACACCGACTTCCTGCTGGCGGTGATCGGCGAGGAGTTCGGGCTGGTCGGCGTCGTCCTGCTGATCGGCCTGTTCCTGTGGATGACCCGCCGCATCATGCACATCGGCCGCCAGGCGATCGCGCTGGACCGCGTGTTCTCCGGCCTCGTCGCGCAGGGCGTGGGCATCTGGATCGGCTTCCAGGCCTTCATCAACATGGGCGTGAACCTCGGCGCGCTGCCGACCAAGGGCCTCACGCTGCCGCTGATGTCCTATGGCGGTTCGGCCGTGCTGATGAACGTCGTCGCGATCGCCGTGGTGCTGCGCGTGGACTACGAGAACCGCCAGATGATGCGGGGAGGGCGCGCATGAAGACCGCGCTCGTCATGGCTGGCGGAACGGGCGGCCACATCTTCCCGGGCCTCGCGGTGGCCGAGGCCCTGCGCGCGCGCGGCTGGCGCGTGCACTGGCTGGGCGCGCCGGAGAGCATGGAGGCCCAGCTGGTGCCCGCCCGCGGGTTCCCGCTGGAGCCCGTGTCCTTCGGCGGCGTGCGGGGCAAGGGCGTGAAGACGCTGGTGCTGCTGCCGCTGAAGCTGCTCCGCGCGTTCTGGCAAAGCATAGCCGTCGTGCGCCGCGTGCGGCCCGACGTGGTGATCGGCCTGGGTGGCTACATCACCTTCCCCGGCGGCATGATGAGCGTGCTGCTGGGCAAGCCGCTCGTGCTGCACGAGCAGAACTCCGTGGCTGGCATGGCCAACAAGGTGCTGGCGGGCGTCGCCGACCGCGTCTACAGCGCCTTCCCCGGCGTGCTGAAGAAGGGCGAGTGGGTGGGCAATCCGCTGCGCGAAGCCTTCCTGCAGCAGCCGCCGCCCGAGGAGCGCTTCGCCGGCCGCAGCGGCCCGCTGAAGGTGCTGGTGGTGGGCGGCAGCCTCGGCGCCAAGGCGCTCAACGAGATCGTGCCGCAGGCGCTTGCGCGCATCCCGCCGGCGCAGCGTCCGCACGTGCTGCACCAGAGCGGCGCCAGGCAGATCGACGAACTGCGCGCCAACTACCAGCAGGCCGGCGTGCACGCCGAACTCACGCCCTTCATCGAGGACACGGCCGGCGCCTTCGCCGAAGCCGACCTCGTGATCTGCCGCGCCGGCGCGAGCACCGTCACCGAGCTGGCCGCCATCGGCGCGCCGGCCCTCTTCGTTCCCTTCCCGGCGGCGGTGGACGACCACCAGACCACCAACGCGAAATTCCTGGTCGACGCCGGCGGCGGCTGGCTCGTGCAGCAGCGCGAGCTCAGTGCCGACCGCCTCGCCCAGATGCTCCTGACGCTGACGCGCGAGGAGCTGCTGCAGCGCGCCGTCGCCGCCAGGAAACTGCAAAAGACACAGGCGACCGCCACGGTGGTCGCCGCCTGCGAGGACCTCGCACGATGAAGCACGCGATCAAGCACATCCATTTCGTTGGCATCGGGGGCGCCGGCATGTCCGGCATCGCCGAAGTCCTGCGCAATCTCGGCTACCTGATCTCCGGTTCCGACATCGCCGACGGCCCGGCGCTGCGCCGCCTGTCCGAGCTGGGCATCCAGACCTTCATCGGTCACGCGGCCGCCAACGTGATCGGCGCCGACGCCGTGGTCACGTCGACGGCGGTGCAGGCGGACAACCCGGAGGTCGTGGCCGCGCGCAAGCGCAAGATCCCGATCGTGCCGCGCGCCGTGATGCTGGCGGAGCTGATGCGCCTGAAGCAGGGCATCGCCATCGCGGGCACGCACGGCAAGACCACCACCACCAGCCTGGTGGCGAGGGTGCTGGCCGAGGGCGGCCTGGACCCCACCTTCGTGATCGGCGGCAAGCTCAATTCCGCCGGCGCCAACGCCAAGCTGGGCTCCGGCGACTACATCGTGGTGGAGGCCGACGAGTCGGATGCCTCCTTCCTGAACCTGTTCCCGGTGATGGCGGTGGTGACGAACATCGACGCCGACCACATGGACACCTACGGGCACGACTTCAACAACCTGAAGAAGGCCTTCCTGGAGTTCCTGCACCGCATGCCGTTCTACGGCACGGCGATCCTGTGCATCGAGGACGAGGCGGTGCGCTCCATCATCCCGGACGCGCAGTGCCCCGTCACCACCTACGGCTTCCACGAGGAAGCGCAGGTGCGCGCGGTGGAGGTGAAGGCGGTCGGCGGGCAGATGCATTTCACCGTGCAGCGCCGCAACGGCGTCACGCTGCCGGACATGCACGTCAAGCTCAATCTCCCGGGCATGCACAACGTGCTGAACGCGCTGTCGGCCATCGCGGTGGCCGTGGAGCTGAACATCCCCGACGCCGCCGTCGTGAAGGCGCTGGGCGAGTTCCGCGGCGTGGGCCGGCGCTTCCAGGGCTATGGCGAGGTCGCGGTGCCGGCGGCGCAGGGCGGCGGCAAGTTCACCGTGATCGAGGACTACGGCCACCACCCGGTGGAGATGCGCGCGACGCTGGCCGCCGCGCGCGGCGCCTTTCCGCAGCGGCGCATCGTGCTGGCCTTCCAGCCGCACCGCTACACGCGCACCCGCGACTGCTTCGAGGATTTCGTGCAGGTGCTGGGCACCGCCGACACCGTGCTGCTCGCCGAGGTGTATGCGGCGGGCGAGGAACCCATCGTGGCCGCCGACGGCCGCTCGCTGGCACGCGCCGTGCGCGTGTCGGGCAAGGTGGAGCCGCAATTCGTCGCCGACATCGCCGACATGCCGCAGGCCGTGCTCGATACGGTGCGCGACGGTGACGTGGTGATGTGCATGGGCGCCGGCTCGATCGGCGGCGTGCCGGCGAAACTGGTGGAACTGGGAGGCCGCGCATGAACGCGCCTGATCCGACGGCCATGGGCAAGGTCGCCGTCCTCATGGGCGGCCGCTCGGCCGAGCGCGAGGTGTCGCTGATGTCCGGCGCCGGCGTGCTGAAGGCGCTGCAGTCCAAGGGCGTCGACGCGCACGCGTTCGACCCGGCCGAGCGCACGCTCGCGGAACTCAAGCGCAAGGGTTTCCAGCGATGCTTCATCGCGCTGCACGGCCGCTTCGGCGAGGACGGCACGGTGCAGGGCGCGCTGGAGCTGCTGGGCATTCCGTACACCGGTTCGGGCGTGATGGCCTCGGCGATCTCCATCGACAAGGTGATGACCAAGCGCGTATGGCTGGCCGAGGGCATCCCGACGCCGCAGTACAAGCTGCTGCACAAGGGGACCTACGAGCGCGAGGAGGTGATCCGCATCCCCGACGAGCTGGGCCTGCCGCTGATCGTGAAGCCGGCGCGCGAGGGTTCGTCGATCGGCGTGGCGAAGGTGGAGGGCTACTCCCAGATGCAGGAAGCGGTCGACGCGGCCGCCGCGCTGGACGCCGACGTGCTGTGCGAGCAGTTCATCGCCGGCGACGAGGTGACCTGCCCGGTGCTGGGCACGGGCGCCGACGCGCGCGCGTTGCCCGTCATCCGCATCGTGGCGCCGGAAGGCAACTACGACTACCAGAACAAGTACTTCACCGACGATACCAAGTACCTGGTGCCCTGCGGCCTGCCCGAGGGCGAGGAAGCGGCGATCCAGGAGCTGGTGGTGAAGGCCTACCGCGTGCTGGGCTGCCGCGGCTGGGGCCGCATCGACGTGATGATCGACGCGAAGACCCGCAAGCCCTCGCTGCTGGAGATCAACACCTCGCCGGGCATGACGGGCCATTCGCTGGTGCCGATGTCGGCCCGCGCCGCCGGCATCAGCTACGAGGACCTGTGCCTGCAACTGCTCGCGTCCGCCGCGCTGGACCAGGAACCGGGAGGCGCCGCCGCATGAAGACCCGCGCGCTGCCGCTGCCGCTGGACGTCAGGCTGATGAACACCACCGCCACGGTGCTGTTCGCGGCCTGCGGCCTGCTGCTCGTGGCGGCGCTGGGCTGGTGGCTGCTGCGGCATCCGCTGTTCGCGATCGGCGGCATCGTCGTGGAAGGCGACGTCACGCACAACAGCGCCGCGACGCTGCGCGCCAACGTCACGCCGCGCCTGGCCGGCAACTTCTTCACCACCGACCTGCAGCAGGCGCGGCGCGTGTTCGAGGAAGTGCCCTGGGTGCGCCGCGCGGTGGTGAGCCGCCAGTTTCCCAACCGCCTGCGCGTCGTGCTGCAGGAGCACGTGGCCGAAGCGTTCTGGGGCGATTCGGAATCGCGCCTGGTGAACACGCAGGGCGAAGTTTTCGAGGCCAATCCCGGCGACCTGGACCCGGACGCGATGCCGCGGCTCACCGGGCCCGAGGGCACGGCGGCGATGCTGCTGGCGATGTACCGCGGCCTGCAGCCGCACATGCAGGTGCTGGAGCTCGCGATCGAGCAGGTGGTGCTGACGGGACGCGGCGGCTGGACGGTGCACCTGGACAGCGGCGCCGTCGTCGAACTGGGGCGCGGAACGACGGAGGAAGTGCTGGCCCGCGGCCGGCGCTTCGCGCAGACGCTGGCGCAGGTGACCTCCAAGTACGGCCGGCGGCCGGAGGCGCTGGTGACGGCCGACCTGCGGCATGCGGACGGCTATGCGGTGAAGCTGAGGGGCGTGGCCACCACGGACGTGGCCACGCAGAGGAACTGAGGGAAGAACCAGAGATGGCCAAGGACTACAAGGACCTCGTCGTCGGACTCGACATAGGCACGGCCAAGGTGATGGCGGTCGTGGCCGAGGTCCTGCCGGGCGGTGAACTCAAGCTCGCGGGGCTGGGCGTGTCGCCCTCCAGCGGGCTGAAGCGCGGCGTGGTGGTCAACATCGACGCCACGGTGCACAGCATCCAGCAGGCGCTGAAGGAAGCGGAGCTGATGGCCGACTGCAAGATCACGCGCGTGCACACCGGCATCACCGGCAGCCACATCCGCGGCATCAACTCCAGCGGCATGGTGGCCGTGAAGGACCGCGAGGTGACGCCGGCCGACGTGGCGCGCGTCGTGGAGACCGCGCGCGCGATCAACATCTCCACCGACCAGCGCCTGCTGCTGGTGGAGCCGCAGGAATTCGTGATCGACGGCCAGGACGTGAAGGAGCCGATCGGCATGAGCGGCATCCGCCTGGAGGCGAAGGTGCACATCGTCACCGGCGCCCAGAGCGCGGCGGAGAACATCATCAAGTGCGTGCGCCGCTGCGGCCTCGAGGTCGAGCAACTGCTTCTGAACCCGCTCGCCTCCAGCAGCGCGATCCTCACCGAGGACGAGCGCGAGCTGGGCGTGGCGCTGGTGGACATCGGCGCCGGCACCACCGACGTCGCGATCTTCACCGGCGGCGCGATCCGCCACACGGCCGTGATCCCGATCGCCGGCGACCTGATCACCAGCGACATCGCGATGGCGCTGCGCACCCCGACCAAGGACGCCGAGGACATCAAGGTGGAGTCGGGCTACGCCAAGCAGCTGCTGGCCGACCCGGACACGCAGGTCGAGGTGCCGGGCCTGGGCGACCGTGCGCCGCGCATGCTCTCGCGCCAGGCGCTGGCCGGCGTGATCGAGCCGCGGGTGGAGGAGATCTTCTCCCTCGTGCAGCAGGTCGTGCGCGAGTCGGGCTTCGAGGAAGTGCTGTCCTCGGGCATCGTGATCACCGGCGGCAGCGCGGTGATGCCCGGCATGGTCGAACTCGGGGAAGACATCTTCCTCAAACCCGTGCGACGCGGCGTGCCGCGCTACGTCGGCGCGCTGTCGGACATGGTGGCGCAGCCGCGGGCGGCCACCGTGATGGGCCTGCTGGAAGAAGCGCGCCTGGCGCGCGTGCGCGGCATCAAGGTCGCGCAGCAGCATGGCTCGGTCAAGACGGCCTTCGGCCGCATCAAGGATTTCATCGTGGGGAACTTCTAGTGATCGACTCCCCCCCGAAGCGGCCTGCGGCCGCCTCCCCCTCAAGGGGGCGCCCCCAGCGGCCCGGCAAAGCCGGTTCCGCGGCGGCCCTGGACAAGACAGTCCTGTCGATGCCTGCGCGTGCGAGTCCACGCAGAAAGGAGCGATGTCGGTGCACCGATCCACCATCCATGCGTTGATGACGCACACCAACAACATTCGTCAGTGGCAACTGCAGAAAGTCAGGAGTACCCAATGAGCATCGAAATGATCGAAGTCGAGGAGTTCCACCAGGGAACGCAGATCAAGGTGATCGGCGTGGGCGGCGGCGGCGGCAACGCCGTCGCGCACATGATCGAGCGCAACGTCCAGGGCGTGGAGTTCATCTGCGCCAACACCGACGCGCAGGCGCTGGCCCGCAACCCGGCGCACAAGCACATCCAGCTGGGGAGCATCGGCCTGGGCGCCGGCAGCAAGCCCGAGAAGGGCCGCGAGTGCGCCGAGCACGCGATCGAGGACATCCGCGACGCGATCTCGGGCGCGCACATGCTGTTCATCACGGCCGGCATGGGCGGCGGCACCGGCACCGGCGCCGCGCCGGTGATCGCGCGCGTGGCCAAGGAGATGGGCATCCTCACCGTGGGCGTGGTCACCAAGCCCTTCGACTGGGAAGGCGGCCGCCGCATGACCAACGCCGACAACGGCCTGGCCGAACTCGAGGCCAACGTCGACTCGCTGATCGTGGTGCTGAACGAGAAGCTGCTCGAAGTGCTGGGCGACGACATCACCCAGGACGAGGCCTTCGCGCACGCCAACGACGTGCTGAAGAACGCCGTGGGCGGCATCGCGGAAATCATCAACGTCCCCGGCCACGTGAACGTGGACTTCGAGGACGTGCGCACGGTGATGGGCGAGCCCGGCAAGGCGATGATGGGCACGGCCCTGGCCAACGGCCCGGACCGCGCGCGCATCGCGGCGGAACAGGCCGTGGCCTGCCCGCTGCTGGAAGGCATCGACCTGTCCGGCGCCAAGGGCGTGCTGGTGCTGATCACCGCCGCCAAGGGCAGCCTGAAGCTGGCCGAGTCCAAGCTGGCCATGAACACGATCCGCGCCTACGCCTCGCCGGACGCGCACGTGATCTACGGCACGGCCTACGACGACGAGCTGGGTGACGCCGTGCGCGTGACCGTGGTCGCCACCGGCCTGTCCCGCCAGGGCCAGCGCCGCACGGCGCCCCCGCTGCAGGTGCTGCGCACCGGCACCGACAACGTGCCGCTGCACGTGCCGACCATCAACAACGCCGTCGGCGGCCCGGGTGCCATCGTCACGCGCGAGATGCAGGCGGGCGGCGTCGGCGTGGCGCAGCAGCCGGACTACGGCGGCCTCGCGGTGCCCAGCGTGTGGCGGACGAACCGCACGCAGGCCGCGGCGAAGGTCGACGCGCTCTCCAGCGGCGGCATGGACGACTTCGAGATCCCGGCCTTCCTGCGCAAGCAGGCGGACTGAGGATGGCGCGGCAAGGCGGCGGGTCCGGCGGGCCCGCCTTCCTTTTACCTGTGCTTCATCGCCGCTTGACCCGCGCGGGCTAGGCTCAGGCAATGGGCTGGCTCTATCGGGGACATGAGGAAACGCCGGGCGGCGGGGACACGCCTGCCTTTAAAATAGGCACTATGCTTCGCCAACGCACCCTCAAGACCCTCACCAAGGCCGTCGGCGTGGGGTTGCACGGCGGCCAGCGGGTGGAACTCACGCTGCGTCCGGCCCCGCCGGACACGGGCATCGTGTTCCGCCGTGTCGACCTGCCGCTGCCGGTGGACATCCCCGTGTCGGCGGAAGCGGTCACGGATACGCGGCTGGCCTCGACCATCTCCAACGGTGGCGCCAAGGTGCACACCGTCGAACACCTCATGTCGGCGTGCGCCGGCCTGGGCGTGGACAACCTCTACGTGGACATCACGGCGGAGGAAGTGCCGATCCTCGATGGCTCTTCGGCCTCCTTCGTGTTCCTGCTGCAAAGCGCCGGCATCGAGATGCAGAACGCGCCGCGCCGCTTCATCCGCGTGCTGCGGCCCGTGGAGGTGCGCGAAGGCGAGGGCGAGAACCTCAAGTGGGCGCGCCTGGAGCCTTACCACGGCTTCAAGCTGGGCTTCGAGATCGACTTCGCGCACCGCGTGGTGGATTCGACGGGCCAGCGCTACGAGTTCGACCTGAGCGCGGGCAACTACTCGCGCGACATCGCGCGCGCGCGCACCTTCGGCTTCACCAAGGACGTCGAGATGATGCGCTCCCGTGGCCTCGGCCTGGGCGGCGGCATGGACAACGCGATCGTGATGGACGACTACCGGGTGCTCAACTCGGAAGGACTGCGCTATGACGACGAGTTCGTGAAGCACAAGATCCTCGACGCGATGGGCGACCTGTACCTGGTGGGCAAGCCGCTGCTGGCGGCCTACAGCGCCTTCCGCTCGGGCCATGCGCTGAACAACAAGCTGATCCGCGCGCTGCTCGCCGAGCAGGACGCCTTCGAGGTGGTGAGCTTCGGCGACGAGCGCCAGGCCCCCGCCGGCTTCGCGCAGCCCGCCCGCGCCTGGTAAGGGGCGCGCGTGCTCCTGTTCCGCTGGGTCCTCACCCTGCTGATGGGCGCGGCGGGCGTGAGCTTCGTCCTCTTCATCGTCACGGGCCAGCCGAAGTACAAGCGCTTCGGGCTGGCGATCGTGAAGTGGACCTTGCTGGCGGCGTTGGGGTTCTTCCTGGTGCTGGCGGCGCAGCGCTGGTTTTCGTAGCGGTGGTGATCCGTCGGGGTTCGGGTTCGCGCTCACCCCAGTCTCTTATACACATCAGACGCTGCCGACGAATTAGACGGTGTAGATGTCG
>JAEZEB010000054.1 GCA_023438115.1 Pseudomonadota bacterium | reverse complement strand
GGCGAAGGCGCCGCCACCGGCTTGGGAGCGGGACGCGGCTTGGGTTTGGGTTGGGGCTTGGCCACCGGCACGGGAACCGGGGCGGGCGCCGGGGCAGGCGGGGGCGGAGCCGGGACAACCTGCGGCGCGGGCGGGACGATGATCTCGCTGACCATCTCCACCGGCACGACGATCTCGACGACCCGGCGCACGAGGCCGGCGTTCATGGCCCAGAGGACGGCCACGTGCAGCGCCACCACGGTGCCGGCGATCGCGGCGTTGCGGGAAACACGGGGCATGCCCGGCATTGTGCCGAGGGGGAGGGAAGCGGACATCGTGGAGGCAGCGGGTTCTACAGGCCCTTGCAGGCCCACCAGGCTGCGAGGAAGACGAGGATCAGGCCCCCAGCGAGGACGGCGTGGGCCATGCGGCGCTCTCCCGGATGGAGGGTGCGAGCTGGACCGGATGCGTTTCGGAGTGCACGGCCGCCACCGGGTGGCAGGGCGAGCACTGGGCCACGACGTCGCGGGCGCAGGTCTCGCAGTTGCCGCACTGGGTGGCCACGCCGAGTTCGAACTGGATGTCGTCGAAGCTCATGCCCGCCCGGGCATGGCGGGCGATTTCTCGGTCGGAGACCCGGTGGCAGACGCAGACGATCATGGCGTTCGGAGTGGCTGGCGGTCGGTAAAAGCTGGGCGAAGTATAAATGCGAATCCTTCGCATTTGCAATCCCACGCTTTGAGAAATGTCAAAAAGAGCTACGCGGGGGCAGCAAAAGTTCGCGGTCGAGGTCGGCGAGGGAGCCCGCTCCGCATTGCGCCATCGCCAGCTCCAGCTCGTCGCGCAGCAGGCGCAGCACGTGCGCGACGCCGGCCGCTCCCGCCGTGGCCAGCCCCCACAGCACCGGACGGCCCACCAGCACGGCACGCGCGCCCAGCGCCAGCGCCTTGAGCACGTCGGTGCCCTGGCGGATGCCGCCGTCCACCAGCAGCGGCAGCGCCCCGTCCACCGCATCGGCGATGGCGGGCAGGGCGTCGGCCGTGGCGGCGGCGCCGTCCAGCACCCGGCCGCCGTGGTTGGAGACGATCAGGCCCGCCACGCCCTGCCGCACGGCTTCGCGGGCGTCGGCGGGATGGAGCACGCCCTTGAGGACCAGCGGCAGGCGGCTTTGGGCGCGCAGCCAGGCCACGTCGTCCCAGGTGGGGGCGCGTGCGAGGAGTTCCTGCAGGCTGGAGGGCGCTGGCGAGGGCGGCAGGTTCACCGCGGCCACACCGGGCGGCAAGTGCAGCGGACGCGCCGCGCGCACGCCCGCATCGACGGTGAGTACCAGGGCCTCGCTGCCGGCGGCTTCCGCGCGCCGCACGAGCTCCAGCGTGGCGCCGCGGTCGCCCAGCAGGTACAGCTGGAACCACAGCGGGCCTCGGCCCGCAGCGGGGCCGAAGGCTCCGGCGACGGTTTCGATCGGCATGCTCGCCTGGCTGCCCAGAACAAGACCGGCACCCAGGGCAGAGGCCGCGACGGCGGTGGCCGCCTCGCCGTCGGGATGGGCGAGGCGCTGCAGCGCCATGGGTGCCACCAGCACGGGCCAGGGGAGCGGCCGGCCGAACAGTTCGCAGGAGGTGTCGACACTTCGCAGCCCGCGCAGCACGCGCGGCAGCAAGGCGATGCGATCCCAGGCGGCGCCGTTGGCGCGGAGGGTATCGCCGTCGCCGGCGCTGGCGGAGAAGTAGTCCCAGGCGGAGGGGTCCAGCGCGCTGCGCGCGTGGGCCTCGTAGTCGGCGGCGCGCTGCACGCCTTCGGGCAGCGCCTGCAGCGCCGGTGCGCCTTTCACGTGTCCGCCCACATGCGCAGCAGGTTGTGGTACGTGCCCGTGAGCTGCACCAGCGCGGCCTCGTCGGCCGTGCCCTCGCTGCGCAGTTTCAGCAGCGCCATGTCCATGTCGAACAGGAGCCGGCGCTGCTCGCCGCTGCGCACCATGCTCTCCACCCAGAAGAAGCTGGCGATGCGGGCCCCGCGCGTGACGGGCGTGACCTCGTGCAGCGTGGTGCCGGGATACAGCACCAGGTCGCCGGCCGGCAGCTTGAGGCGGCGTTCGCCCTGGGGCTCGCGGATGACCAGCTCGCCCCCGTCGTATTCGTCCGGGTCGGCGAGGAAGAGCGTGCACGACAGGTCGGTGCGCACCCATTGCGGCGGATGCTGGGAACGCAGCACCGCGCCGTCGATGTGCTCGCCGTAGTGGTTGCTGTCCCCGCTGTAGCGATTGAACAGCGGGTTGAAGATCTTGCGCGGCAGGGCCGCGGAGAAGAAGAGGGGGTCGCGCTGCAGGGCGGCGAGCACCAGCTCGCGCAGCTGCGCCGCCTGGGCGCTGTCCTGCGCGAGCTGCTCGTTGTTCTTGCGCGCGACCGCCTGCGCGCCCGCGCTGCTGCGCCCGTCGATCCACGGCGCGCCGGGCCCCAGCAGGGCGCGCGCCTTCGCCACTTCGTCGGGCGTGAGGATCTTCTTCAGGTGCAGCAGCATGGGGGGCCTCAGAACATCGACTTGAGCGACAGCTCCACGCGGCGCGGTGCGCCCGGCGCGTAGAAGCCACGATACAGCGAATCGGCGTAGAGCTTGTCGGTCAGGTTGGTGACGTTCAGCTTCGCCGTCCACCGCTCGTTGATGGTGTACTCGGCCATCGCGTCCCAGGTGACGAAGCCCTTCGCGCGCACGTTGTAGTTGCCGTCCGGTGTCTGCGAGCTGCGGTAGTTCGCGCCGAGGCCCACGCGCAGCTGGGGCAGGATCCGGTAGGTGGTCCACACGCTGCCGCTGTTGCGGGGCGTCAGCCCCGGGCGCCGGCCGATGTCAGCCGCGGTGACGCTCTCGTCGATCTCGGCGTCGTAGATCCAGGAGTGGTTGAAGAACGCTTCCCAGCGCGGCGTCAGGCGGCCGGCGAGGTTGAACTCCAGGCCGGTGGCGTGGCGCTTGCCCGAAAGCAGCTCCTGCGTGGCCGCGGTGTCCGGGTCCGTGTTGCGCTCGTTGTACTTCTCGCTATGGAACCAGGCGAGGCCCATCAGGGCGCGTCGCTCGAACAGCTCCCACTTGGCCCCGACCTCGACGTTGCGGCTCTTCTCCGGCGGCGTGTTAACCAGGCGGGAGTTCGGACCTGCCGGGGAGTACTGGTAGGTGTCGCCCGAGGTGTTGTACGAGGTGCCGTAGGACACGTAGTAGGAACTCAGGTCGTCCGGCTGGTAGATCGCGCCCAGGCGCGGGCTCCAGAGGTTGTCGCTGCGCTCCCCGGTCGTCCCGTTGCTGCGCACGTACGATGCCTTGAAGTGGTCGAAGCGCGCGCCGGCGAGCAGCTTCCACTGCGGCGTGATGCTGAACAGGTTCTGGGCATAGACACCGATGCTGCGCGCCTCGAAGCTGTCGAAAGGCGGCGTGCCGCGGGTGTCGGGGCGCACGGCCCCGTCGTCGGGCGTGCCCACCCGGGTGCCGGGCGCCGGGGCCAGGCCCGTGGTGAAGTTGTTGGCTCGCTTGGCGTCCTCCTGGTAGATGTCCACGCCCGCCAGGAAGTCGTTGCGGTGCCCGCCCCAGTCGAAAGTGGCGGAGTAGTCGCTCGTGAGTTGCGTCAGGTCGCTCTCGCCGATGCGGCCCTTGGGCGAGCGCGTGAGGCCGGTGTCGTCGTTCACGTTGGCGGCCGTGGTGCCGCCGGCGAAGCGGATCACGCTCGCGAGCAGGTCGCGCTCGTAGCGGCCATGGCGCAGCTGCGTCCTGAGTTCGCCCTGGTGGTCGAAGCGGTGCACGTGGGACAGCGTCGCGAAGGTGGCGCGAGTATCGTTGCGGTCGTTGGCCAGGCCGTAGTAGTTCCTGGCGGGCAGCACCGGCCGGGCCGTGCCGTTCTCGACGAACCACGGGTGGTTGTAGAGGGGACGTCCCTCGATGTCGAGGTGGTAGAAGCCGACCGAGAATTCGTCGCGGGTGCCGATGCCCCAGCGGTAGGTCGGCGCGATGCCCCACTTGCGCTGCCTGGCGCCCCAGTTGTCCGCGTCGTGCAGCACCGCGTTCAGGCGCAGGGCGGCGTTTTCGCCGGTCAGGACGTTGAAGTCGCCCGTCAGACGGTGCAGGTTGCCCGTGCCGATGGTGTAGTCGACCTCATGCTGGTCCATCAGGAAGGGCTGCTTGCTCACCTGGTTCACGATGCCGCCGGTGGAGCCCTTGCCGAACAGCATGGAGGCGGAGCCCTTCAGCACTTCCACGCGGTCGTCGTTGAAGGTGTCGCGCTCGTACAGGGGCGCGTCGCGCATGCCGTCGCGATAGATATCGCCGGCCTGCTGCAGCGAGAAGCCGCGCAGGCGGACGTCTTCCTCGCCAGTCTCGCCGGCCTGGAAGGTCACGCCGGCCGTGTTCTTCAGGACTTCGCGGAAGTCATCGAGATTGCGGTCGTCCATCAGCCGCTCGGTCTGGACGGTGACGGACTGCGGGATGTCGCGCAGTTCCTGATTGCCTTTGCCGATCTGCGTGCGTCGCACGCGCAGCTCGTTCTTGGTCTGCGGAACCTCGGCCTGCTCGCGCACGGTGACGGTGGGCAGGGTGCGGCCGGTTTCGGCGGCGGGTTGCGACCACGCGGCGGTGGTGGCGGCAAGGAGAACGGCGCCCAGCGGGAGCAGGGCGGGGTCGGACGAAGGGCGATGTTGCGCCAAGGTGGCCTCCAGGGTGCCCGCGACGGATGCGGGCGGTTCGTTGTGGAAGGCTGGCTGGCGCGTACTGCGGTGGCTTGCCGGTCGAGTTCGGCGAGGATTGTACGTGAATGAGAATTAGTCTCATTTAGAAGAAAGGCGTAAAAAAGGCGCCTCGAGGGCGCCTTCGGCGGGGCGGGGGGATCTCAGTCGCCCGATTCGCCCATCTGCGACTGCAGGTAGTTCTGCAGGCCGACGCGGCCGATGAGGTCGATCTGGGTCTCGAGCCAGTCGATGTGCTCCTCGGTGTCGGTGAGGATGTCCTCGAGCAGCTCGCGGGAGACGTAGTCGCGCACCGACTCGCAATGCGCGATGCCTTCCTTGAGCGTGGCCTGGGCGCCGCGTTCGCTGCGCAGGTCGCAGTCGAGGATTTCCGGCACGTCCTCGCCGACCATCAGCTTGCCGAGGTCCTGCAGGTTCGGCAGGGCGTCGAGGAACAGGATGCGTTCCATCAGGCGATCGGCGTGCTTCATCTCGCCGATCGATTCCTCGTACTCCTTCTTCGCGAGGCGGTCGAAGCCCCAGTGCTTGAGGATGCGGTAGTGCAGGAAGTACTGGTTGGTGGCCGTGAGCTCGTTCTTCAGCTGCGCCTGGAGGTGCTGGATGACTTGCGGATCGCCTTGCATGGTGGACTCCAGTGGTTCTTGTTGATGCCGTCGATTGTGTCGCAAATCGCCCGCGCCCAATGAAAGAGCACACGCAGGCGCTCTGCCTGCGTGTGCTTGTGAGAAGCATTCGCTTTCGCGAATGCGTGAGGTCAGTTGCGGATCAGGTGGTCGAAGGCCGCCAGCGCCGCCTTCGCGCCGTCGCCGGCCGCGATGATGATCTGCTTGAACGGCACCGTGGTGCAGTCGCCCGCGGCGAACACGCCGGGCACCGACGTGCCGCCACGTGCGTCCACGACGATCTCGCCGTGCTTCGACAGTTCCACCGAGCCCTTGAGCCATTCCGTGTTGGGCACGAGGCCGATCTGCACGAACACGCCTTCCACCGCCACGCGCTTGTCCTCGCCGGACACGCGGTCCTTGTAGACGAGGGCGTTCACCTTCTGGCCGTCACCGGCTACTTCGGTGGTCTGCGCATTGACGATCACGTCCACGTTGGGCAGCGAGCGCAGCTTCTTCTGCAGCACCGCGTCGGCACGCAGCTCGCCGCCGAACTCCACCAGCGTGACGTGCTTGACCACGCCCGCCAGGTCGATCGCCGCTTCGACGCCGGAGTTGCCGCCGCCGATCACCGCCACGGCCTTGCCCTTGAACAGCGGGCCGTCGCAGTGCGGGCAGAAGGTCACGCCCTTGTTGCGGTACTCCTGCTCGCCCGGCACGTTGAGGGTGCGCCAGCGCGCGCCGGTGGAGATGATGACGGTCTTGCCGCGCAGCTTCGCGCCGCTTTCCAGTTCCACTTCCACCAGCTTGTCCTGCGTGCGCAGGGCCTTGGCCCGCTGCAGGTTGATGATCTCCACGTCGTAGTGGCGCACGTGCTCCTCGAGCGCCATCGCGAACTTGGGACCTTCGGTTTACTTCACCGAGATGAAGTGCTCGATGCCCAACGTGTCCAGCACCTGGCCGCCGAAGCGCTCGGAAGCGACGCCGGTGCGGATGCCCTTGCGCGCGGCGTACACCGCGGCCGCGGCACCGGCGGGACCGCCGCCGACGATCAGCACATCGAAGGGCTCCTTGGCCGACAGCGCCTCGGCCTGCCTCGCGGCGCCGGCGGTGTCGAGCTTGCCGAGGATCTCCTCCAGCGTCATGCGGCCCTGGCCGAAGTGCGTGCCGTTCAGGAACACCGTGGGCACGGCCATGATCTGGCGCTCGTCGACTTCCTTCTGGAAGATCGCGCCGTCGATCATGGTGGTCTTCACGCGCGGGTTCTGCGCCGCCATGAGGTTCAGCGCCTGCACGACGTCCGGGCAGTTGTGGCAGGTGAGGGAGACGTAGATCTCGAACTCGTAGTCGCCGGGCAGGGCCTTGATCTGGTCCAGCACGGCCTGTTCCACCTTGGGCGGGTAGCCGCCCATCTGCAGCAGCGCCAGCACGAGCGAGGTGAACTCGTGGCCCATGGGCAGGCCGGCGAAGCGCGGGCCGGTGCTCTGGCCGGGGCGGTTGATCTGGAAGGACGGCGTGCGTGCCGGGCCGCCGGTCGTCTCGGTGACCGTCACCTTGGGCGAAGCCTCCGCGATGTCCTTCAGCAGCGCGCGCATGTCCGACGAGGCCTGGGTGTCGTCGAGCGAGGCGGTGATCTCCACCGGCTGCGTCATGCGTTCGAGATAGGCGGCGAGCTGGGCCTTGAGGTTGGCGTCGAGCATGGGGGGTCCTTCCTGTCGTTCTGGGCGTGCGAATGAAAAGAGGGGCCGGGGCGCTTCGCGGCGCCCGGGCCCCTCGGATGGCCGGTGGGGCTGGGTGGCTTAGATCTTGCCGACCAGGTCCAGGGACGGCTTCAGCGTGGCCGCGCCTTCTTCCCACTTGGCGGGGCAGACTTCACCCGGGTGGGCGGCGACGTACTGGGCGGCCTTGACCTTGCGCAGCAGGTCGGCGGCGTTGCGGCCGATGCCTTCGGCGGTGATTTCCACCGCCTGGATCACGCCCTGCGGGTCGACGATGAAGGTGCCGCGGTCGGCCAGGCCTTCGGCTTCGCGCATGACTTCGAAGTTGCGCGTCAGCTGGCCCGTCGGGTCGCCGATCATCGTGTACTTGATCTTGCGGATGGTGTCCGAGGCGTCGTGCCAGGCCTTGTGCGTGAAGTGCGTGTCGGTGGACACGGAGTAGATCTCCACGCCCAGCTTCTGGAACTCGGCGTACTGGTCGGCCACGTCGCCCAGTTCGGTCGGGCAGACGAAGGTGAAGTCGGCGGGGTAGAAGAAGAACACCGACCACTTGCCCTTCACGGCCTCGTCGGTGACCTCGATGAACTTGCCTTCCTTGAAGGCCTGGTTCTTGAAGGGCTTGATCTGGGTGTTGATGACGGACATCAGGTTTTTCCTCTCTTTGGGGTTTGCGAAGTGGCGACAGGGGAGAGATTAAGGGGAAACCCTCGATCAATCCAATGTATTGACTCAATTCTCTCCATTGGAGATCGCTATTGTAGCCGCGTGCGGAGACGTTGGGGACAAGGCCGCGCGATCCCTCCCTACATGGGGGCGGATGCGCGGTTCTCAATATTCCAGCCGGTCCGGCTGGATTTCCTGCAGGATGGTCGTGGCGATCTCTTCGATCGACTTGGTGGTGGTGGAGAGCCAGCGGATGCCCTCGCGCCGCATCATCGCCTCGGCGGCGGCGACTTCCTCGCGGCAGTTGTCGAGGGCCGCGTAGCGCGAGCCGGGCCGGCGCTCGTTGCGGATCTCGCTCAGGCGCTCGGGCTGGATGGTCAGGCCGAACAGCTTGCGCCGGTGCGCCGCCAGCGAGGGCGGCAGCTGCCGGCGCTCGAAGTCCTCGGGAATCAGCGGGTAGTTGGCCGCCTTCAGGCCGTGCTGCATGGCCAGGTACAGCGAAGTCGGCGTCTTGCCGCTGCGGCTGACGCCGATCAGGATCACGTCGGCCTCGGCCAGGTCGCGGTTGGACTGGCCGTCGTCGTGCGCCAGGCTGTAGTTGATCGCCTCGATCCGGTCGTGGTACTCCTTGCTCTTGCTCACGTCGGAGAAGCGGCCCACGCGGTGGCTGGACTTCATGCCCAGCTCGATCTCCAGCGGGCGCACGAAGGTGCCGAACATGTCCAGCACCATCGCGCGGCAGCCTTCCTCGATCACCTGCAGCACCTCCACGTTCACCAGGGTGGTGAAGACGACCGGCCGCCGGCCCTCCAGCTCGGCCGTGTGGTTGACCTGCCGCACCACCTGGTGCGCCTTGTCGACCGTGTCGATGAAGGGCAGGCGCACGTGCCTGGGCTTGAATTCGAACTGCGCGAGGATGGCGTTGCCGAAGGTTTCGGCGGTGATGCCGGTGCCGTCGGAGACGAAGAAGACGGTGCGGGTGTGCATGGGGCGGGTCCCGGAGGCGCGGCCGGGGAAGGGTGTCGGCGCCTACAATTCCGCCCATTATCCGAATTCCGTGACCATGGCCCGCCGCCGATTCGAACAAACAGAAAGCCTGCCGGCGGGACCGGGCACCTTGCGCGCTCGCGCAGACCCCTTTTCAACTTCCGGAGTCTTTCCATGTCTGCACGCTTCAGCGCGACCGCCCTGGTCGTACCGTTTGAGAACCTGAGGATGACCGACGTCGAGGTGGTCGGCGGCAAGAACGCCAGCCTCGGCGAGATGATCTCCCAGCTCCCCCACGGGGTGCGGGTGCCCACCGGCTTCGCCACCACGGCGCAGGCCTACCGCGAGTTCCTGGCGCACGGCGGCCTGGACGCGCGCATCCGCGAGCGGCTCGCCACGCTGGACACCGAGGACGTGCGTGCGCTGGCCGCCGCCGGCGCCGAGATCCGTGGCTGGGTGGAGCAGCAGCCTTTCCCGCCCGCGCTGGAGCAGGAGATCCGCGCCGCCTTCGAAACGCTGTGCGCGGGCAACGCCGCGGCCAGCTTCGCCGTGCGCTCTTCCGCCACCGCCGAGGACCTGCCCGACGCCTCCTTCGCCGGCCAGCAGGAGACCTTCCTCAACGTGGTCGGCATCGACGCCGTGCTGCACAAGATGAAGGAGGTGTTCGCCTCCCTCTACAACGACCGCGCGATCAGCTACCGCGTGCACAAGGGCTTCGCGCACGAGCACGTCGCGCTGTCGGCGGGCGTGCAGCGCATGGTGCGCTCCGACCTGGGCGCGGCCGGCGTCATGTTCACGATGGACACGGAGTCGGGCTTCCCGGACGTGGTCTTCATCACCTCCAGCTACGGCTTGGGCGAGACGGTGGTGCAGGGCGCCGTGAACCCCGACGGGTTCTACGTGCACAAGCCCATGCTGCAGGCCGGCAAGCGCGCGGTGATCCGCCGCAACCTGGGCTCCAAGCTGATCGGCATGGTGTTCGCCAGTGACGAGGAAAAGAAGCGCGACGGCAAGCTGGTCAAGACCGTCGACATCCCTCTGGAGCAGCGCAACCGCTATTCGCTCTCCGACGAGGACGTGGAGCAGCTCGCGCGCTACGCCCTGGTGATCGAGCAGCACTACGGCCGCCCCATGGACATCGAGTGGGGCAAGGACGGCGTGGACGGCCAGCTGTACATCCTGCAGGCGCGCCCGGAAACGGTGAAGAGCCAGAGCGAGGGCAAGTCCGAGCTGCGCTACAAATTGAAGAGCAAGGGAACGGTGCTGGCCGAGGGCCGAGCGATCGGCCAGAAGGTAGGCACGGGCCCGGTGCGGCTGGTGCACAGCACGGCGGAGATGGACCGCGTGCAGCCGGGCGACGTGCTCGTCACCGACATGACCGATCCCAACTGGGAGCCGGTGATGAAGCGCGCCAGCGCCATCGTCACCAACCGCGGCGGGCGCACCTGCCACGCGGCCATCATCGCGCGCGAGCTGGGCATCCCGGCGGTCGTGGGCTGCGGCGACGCCACCGAGGCGCTGAAGGACGGCACGCTGGTCACCGTCAGCTGCGCCGAGGGCGACACGGGCTTCATCTACGACGGCCTGCTGGAGACCGAGGTCACCGAGGTGCAGCGCGGCGAGATGCCGAAGATCAAGACCAAGATCTCGATGAACGTCGGCAACCCGCAGCTGGCCTTCGACTTCGCGCAGCTGCCCAACGACGGCGTGGGCCTGGCGCGCCTGGAATTCATCATCAACAACAACATCGGCGTCCACCCGAAGGCGATCCTCGACTACCCGAACGTCGACGCCGACCTGAAGAAGGCGGTGGAATCGGTGGCGCGCGCGCATGCCTCGCCGCGCGCCTTCTACGTCGACAAGGTCGCCGAGGGCGTGGCCACCATCGCGGCGGCGTTCTGGCCCAAGCCGGTGATCGTGCGCCTGTCGGACTTCAAGTCCAACGAATACCGCAAGCTGATCGGCGGCAGCCGCTACGAGCCGGAGGAAGAGAACCCGATGCTGGGCTTCCGCGGCGCGGCGCGCTACATCAGCGCGGAATTCCAGGAAGCCTTCGAGATGGAGTGCGAGGCGCTGGTGCGCGTGCGCAGCGACATGGGCCTGACCAACGTGCAGGTGATGGTGCCCTTCGTTCGCACGCTGTCGCAGGCCGAGCGCGTGACGAAGCTGCTGGCGCAGCACGGACTGCAACGCGGCAAGGACGACCTCAAGCTGATCATGATGTGCGAGATCCCCAGCAACGCGATCCTGGCCGACGAGTTCCTGCAGTACTTCGACGGCTTCTCGATCGGCTCGAACGACCTCACCCAGCTCACGCTGGGCCTGGACCGCGACTCGGGGCTGGAGCTGCTGGCGGCGGACTTCGACGAGCGCGACCCGGCCGTGAAGGCGATGCTGTCGCGGGCCATCCGCGCCTGCGTGGCCCAGGGCAAGTACGTGGGCATCTGCGGACAGGGCCCCAGCGACCATCCGGACTTCGCCCAGTGGCTGGTGCAGGAAGGCATCACCTCGATCTCGCTGAACCCCGATTCGGTGATCGCCACCTGGCAGAAGCTGGCGGCCTCCTGAAGCCGCCCCGGGCGCTCAGGCGGCGCCCAGCTTGTCCTCCAGCTCGCTGACGAAGTCGGCGGCGCGCTGGTTGCCCACGATCTGGCGCAGCGTGGATTCCGTGCGGCGCAGCGTCGCGCGGAATTCCTGCATGGTCCGGGCGGCCTCCAGCCGCAGGCACATGTCGGTCGCGCCGGGCCCCAGCATGTCGGTGAGCCGGCGCACTGCCTGGGTGCGCGCCTGCGGCAGCGTGAGCGCGCCCGTGCCGGCGCTGGACTTGCGCGCTTCGGCGGGGGCCGGGGCCGGGGTGGACACTTCCACGTAGCCCTCGGCCAGCAGGGCCTGCATCAGTTCGTCCACATCGCCGCAGGCGGCCCCCAGCGTGGTGAGTTCCTGGCCGTTGCGGCGGCCGTCGATGAGGATCAGCAGGGAGCGCTGGCGGGGCGTCAGTCCGCCCTGCCGGGTGGCGAGCGCCTCGGTTCCGCGGGACGTCTTGCGGTAGATGGATTCCTTGTCGAGCATATTGCCTCTCCCAGGATGGCGTGCTGTCCAGTATGGCATTCGTACCTAAGGCGAACAGAGGCAAACCCCTAAGGTCTTCTACGGGTCAACCCGACAGTGCGATGATCCGGGGCATGGAGGAGGTTCAACCCACGAGCGGCCCGGCCGCGCCCGCCGTCGCCGCCTACGCGCGGCGCCTGCACAAGCTGCTGGCGTGCTACGCCGGCGGCTTCATCGGCTTCCTGCTGCTGCTCGCCTGGGCGGAGCAGCAGGGGCTGTCGCGTTTCTGGCTCGGCCCCATCTTCCTGTTCTCCACGGTGATGATGTACGCGGCCATCGGCATCTACAGCCGCACGACGGACGCCGACGAGTACTACGTCGCCGGACGCCGCATCCCGCCGATGTACAACGGCATGGCGGCGGCCGCCGACTGGATGAGTGCCGCCTCGTTCATCAGCCTGGCGGGCGGCATCTACCTGCAGGGGTTCGCGGGCACCGCGCACCAGGCCGGCGGCCTGGCCTACGTGCTGGGATGGACCGGCGGCTTCTGCCTGGTGGCGCTGCTGGTCGCGCCCTACCTGCGCCAGCGCAACCTGTACACGGTGCCGGACTACTTCCACGAGCGCTTCGGCGGCGACTGGCCGCGGCGGCTGGGCGCGCTCGCGGCGGTGATCTGTTCCTTCACCTACGTGGTGGCGCAGATCTACGGGATCGGCCTGATCGCCTCGCGCCTGACCGGCGTGCAGTTCGAGATCGGCATCCTGCTGGGGCTGGGCGGGGTGCTGCTTTGCTCCTTCCTCGGCGGCATGCGCGCGATCACCTGGACGCAGGTCGCGCAGTACGTGGTGCTGCTGCTCGCCTTCCTGATCCCGGTGTCCTGGCTGGCGTACAAGCAGCTCGGGAATCCGCTCGCGCCCATGGTGTACGGCGCGCAGCTGGAGAAGATCGCGCAGCTGGAACGGCAGCTCATGGACTCGCCTGAGGAGAAGGCGGTGCAGGCCGAATTCCTGCGGCGCGCCGGCGAGTACAAGGCGAAGCTGGCCGACGTGGAGGGTTCGCTGCAACGCGAACGCGCCGAGGCCCGCGAGCGCATCCGCCGCCTGAAGGCGGAGGACGCCGACTCCGCGCGCATCGTCGCCGCCAACCGCGAGCTGGCGGCCATGCCGCGCGACGTGGAGGGCGCGCGCGAGCACTGGACGCGGCTCATGAACGAGTCGCTGCAGCGCGCGCAGCCGCTGGGCGGGCTGCCGCGCCACGGCACGCCCTTCGCGGGCGATCCCGCGGGCTCGCCGCAGGAGCAGGCCGATTTCGCCGGCTCGCGCGCCAACTTCCTCGCGCTGGTGTTCTGCCTCATGGCGGGGACCGCGGGCCTGCCGCACCTGCTCACGCGCTTCTACACGACGCCCGGCGTGGCGGCCACGCGCGCCTCGGTGGGCTGGGCGCTGTTCTTCGTGGCGCTGCTGTACCTCAGCGTGCCCGCGCTCGCGGTGCTGGTGAAGTACGAGGTGATGCAGGGCCTCGTGGGCAGCAGCTTCGACGCGCTGCCGGCCTGGATCGTGCAGTGGGGCCGCGTGGATCCCTCGCTGGCCGCGGTGAGCGACATCAACGGCGACGGCCGCGTGCAGTTCGGCGAGATCCGCCTGGGCGCCGACATCATCATGCTGGCCACGCCGGAGATCGGCGGGCTGCCTTACGTGGTGTCGGGCCTCGTCGCCGCGGGAGGTCTCGCGGCGGCGCTGTCCACCGCCGACGGCCTGCTGCTCACCATCAGCAACGCGCTGGTGCGCGACCTCTATGCGCGCGACATCGGCCACGGCATCAGCCCCGAGCAGCGCGTGATCCTGTCGAAGTTCGCGCTGCTGGGGGTGGCGCTGCTCGCGGCGACGGTCGCGTCGCTGAAGCCGGCCGACATCCTGCCGCTGGTGTCGGCGTCGTTCTCGCTCGCGGCCTCGGCGCTGCTGCCCGCGATGGTGCTCGGGATCTTCTGGAAGCGCACGACGCGCGTGGCGGCGGTCAGCGGCATGCTCGCCGGCTTCGGCATCACGGTGTACTACATGCTCGCCAACTGGCAGGCGCTGCGCTCGGCGCTGGGGAGTGGTGCCGAAAGCACGCTGTGGTTCGGCATCCAGCCGATCGCGAGCGGCGTGTTCGGCGTGGCGCTGGGCGCGGCGGTGACAGTCGCCGTGACCCTGGCGACGTCGGCACGCGCACGTTGAGGCGTGCGCGGAATCCGGGCATACCCTAGGCGCGGCGCATGCCGCTTGTAAGGAGACCGTAAGCGGCACTCCAAACCATTGCGGTCAACCTGACGTCCCAGTAAGGAAGCCCGTGCTGCTGCTGGTCGAGATCCTGAAGTTGCTCGCCGAGATCGCGCTGCTGGCGCTCGCCGGGCAAGGTGTGCTGGCCCTCCTGGCCGGCCGGCGCCGCCAGCAGAACCCCTTCTACCAGCTGTTCCAGGTGCTGACCCGGCCGGTCATCGCGGCGGCCCGCCTGGTCTCGCCGAAGATCGTCCTCGACCAGCACGTCCCCCTGGTCGCCTTCCTGCTCCTGTCCTTCGTCTGGGTGGTCGCCACGATCACCAAGATCGACATCTGCGTGCGGATCGGGGTGCACCTGTGCAAATGATGCGTTCCCTGCGCCACCGCGGCCTGCGCTGGCGCACCATGCTGCTGCTGGTGCTGGGCCGGGAGGACAGCGCCCGTGCCCTCCTGCAACAGATGCTCGCGGAGTTCCCGGGCGACGGCTACGCGCTCGCCAGCATCGCCCACCTGCAGGCGCAGCGGGGCGACCGCGCCGGCGCGCTGCGCACGCTGGAGGAACTGCTGCGGGCCCAGCCCCGGCAGGGCGCCCACTGGTTCAACTACGGCTTCGTGCTGGAAGAGGACGGCGCGTACGAACGCGCCGAGGTCGCCTTCCGCCGCGCCACGGAACTGTCTCCCCAGCTCGATCGCGCCTGGTATGGCCTCGGGCTGGTCCTCATCCGCCTGGGCCGCCTCGACGAAGCCGTCGCCGCCCTCAAGCGCAACACCCAATTGCAACCCATGAGCCCCTACGGCTGGTACCAGCTGGCGCGGGTGCACGTGGACAGGCAAGAGCCGGAAGAGGCGCGGAAGATCATCCGCCACCTCCAGCGGTTCGAGCCGAAGGTCGCCGCGCAGCTGCAGAGGGAGACGGGCCTGACCGTCGACCCTGCCTGAGCGCACCGGAGGAACGGCCCGGTTGCAGGCGCGGCGCGAGCCGCGGCGGGTCGCATGGCAAGCGAGGAGGACTTCGGTCCGCAACAGGAGACAACGCATGGAGATGACCGCAAGGCACCGTGAGTACTGGCAGAGGAATCTGCGGATCACGGGCGTATTGCTGGCGATCTGGTTCGTCGTGACCTTCGTCGTCGGCTATTTCGCCCGGGACCTGAACTTCAGCTTCTTCGGCTGGCCCTTCAGCTTCTGGATGGGCGCGCAGGGGGCGCTGATCGTCTACGTCGGGATCATCTGGTACTACGCGCGGTACATGAACCGGCTGGACCAGGAATACGGCGTCGCCGAGGAGGAATGACACCATGGCAACCTTGAGTCCCGACCGTCCCCAGCCGAACGTCTCCGCGTCGGCCAACGCCGCGTTCAAGAAGCAGCTGAACAAGGTCTACACCTGGTACACCGGCGGCTTCGTCATCTTCGTGGTGGTGCTCGCCATCCTGGAGCAGATGGGCCTGAACCGCGACTGGATCGGCTTCATCTTCCTGCTCGCCACCATCGGCCTGTATGCCGGCATCGGCATCATGAGCCGCACCACCGACGCCGCGGAGTACTACGTCGCCGGCCGCCGCGTGCCCGCGGTCTACAACGGCATGGCCACCGGCGCCGACTGGATGTCGGCCGCGTCGTTCATCGGCATGGCCGGCACCTTGTACCTGACCGGGTACAGCGGCCTCGCATTCATCATGGGCTGGACCGGCGGCTACGTGCTGGTGGCGCTGTTCCTCGCGCCCTACCTGCGCAAGTTCGGCCAGTTCACGATTCCGGACTTCCTCGGGGCGCGCTACGGCGGGCACATCCCGCGCTTCATCGGCGTACTGGCCGCAATCCTGTGC
>JAEZEB010000367.1 GCA_023438115.1 Pseudomonadota bacterium | reverse complement strand
CCCTTGAGCTGGCGCGACTTCACGATCATGTCCTTCAGGACCTTGTTGACCGCGTGCCCCATGTGGATCTGGCCGTTCGCATACGGCGGGCCGTCGTGCAGGATGAACTTCTGGCGGCCGCAGCGCGCCTCGCGCAGGCGCTTGTACAGGCCCTGCTCCTCCCATTCCTTCACCCAGCCCGGCTCGCGCTTGGGCAGGTCGCCGCGCATGGGGAAGGGCGTGTCGGGCAGGTTGAGGGTGGCGCGGTAGTCGGTCTTGTCGGTCATGGAAAGCCTTCACGAACTTGTCATGCCGGCCTGGAGCCGGCATCCATGCGCGGCTGCGCATGGGGGAATGGATTGCGGGTCCAGCCCGCAATGACAAGGCCGTTAAATTCGGTCGCGCGTGGTCTGCCGCCGCGTCTCGGCATGCGTGGACGCGAAGAACGCGCGCGCGGCGTCGCAGTCGCGCGCGATGCCCGCCTGCAGGGCCTCGAGGCCGTCGTAGCGCAGCTCGTCGTGCAGTTTGTGCAGCAGTTCCACGCGGATGATTTTACCGTACCCCCCCTCCGGACCGAGGGAGGCCGGCCATTGCAGGCAGTGCGTCTCCAGCAGCACGCGCCCGCCGTTGACGTCCAGCGGATCCAGCGAGGGCCGCACGCCGAGGTTGGCCACGCCTTCCAGGGGCGTATCGCCCAGGCCGTGCACCAGCACGGCGAAGATGCCGCTGGCGGCGGGCTTCCAGTGGGAGAAGCGCAGGTTCAGGGTCTTGAAGCCGAGGTCGCGCCCGAGCTTGCGCCCGTGCACCACGTGGCCGCTGATGCCGTAGGGCCGGCCCAGCAGGGCGGCGGCGCCGGCCATGTCGCCCCGGGCGAGCGCCTCGCGCACCGCCGAGCTCGACACGCGCAGGCCGTGCACCTCGTAGCTGTTCATGCGCGCCACGTCGAAGCCGTGGCGGCCGCCCGCCGAATCCAGCATCGCATAGTCGCCGGCCCGCCTGGCGCCGAAGCGGAAGTCGTCGCCCACCAGGATGTACTTCGCGCCCAGGCCCTTCACCAGCACGTCCTCGATGAAGGCTTCCGGCGTCTGCATGGACAGCCGGGCGTCGAACTTGAGGATCACGCACTGGTCGACGCCGCACTTCTGCAGCTCCGACAGCTTGTCTCGCAGGGTGGCGATGCGGGCGGGCGCGAGTTCAGGCTTGCGGTGCAGGGCGGCGAAGTAGTCGCGCGGATGCGGCTCGAAGGTGAGCACGCAGCTGGGCACGCCGCGGTGCCGCGCCTCGTTGTCCAGCAGCGCCAGCATGGCCTGGTGGCCGCGGTGCACCCCGTCGAAATTGCCGATCGTCAGCGCGCAGGCCGGGGCGATGCGGGGATGGTGGAGGCCGTGCAGGATCTGCATGGAGGGTTTGGTATCTTTTTGATAGCAGCCGGAAGCCCTTGGCGGCGGGCGAGGGACGGATGGCCTGCCCGATGCGCTGGGCCGAAACACGGTATATTGTGTCTCACGCCGTTGCGAGGCGCTGTCGGTCTGTTCGTCGTGGAATGGAGGCGCGTTTTGAAGGTCTTGAAGCTGTCCGCCCAGGGGCTGCCCCAGTCGTGGATCTCCCTGGAGCAGGCCGTGCTGCACTATGCCGCCGACCAGGTGCGCTGGGAGGCCGGTGCGGACGTGGCCGTGTTCCGCGGGGGCGTCAACGCCCGCAGCGGCGAGCAGTCGATCATCACGGTCAACAGCATCATCGGCACCAAGGGCGTGCCGAACATCAACCCCTTCGACCTCAAGCCGGGCCTCACCAACGGCAAGCTGTTCGCCCGCGACCGCAACATCTGCGCCTACTGCGGCGACCACTACCACGAGGAAGAACTCACGCGCGAGCACATCGTGCCCTTCGCGCAGAACGGCCGCGACCACTGGATGAACGTGGTGACGGCCTGCCGCGGCTGCAACCACCGCAAGGCCAACCGCACGCCGGAGCAGGCCGGCATGAGCCTGCTGTACACGCCCTACGTGCCCAGCCTCTGGGAAGACTTCATCCTGCGCAACCGCCGCATCCTGGCGGACCAGATGGAGTTTCTGATGGCGCACCTGCCGAAGAATTCGCGGCTGCACGCGTAGCTGGCAAGCGCAGAGCTTGTCATCCCGGGCTCGACCCGGGATCCATGCGGCAGTCGATCAGGCGCCGCGTGGATTGCGGGTCGAGCCCGCAATGACAAAGCTTCGCCCCGCAATGACAAGGCCTGGGCCTGCAATGACACGGATCCGGGCTAGTACGTCAGCTCCAGCACCGTCACGTGCCCCTCGGCGGCCGGCCAGTTCCTCCCCACGATGCGTTCCCCGTTGAACTCCGCCACGATGGGCCGAGCCGGGCCGGCCGGGCGGATGCGCGAGCTGGAGACGCCCGCGCCCGGCAGCGCCCCGGGCGGCGGGCTCTGGCCGTCGAACACCATGCGGTCGCGGGCCGGATCGAAGTAGCCGCGCGGGCGGTCCAGGATCACCAGCGACGGCGCGTTGCGGTCCGCTTCCGCCGTCACGCGCTGCGGACGCATGTGGATGAAGGCGCTGGAGCGCGGGAAGGGGCTGCGGTAGATGTGCGTCGTCGCGTAGCCGGGTGCCGAGAGCACGAACTCGTACGGTGTGCCTGCCTGGGCGGTGAACGGACCCCAGCGGCCGTCCGCCCCGATCACCTGCGCATGCGCCGGTCCGCCGCGGCGCTCGCCCGTGGCGGGATCAGTGGCATACACCTCCAGCCGCGCGCCGGGCAGGGGCAGGTTGTTCTGGAAGTTGCCGCTGGCGGGATCCGTGGAGGACAGGCCGAGGCCGCCCACCTTGCCCGAGAGCACGATGCGCGGCTCCGGCACGATCTCCAGCGTGCGTGGCGCCCGGCCCGTGATGAAGCGGTAGGTCGCGTCGAAGGCGGCCGGCGAGAACGAGGTCTCGCGGTGGTCCACGCGGGGCAGCACCACGTTGGTCGCGCCCTTCAGTTCCGGTCCCGCGTGCGTGACGCCGGTGGGCTGGCCGCGCCGGCCTATCCACAAGCCGTCCGGCTGGGCGTACTTGTCGTTGTTGTCCGAGCGGATCGTGAGCCACTTCACCGGGCCGGTGACTTCGTCGCCGGCGGCGTTCTTCGGCGCGTTCAGCCCGCGCAGGAAGGGACCGGCGCCCGCGAATTCGCTGCCGGTGGGCATGCCCTGGACTTCGTGCCACACGCCATGGTTGGGCGTGCCGCCCAGGATGGCGTGGCTCACGGTGCGTGCGCCGCCGCCGTTCTGGATGTAGTTGCGCACGGCATAGCCGCCGCGCGAGTTGGCCACCAGCACCACCTGCTGCGCACCGGTGGCGCGCAGCACCTTGTCCACCTCCGAGGCCAGGAAGGCCATGTGCTCCGCGCTGGAGCTGCGCCCCGGCTGCGCGCGCGAGTCATCGTCGCGGGCCAGCGGGTAGGGCAGGTCGATCGCGTGCAGGCGCTCGCGCGGCCACCCGTTGGACTCGAAGCGCCAGATCGTCGTCTGCCAGAGGCCGGCGGTGTCGCCGTTGCCGTGGACGAAGACGATGGGGGGCATGTCGGTCATGGAGGGGGCGGTGGCGCAGGCAGCGAGGCCCAGCGCGAGGGTGGTTCCGAGAAAGGTGCGGCGGGTGGTCATGGGGATTGTCCGTTTCTTCTTCCAAAAGCAAAGGCGGCCGGGTGGCCGCCTTCTCGATGCCCTGGCCATCCCCGTGGACGCGGGGATGACGGGGTTCAGGCGAACACGCCCGCCGTGTCCTGCATCCTCTCCGAGACTTCGCCCAGGTGGTGCAGGGTATCCCCGAAGACCAGCTCCAGCTGCGTGAGCTTCTTGAAGTAGTGGCTGCCCACGTATTCGTCGGTCACGCCGATGCCGCCGTGCAGCTGCACCGAGTTCTGGCCGATGAAGCGCATGGACACGCCCAGCTGGTACTTGGCGCGCGCCGTCGCGCGGCGCCGCTCCTCCACCGGGGCGTTCAGCTTCAGCGAGGCGTAGTAGCTCATGGAGCGCGCCAGTTCCAGCTGCATCTTCATGTCGGCCATGCGGTGGCGCAGGGCCTGGAAGGTGGCGAGCGGCACGCCGAACTGCTTGCGCGTGTTCAGGTATTCGGCCGTGAGCTCCATCGTGCGGTCCATGGCGCCTACGCCCTCGGCGCAGGTGCAGGCGATGCCGATGTCCACCGCGTGCTCCAGCGCCGCCATGCCGTCCTCCGCCACCAGCGTGGCGGGCGCGTCGCGCAGCGCCAATTCGGCGGCGCGGCCGCCGTCCAGCGTGGGATAGCCGCGCGTGTTCACGCCTTGCGCCTCGCGCTCGACGAGGAACAGGGCCAGCTTGCCGTTCGCCTTGGCGGGCACGAGGAAGGCGTCGGCCTGGTCACCCGCGGGCACGATGCTCTTGTCGCCGCTGATCTTCCAGCCGCCGCCCGCCTGCGTGGCCTGCGCCTCGCAGGCGTCGAGGCGCCAGCGCGCCTTGCGTTCCTGGTGGGCCAGCACGACGAGCGCCTCGCCGGAGGCGATCTTCGGCAGCCATTGCGCGCGCACCGCTTCGGGCGCGTAGGCGCCCAGCACGCCGCTGGTCACCAGCGTCTGCGCCAGCGGCTCCAGCACGATGCCGCGCCCGAGTTCCTCCAGCACCACCATCGCCTCGACCGGGCCCATGCCCATGCCGCCGTGTTCCTCGGCAACGTACAGGCCCGTGAGGCCCAGCTCGGCGAGTTCGCCGTAGGCCGCGCGGTCGAAGCCGCCCGCCTTCGTGATGCCCTGGCGGCGCTCGAAGCCGTAGCTGCGGTCCACCCACTTGCGCACCGCGTCGCGCAGCGCGTCCTGGTCGTCGGAAAAATTGAAATCCATGTCCGTTCTCCTTGAGGGCTTGTCATCCCGGGCTGGACCCGGGATCCAGGCGGCGCTCGATCCGGCGCTGCATGGAATGCGGGTCGAGCCCGCAATGACAAGGTTCCTGGGTTAACCCAGCACCACCTGCGAAACGATGTTCCGCTGCACTTCGTTCGATCCGCCGTAGATGGTGGTCTTGCGCATGTTCAGGTAGGTGGCCGCCAGCGGCGCGATGTACGCGGCGCCGACGTGGTCGCCCTGGTAGCCCGCTTCCATCGCTTCGCGGATGAAGGGGATGGCGTAGGGGCCGGCGGCCAGCATCATCAGCTCGCTGTAGCGCTGCTGGATCTCGCTGCCCTTGATCTTCAGCAGGCCGGCGATGTCCAGCGGGTTCTTGCCCGACTTCTCGGCCGACAGCACGCGCAGCACCAGCATCTCCAGCGCCACCACGTCCACTTCGAGCTTCGCGATCTCGTCGCGGAAGCGCGCGTCGGTGTACACGCCTTCCTGGCGCGCGATGCGCTTGAGGCGCTCGAGCTCGCGCTTGGCGCGGTTGACGTCCGCGATGTTGGTGCGCTCGTGCGCGAGCAGGTGCTTGGCGTAGGTCCAGCCCTTGTTCTCCTCGCCGATCAGGTTCTCGGCGGGCACTTCGACGTTGTCGAAGAACACCTCGTTCACCTCGTGGCCGCCGTCGAGCATGATGATCGGGCGGACGGTGACGCCGGGCGACTTCATGTCGATCAGCAGGAAGGAGATGCCGGTCTGCGGCTTGCCTTCGGTGGAGGTGCGCACCAGGCAGAAGATCCATTCGCCGTACTGCGCCAGCGTGGTCCAGGTCTTCTGGCCGTTGACGATGTACTTGTCGCCCTTGCGCTCGGCGCGCGTCTTCAGCGACGCGAGGTCGGAACCCGAGCCCGGCTCGCTGTAGCCCTGGCTCCACCACACTTCGCCGCTGGCGATGCCGGGGAGGAAGCGCTTCTGCTGCTCCGGCGAGCCGAAGGCCATGATCACCGGCGCCACCATCACCGGGCCGAAAGGCACGATGCGCGGCGCGCCGGCGAGGGCGCACTCCTCCTCGAACAGGTGCTTCTGCACCGCGTTCCAGCCGGGGCCGCCGAACTGCTTGGGCCAGCCGTAGCCGAGCCATCCCTTCTTGCCCAGGATCTTGGCCCAGCGCTGCATGTCGTCACGGGTCAGGTGCAGGGCGTTGTGCACCTTGTGGGCGATGTCCTGCGGGAGGTTGTCGCGCACCCAGGCGCGGACCTCCTCGCGGAACTTCTGTTCTTCAGGGGTGAAGGCGAGGTCCATCAGAGTCTCCGGGGGAATGGGGAACTCTGAAAAATCGCGATGCGATTTTTCAGAGTTGCTGGTCAGTGTGAAGAGGACCGGCAAAGCCGGATCCTCTTCACAAGGGGGACCGCGCTGCATGATATTCCGCGCGGTCCGGCCGACTGCGGATCGAGATCCGCTAGCGGTCCCAGGCCGGGCGCAACGTCGTGGAGTCCGGCCTCCCTTGTGAAGGAGATCCGGCTTTGCCGGGCTCCTTCACACCGATCAATCCACTTCAGAAATCCGCCTTGGCGGATTTCTGAAGTGCGTCCATTTAAGCACGGTCGTTCGATTCGGCTTGTCCAGGCGGCGACAAGCCGAGTTGCGCACTCAGGTCTTGAAACTGGGCGCGCAGCACCGCCAGTTCCTCTTCCAGCGCCGCCACGCGGGAGGACAGCGCCTCGAGCACCGGCGCCGGCTCGGCGGCGGGAGTGGCCTGCGCGGCGGGCGCGGGAACGCTCGTGTCCACGGGTCCGCAAAGCAGGTGGGCCCAGCGGGCCTCGCGGGCGCCGGGCGCACGCGGCAGCTGCACCACCAGCGGCCCGCCCTTGTCCTCGCCGCGGCCCTGCATCTCGTCCAGGAAGGCTTCGACCGAGGAAATGTCGGCGAAGCGGTACCAGCGCTCCGAGTGGATGCGCAGTTCGCCCGCGGTCTGCGGGCCGCGCAGCATCAACAGGCCCAGCAGCACGGCGCTCTGCTCGGGCACGACCATGGCGCGCTGGAAGTTGTGCTCCCAGCGGTCGGTGCGGGTGCCGCGCGAGGTGAAGGCCAGGGAGCGGCGCTTGAGGCCGTCCAGCGCCTCTTGCACCTGGCTCTCGCTCAGGTTGGTCACGGGGTCGCGGCTGCTCTTCTGGTTGCAGCCGGCCACGATCGCGTTGAGCGTCATGGGATAGGTGTCCGGCACGGTGCGCGCCTTCTCCATCAGCGTGCCGAGCACGCGGGCTTCGATGGGGTTCAGGGGCGTCATGGCTGCAAAGGGATAATCGCGGTCCACATGAAGAACATCGTGATCCTGGTCTCCGGCGGGGGGTCGAACATGGCCGCCATTGTGCGCGCGGCGCAGCGCGAGGCCTGGCGGGAGCGCCTGGGCGCGCAGGTCGTCGCCGTGATCAGCAACCGTCCCGACGCGGGCGGGCTGGCCTTCGCGCGCGAGCAGGGCCTGGCCACCGATGTGGTCGACCACAAGGGCTTTCCCACCCGCGAGGCCTTCGACGAAGCCCTGGCCACCGCGATCGACCGCTTCGATCCGGCACTCGTGGTGCTGGCCGGCTTCATGCGCATCCTCACGCCGGGCTTTGTCGCGCGCTACCAGGGCCGGCTGCTGAACATCCATCCCTCGCTGCTGCCGGCCTTTCCGGGCCTGCACACGCACCAGCGCGCGATCGACGCCGGCTGCCGCTTCGCCGGCGCCACCGTGCACCAGGTGACGACGGAGCTGGACTTCGGTCCCATCCTCGACCAGGCCGTCGTGCCCGTCCTCCCCGGCGACACCGCCGCGGCCCTTGCCGCCCGCGTGCTGAGCCAGGAACACCTGCTCTACCCGCGCGCGATCGCGCGGTTGCTGCCCCGTCTCTGAATCCGCGATGCATCCCAAAGCCCTGCTGGACGCCTGTGCCGAACTCCTGGCGCAGGTCCTCAAGTTCGACCATCCCGCCGACGCCGTCGTGTCGCGCTACTTCCGCGAGCACCGCTCGCTGGGCCCGCGCGAGCGCGCCACGCTCGCCGAGACCGCCTACGGCGTGCTGCGGCGCAAGCTCCTGTTCGAGCACCTCGCGGCCTCCGGCAGCGGCCCGCGCGAGCGGCGCCTGGCCATCCTGGGCTTCGCCGGCCCGCGCGATTTCCTGCATGCGGCCCTGGCCGAGCAGGAGAAGGCCTGGCTGGCCCATTGCGACGCGGTCGACCGCGCCGCGCTCTCGGAGCGCCACCGCCACAACCTGCCGGAATGGCTGGTGCAGCCCCTGAAGCAGCAGCTGGGCGAGGATTTCTGGCCGCTGGCCGAGGCGCTGCACGAGACGGCGCCGCTGGACCTGCGCGTGAACGCGCTGACGGACAAGCGCGAGGACGTGCGGCACGAGCTGGAACTGGCTGGACTCCATGCCCAGCCGACGCCTTATTCGCCCTGGGGCTTGCGGCTGGACGGCAAGCCAGCGTTGACGCGGCTGGACGCCTTCGCCCGCGGCGCTGTCGAGGTGCAGGACGAGGGCTCCCAGCTGCTGGCCTTGCTCACCGATGCGCGGCGCGGCCAGATGGTGGTGGACTTCTGCGCGGGGGCGGGCGGCAAGACGCTGGCGCTGGGCGCGGCCATGCGCAACACGGGGCGGCTGTATGCCTTCGACGTGTCGGCCCACCGCCTGGACAACCTCAAGCCGCGCCTGGCGCGCAGCAAGCTCTCCAACGTGCACCCGGCCGCGATCGCCCACGAGCGCGACGACCGGGTCAAGCGCCTCGCCGGCAAGATCGACCGCGTGATCGTGGACGCGCCGTGCTCGGGGCTGGGCACGCTGCGGCGCAATCCGGACCTCAAGTGGCGCCAGTCGCCCCAGGCCGTGGCGGAGCTGACGGCCAAGCAGGCGGCCATCCTGGAAAGCGCCAGCCGGCTGCTGAAGACCGGGGGGCGGATCGTCTATGCCACCTGCAGCCTGTTGCGCGCGGAAAACGAGGACATCGCGGCCGCCTTCAGCGCCTCGCACCCCGGCTTTCGCCGCCTGTCGGTGCGTGAACTGCTGGAAAACGCCAAGATCGGACAGGCGGCGGCCCTTTGCGGCCCGGAAGGCACCGATTTGCGGCTCTGGCCGCACCGCCACGGGACGGACGGCTTCTATGCCGCAGCGTGGGAAAAAGTCCAGGGATGACCCCGCGGGTCAAATAAACGGTGCTTTGAGGAACCCCCCGGCCTAAAATCCCTCCAACCCGCACGGCCGCGAGTTCTGCGGCCTTTGGTTTTACGAGAGAAAGAGACTCCCCACACATGTTGCTTCCCGACTGGGCCGTCCTGAACGCGGCGATCGACTGGCTGGCCAACGGTCTTTGGAACCTGTCCTGGTGGCAGATCGTCCTGTACACGCTGGTGACGACCCACATCACCATCGCCAGCGTCACGATCTTCCTGCACCGTGCCCAGGCGCACCGTGCCATGGACCTGCACCCCATCCCGTCGCACTTCTTCCGCTTCTGGCTGTGGCTCGGCACGGGCATGGTGACCAAGGAATGGGTCGCCATCCACCGCAAGCACCACGCCAAGTGCGAGACGGAAGAGGATCCGCACAGCCCGCAGACCCGCGGCATCGACACCGTGTTCTGGACCGGTGCCGAGCTGTACCGCGCCGAGGCGAAGAACAAGGAAACCATGGCCAAGTTCGGCCACGGCACCCCCGACGACTGGATCGAGCGCAACCTGTACACCCGCTACAGCTGGCAGGGCGTGGGCCTCATGCTGATCCTGAACCTGGCCCTGTTCGGCGTCGCCGGCCTGGCCGTGTGGGCCGTGCAGATGATCTGGATCCCCGTCACGGCGGCCGGCATCATCAACGGCATCGGCCACTACTGGGGCTACCGCAACTTCGAGGCGCAGGACGCCAGCACCAACATCTCGCCCTGGGGCGTGATCATCGGCGGCGAGGAACTGCACAACAACCACCACACGTACCCGACGTCGGCCAAGTTCTCCGTCAAGCCCTACGAGTTCGACATCGGCTGGGTCTACATCAGCCTGATGCAGAAGATCGGCTGGGCCACGGTGAAGAAGGTGCCGCCGAAGCTGCGCCTGGGCACCATCAAGCCGGTGGCCGACGAGAAGACGCTGGAGGCCGTGATCGCCAACCGCTACGAGGTGATGGCGGGTTATGGCCGCGAGATGCGCCGCGCCTGCGCGGCCGAGATCGCCCAGCTGAAGGCCAAGGGCCAGGATTTCGCGGTGCTCAAGGCCGCCAAGCGCTGGCTGCACCGCGACGAGGACAAGGTACCGGCTGACGTGCGCCCGCACCTGGTGCAGGCCCGCGCCGCCCACCCGGTGCTGGACCAGATGGCCAGCATGCGCGAGGAACTGCGCCAGATGTGGCTCAACACGAACCGCTCGCGCGAGCAGCTCGCCGCCGACCTGCAGGCCTGGTGCCGCCGGGCCGAGGAAAGCGGGATCGAGGCGCTGCAGCAGTTCTCCATGAAGCTGCGCGCCGCGCACGCCTGAGGCACGCGGCTCCACTGCAAAGGCTCCTTCGGGAGCCTTTTTCTTTGCGTGGTCCCGCTGAGCAGGAAAAGCCTACTTGCGTTGCCAACCGCAGCGCACGCGCCGTGCGCCGCCCGCCGCTGGCGGCCGGGCAGGGCGGACGCTTCAATCGAGGCAAGCGGGGCTGTTCCCGCGCAGGAGATCACGAATGAAGAAGTCCATCCTCGGCGCCGCGACCCTCGCCGCGCTCGCCTTCGCCGGCACCGCCGCCGCGCAGGTCGTCACCTACGGCGCCCCGTATCACGGCCAGCCGTACGCCTATTCGACGCCCCCGCAGCGGGCGATCGTCGCCGGCACGCAGCCCTATTACCAGCAGCAGTACAACACCACGTATGTGGACCAGTACGGCCGGCAGGTGCACGTCGACCAGTACGGCCGCCACGTGATCGTGCAGCCGAACACCGGCAACTACGGCATCACGGGCTACGACGCCTGGGGCCGGCCGGTCTACGGCAACACCTGGGGCAACTATGCCCAGAACGGCACCGTGGGTGACCGGGACGGCGACGGGGTGCCGAACGTCCGCGACCGCTGGCCGGACAACCGTGCCTACTGGTGAGGCATGAAAAAAGCCCCGCGGGGCGGGGCTTTCCGGGTCCCCGCCTGCGCGGGGAGGAAGTGACATGGCGGCCCAGCGGCCGCCCTTTTTCACTTCAGCTTCGTCTCTTTGTATTCGACGTGCTTGCGAGCCTTGGGGTCGAACTTCATGATCGACATCTTCTCGGGCATCGTCTTCTTGTTCTTGCTGGTCGTGTAGAAGTGGCCGGTGCCCGCCGTGGACTCCAGCTTGATCTTTTCGCGTCCGCCTTTGCTAGCCATGGTGCTTCCTTCCGGGGGTTAGGCCTGGCCGCGGGCGCGCATGTCCGCCAGCACAGCGTCGATACCGTTCTTGTCGATCAGGCGCACGGCGGCGTTCGTCACGCGCAGGCGCACCCAGCGGTTCTCGCTCTCGACCCAGAAACGGCGGTATTGCAGGTTCGGCAGGAACCGGCGCTTGGTCTTGTTGTTGGCGTGGGAGACGTTGTTCCCCACCATCGGGCCCTTGCCCGTCACTTCGCAGACTTTGGACATCTGGAATCTCTTTCCTTGGACCGCCCGTCACTCCCGTGAGGGGCTCACCTCGCCCTGACGGGGGCGGTAACCGGCCGGACGCAAATCCGGCGAAGCCCGAGATTATAGCCCACCCCCGAAGCGGCTGCGCCGCCTCCCCCTCAAGGGGGCGCCCCCAGCGGCCCGGCAAAGCCCGTTCCGCGGCGGCACGGGAAGGGGATTACTCTTCTTGTTCGAGGAAGCGCTGCGCGTCCAGCGCGGCCATGCAGCCCGTGCCCGCGCTGGTGATGGCCTGGCGGTACACGTGGTCCTGCACGTCGCCGGCGGCGAAGACGCCCGGCACGCTGGTCATGGTGGCGAAGCCCTGCAGGCCCGACCTGGTGAGGATGTAGCCGTCCTTCATCTCCAGCTGGCCCTGGAAGATCTCGGTGTTGGGGCGGTGGCCGATGGCGATGAAGCAACCCTGCAGGGTCAGGTCCTCGGTCTCGCCCGTCTGCGTGTCCTTCAGCCGCACGCCGGTCACGCCGGTCTGGTCGCCCAACACCTCGTCGAGCACCTTGAACAGCTTCAGCTCGATCTTGCCCTCGGCGACCTTCTGCATCACCTTGTCGACCAGGATCGGCTCGGCGCGGAACTTGTCGCGGCGGTGCACCAGGTACACCTTCTTCGCGATGTTCGACAGGTACAGCGCCTCTTCGACGGCGGTGTTGCCGCCGCCGATCACGCAGGTGACCTGGTCGCGGTAGAAGAAGCCGTCGCACGTCGCGCAGGCGCTCACGCCCTTGCCCATGAAGGCGGTTTCCGAGGGCAGTCCGAGGTATTGCGCCGAGGCGCCGGTGGCGATGATCAGCGCGTCGCAGGTGTAGGTGCCGCTGTCACCCGTGAGACTGAAAGGCCGCTTGCTGAAATCGACTTTGTTGATATGGTCGAAAACGATCTCGGTTTTGAAGCGTTCCGCGTGCTCCAGGAAGCGCTGCATCAGCTCGGGACCCTGCACGCCGTGCACGTCGGCCGGCCAGTTGTCCACCTCGGTGGTCGTCATCAGCTGCCCGCCCTGCGCGATCCCCGTGATCAGCAGCGGCTGCAGGTTGGCGCGGGCGGCGTAGACGGCGGCGGTGTAGCCGGCGGGGCCGGAGCCCAGGATCAATACTTTGGCGTGCTTGCTTTGGGTCATGGTGGAAAACCTGTGTGGGAAAGACGACAGGTCGGTGTACATTTCTGGCCGATTCGCCAAGTATCAATCGGGCAAGAGCCAACATTGCCCGCGGCGTCTCAATCGGGACGATTGTAAGAAGCCATGACCGGCCGCATGACTGGAGGGATTTGAAACATGTCGATGCTGTCCAACCTGGAGTTGATCCGCCGGGTGCCTCTCTTCGCCCTGCTGACCTCCAACCAGGCCGAGGCGGTGGCCGACGCGGTCGTCAAGCGGCGCTTCAAGCGGGGTGAAACCATCGTGGAGCAGGGCGAGAAGACCAACACCCTGTTCATCATCCTCACGGGCCGCGTGCGCGTGGTCACCTCCGACAAGCGCGGCCGCGAAGTCATCCTGGCCACGCTGAACCCGGGCGACTACATCGGCGAGATGAGCCTGATCGACAACGAACCGCACTCGGCCACCTGCCGCGCCGAGGTGCAGACCGACATGCTGACGCTGGGCCGCGCCGAGTTCGCGCGCTGCCTGCCCGAGAACAGCTCGATGTCGTACGCGATCATGAAGGGCCTGGTGCAGCGCCTGCGCCAGGCGGACCGCAAGATCGAATCGCTCGCGCTGATGGACGTGTATGGCCGCGTGGCCCGCGCCCTGCTGGAATTCGCCCAGCCCGATCGCGAAGGCCTGATGACGATCCGCGAGCGCATCTCCCGCCAGGACATCGCCAAGATGGTGGGCGCCTCGCGCGAGATGGTCAGCCGGGTGATGAAGGACCTGGAAGACCGCGGCTTCATCGAGACGCGCGAGGACGGCTCGATGCTGGTGAAGGACCGGCTGACCACGCTGGGCTGACCGCCGCCCGCGCACGCGGGTTGACTTGCTTACAACACCCGCGGCGGCGCCGCGGGTCCGCTGCGCTAAGCTTCGCCTGCGCATGACCTACTCGCTCCATACCCTGACGGATGCGGCCCCGGCGGCGTCCGCGCCGCGCAGCGGGCTGGCCCGTTTCGCGCACGAGACCGCGCTGGTGCTCGGCGCCGCCGCCCTCGTGTTCTGGCTGCTCGCGATGGCGAGCCACTCGCCGCTCGACCCCGCCTTCTCCACCTCCGGCGACGGCGGGCCCCTGCGCAACTGGGGCGGAAGGCTGGGTGCGGCCCTGTCCGATGCCTCCTTTTTCCTGCTTGGCTATTCGGCCTGGTGGTGCTTCGCCGCGGGCCTGCGCGCCTGGCTCGCATCGCTCGCGCGCTGGATGCGTGGCGACGAACCCGCGCCCCCGCCGCCCGGCCGGCGCTGGCTGCACACGCGCACCGCGTTCTGGATCGGCTTCGCCGTGCTGCTCGCCGCGAGCTGCGCGCTCGAGTGGTCGCGCCTTTACCGCTTGGAGGAACGCCTGCCCGATCACGCCGGCGGCGCCCTCGGCTACCTGATCGGCCCCGCGGCCGTGAAGTGGCTGGGCTTCACCGGCTCCGGCCTGGTGGCCATCGCATTGCTGGTGCTGGCCGCGGCCGTCGTCTTCCGCTTCTCCTGGAGCCACGTGGCCGAGCGCATCGGCAGCGCCATCGACGCGTTCATCGAATCGCGCCGCGAGCGGCGCGAGATCGCCGAGGACCTCGCGCTGGGCCAGCGCGCGGCGCGCGAGCGCGAGGAGACCGTGCAGGTCGAGCGCGTGGAGATCGAGGAACACCATCCGACGCCGGTGCTGATCGAGCCGTTGGTGGTGGAAGTGCCCAAGAGCGAGCGCGTTGCGAAGGAACGCCAGAAGCCGCTGTTCTCCGAGATGCCGGACAGCAAGCTGCCGCAGGTGGACCTGCTCGATGCGGCCGGCGGCCGGCAGGAGACGGTGTCGTCCGAGACGCTGGAGATGACCTCGCGCCTGATCGAGAAGAAGCTCAAGGACTTCGGCGTCGAGGTGCGTGTGGTGCTGGCGCAGCCGGGGCCGGTGATCACGCGCTACGAGATCGAGCCGGCGACCGGCGTGAAGGGCTCGCAGATCGTCAACCTCGCGAAGGACCTGGCGCGCTCGCTGTCGCTGGTGTCCATCCGCGTGATCGAGACCATCCCGGGCAAGAACTACATGGCGCTGGAACTGCCCAACGCCAAGCGCCAGTCGATCCGCCTCTCGGAGATCCTGGGCTCGCAGGCCTACAACGAGGCGAAGTCGCAGCTCACCCTGGGCCTGGGCAAGGACATCGTGGGCAACCCCGTGGTGGCCGACCTCGCCAAGATGCCCCACGTGCTGGTGGCCGGCACCACCGGCTCGGGCAAGTCGGTGGGCATCAACGCGATGATCCTCAGCCTGCTTTACAAGGCCGAGGCGCGCGACGTGCGCCTGCTGATGATCGATCCCAAGATGCTGGAGATGTCGGTCTACGAAGGCATCCCGCACTTGCTGGCGCCGGTCGTCACCGACATGAAACAGGCGGGCAACGGCCTGACCTGGTGCGTCGCCGAGATGGAGCGGCGCTACAAGCTGATGTCCAAGCTGGGCGTGCGCAACCTCGCGGGCTACAACGGCAAGATCGACGAGGCCAAGGCGAAGGGCGAGTTCATCTACAACCCGTTCTCGCTCACGCCCGACAGCCCCGAGCCGCTGGAGCGGCTGCCCTACATCGTGGTGGTGATCGACGAACTCGCCGACCTGATGATGGTGGTGGGCAAGAAGATCGAGGAACTGATCGCGCGCCTGGCGCAGAAGGCGCGCGCCGCGGGCATCCACCTGATCCTGGCCACGCAGCGCCCCAGCGTCGACGTGATCACGGGCCTGATCAAGGCCAACATCCCGACCCGCATCGCGTTCCAGGTCTCCAGCAAGATCGACAGCCGCACCATCCTCGACCAGATGGGCGCCGAGGCCCTGCTGGGGATGGGCGACATGCTGTACATGGCCAGCGGCACGGGCCTGCCGGTGCGCGTGCACGGCGCCTTCGTGAGCGATGACGAAGTGCACCGCGTGGTCGCCTACCTGAAGGAGCAGGGCGGCGAGCCGAACTACATCGAAGGCGTGCTCGAAGGCGGCACCGTCGACGGCGAGGACGGCCCGCTGGGCGGCGGCGAGGGCGGTGTAGGCGGGGAGGGCGACCCGCTGTACGACCGCGCCGTCGAGGTCGTCCTCAAGAACCAGAAGGCGAGCATCTCGCTGGTGCAGCGCCACCTCGCCATCGGCTACAACAAGGCGGCGAACCTGCTGGAAGCGATGGAGAAGGCGGGGCTGGTCAGTCCCATGAACGCGCGGGGCCAGCGTGAAATCCTCGTGCCCGGCCGCGCGGAGTAAACCTAACGTTCCGTAACGAACTTCAGCGCGAGGGCTCCACCCAACGGACAATGCCGTGTTGGGAGAACCCATGAAGAAAACCATCGCCACCCTCGCCCTGTCGTTCGCCACCCTCGCGGCGCAGGCCGGTCCCATCGAGAGCCTCGAGGCCTTCATCAAGAACGTGAAGACCGGCCGGGCCGATTTCACGCAGGTGATCACGGCGCCTGCGCGCCAGGGCCAGCAGGCCCGCACGAAGACGTCCTCGGGCACCTTCGAGTTCCAGCGCCCGAACCACTTCCGCTTCGAATACCGCAAGCCCTTCGAGCAGACCATCGTGGCCGACGGCCAGAACCTGTGGCTGCACGACAAGGACCTGAACCAGGTGAGCCGCCGCAAGCAGTCGGCGGTGCTCGGCTCCACGCCCGCCGCGCTGATCGCCGCATCGCCGGACCTCGCCACGCTGCAGCGCGACTTCGAGCTCAAGCCGCTGCCGGACAAGGACGGCATGCAGTGGGTGCAGGCCACGCCGCGCCAGAAGGAAGGCCAGCTGACCGACATGAAGGTCGGCTTCCGCGGCGAGCAGCTCGCCGCGCTCGACATCCTGGACAGCTTCGGCCAGCGCTCGGTGCTGACGTTCAACAACATGCAGGTGAACGCCAGCGTGGGCGCGGACGCCTTCCGCTTCACGCCGCCCAAGGGCACGGACGTCGTCGAGGCGCCCTAGGGGCTGCTGCTAGATCTCCCGCGCGATCCGGTCGAGCTGCTTCGCCTCGATGTATTCCTCCATCCGCGACAGCAGCCGCCACCACTCCGATCCGTCGTCGCGGTAGACGCGGATCGCGCCGGCGCGCACCAGGATGCGCCGCAGCTCGTCGTCGGTGAAGCCGCCCAGGTGCCGGCGCAGCGTCTCGAAGGAGCGGTCGGTGAAGCCCTTGTGCCCCAGGAAGTGCCGCGCCGTTTCCTCCGCCATGAATTCGGCCTTGTTCTGTTCCTGCAGGATGCGCAGCTGGTGCTGGAACTGCTGGCGGTTGAGGAACCAGCTGATGCCCCCGCCCACGAGGGCGCCCAGCAGGGCGGAGAGGGTGGACCAGAGCGCGGTTTCCATGATCGCCGCAATATAAACTGGGTGGATGAGCAAGCCTACTGCCGCCCACCCACCGCTGGCGGAACGCCTGCGGCCGCAGTCCCTGGGCGAGGTGATCGGGCAGCAGCACCTGCTGGGCGAAGGCATGCCCCTGCGCATCGCCTTCGAATCCGGCCAGCCTCATAGCTGCATCCTCTGGGGGCCGCCGGGCACCGGCAAGACCACCATCGCGCGCCTGATGGCCGATGCCTTCGACGCCCGGTTCATCACCATCAGCGCCGTCCTGGGCGGCGTCAAGGACATCCGCGAGGCCGTCGAACAGGCGCAGGTGGCGCAGGCGCACGGCCGCCGCACCATCGTCTTCGTCGACGAGGTGCACCGCTTCAACAAGAGCCAGCAGGACGCCTTCCTGCCGCACGTCGAATCGGGCCTCTTCACCTTCATCGGCGCGACGACCGAGAACCCCTCGTTCGAGGTGAATTCCGCCCTGTTGTCGCGCGCCGCGGTTTACGTGCTGCAGCCGCTGTCGGAAGAAGACCTGGGGCAGATCGTGCAGCGCGCGCAGGCCATAGGCGCCGTGCCCGCCATCGAGGCACCGGCGCTGGAGCGGCTGATCGCCTATGCCGACGGCGATGCGCGCCGCCTGCTCAATACGCTGGAGACGCTCGCCGTGGCGGCCACCAAGGAGAAGCTCGCCGAGGTCACCGATGCCTGGCTGCTCAAGGTGCTGGGCGAGCGCATGCGCCGCTACGACAAGGGCGGCGAGCAGTTCTACGACACCATCAGCGCGCTGCACAAGTCCATGCGCGGCTCGGACCCCGACGCCACGCTGTACTGGTTCGTGCGCATGCTCGATGGCGGTGCCGATCCGCGCTACATCGCGCGGCGCATGATCCGCATGGCGGTGGAGGACGTCGGCCTGGCCGATCCCCGCGCGCTGCGCCTGGCGCTCGACGCCGCGGAGGTGTACGAGCGCCTCGGCTCGCCCGAGGGCGAGCTCGCGCTGGCCGAGTGCCTGGTGTACCTGGCGGTGGCGCCCAAGTCGAACGCGGTCTACAAGGCGTACAACGAGGCGCGTGCCCTGGTGCGCCGCGACGGCACCAGGCCGGTGCCCATGCACCTGCGCAATGCGCCCACGCGCCTGATGAAGGACCTGGGCTATGGCAAGGAATACCGCTACGCGCACGACGAGGAGGGGGGCTTCGCCGCAGGAGAGAATTACTTCCCCGAAGGCTTGCGGCCGCAGTTCTACCGCCCGGTCGAGCGCGGGCTCGAAATTCGCATTGGGGAAAAGCTGCGGGAACTGCGCGCGTTGAACAAGGGATAAACCCCTAGATGAGCTGGCCGGGGGGATGCCTCCGGGGGCCATTAGAATTCGCGCCGACAACCCGCCACGGACCCCAAAGGCGGGTTTTTTGTACGCGGCACAAGCCCCACGACGGCGCACCCGCCGCGACGAGCGAAAGAAACGGAGAGCACCCTTTATGGAGATCCTGCTGCAGCAGATCATCAACGGTCTGGTCCTCGGCAGCATGTACGCCCTGATAGCCTTGGGCTACACCATGGTGTACGGCATCATCAACCTGATCAACTTCGCCCACGGCGAGGTGCTGATGGTGGGGGCGCTCACCAGCTGGGCGATCATCACCACGGCGCGCGACGCCATGCCCGGCATCCCCGGCTGGCTGCTCCTGGTGCTGGCGCTGGTCATTTCCTGCATCGTCGCCTCGGCCCTGAACTTCGTGATCGAGAAGGTGGCCTACCGGCCCCTGCGCAACAGCCCCAAGCTCGCGCCACTGATCACCGCCATCGGGATGTCGATCCTGCTGCAGACGCTGGCGATGATCATCTTCAAGCCGAACTACAAGCCCTATCCCACGCTGCTGCCCTCGGTGCCCTTCCAGTTCGGCGGCGCGGTGATCACCACCACGCAGATCGTGATCCTGGCCACCACCGCGGTGTCGCTGGGCATCCTGATGTACCTGGTGAACTACACGCGCCTCGGGCGCGCGATGCGCGCGACCGCGGAGAACCCGCGCGTGGCGGCGCTCATGGGCGTGAAGCCCGACACCGTCATCTCGGCCACCTTCATCATCGGCGCCGTGCTCGCCACCATCGCCGGCGTGATGTACGCGTCGAACTACGGCACGGTGCAGCACACCATGGGCTTCCTGCCCGGGCTGAAGGCCTTCACGGCGGCCGTCTTCGGCGGCATCGGCAACCTGGCCGGCGCGGTGCTGGGCGGCATCCTGCTCGGGCTGATCGAGGCCATCGGCTCCGGCTACCTGGGCATGCTCACGGGCGGGGTCCTGGGCAGCCACTACTCCGACATCTTCGCGTTCATCGTGCTGATCGTGATCCTCACGCTGCGTCCCTCGGGCCTGCTGGGAGAACGCGTGGCGGACCGGGCCTGAGGAGGACTCCATGACGAACCGGAACAAGACCATCGTCTGGGCGTTCTCCGCCATCGCCCTGCTGGTGCTGCCGCTGGTGCTGCAGTCGGCCGGCAACTTCTGGGTGCGCATCGCCGACACGGCGCTGCTCTATGTGCTGCTGGCCCTGGGCCTGAACATCGTGGTCGGCTACGCCGGCCTGCTGGACCTGGGCTTCATCGCCTTCTTCGCCATCGGCGCCTACATGTACGGCCTGATGGCCTCGCCGCACCTGTCCGAGACCTTCTCGTGGTTCGCGCAGATGTTCCCGCAGGGGCTGCACACCTCGGTGTGGCTGGTGATCCCGCTGGGCGCCGCGCTCGCCGGCGTGCTGGGCATGCTGCTGGGCGCGCCCACGCTGAAGCTGCGCGGCGACTACCTGGCGATCGTGACGCTCGGCTTCGGCGAGATCATCCGCGTGTTCCTGAACAACCTGGACCACCCGGTCAACATCACCAACGGCCCGAAGGGACTGGGACAGATCGACTCGATCACGCTCTTCAAGTTCGACGCCCTGGGCATCCCGGGCATCAACCTGGCGCGGCCGCTGGAACTGTTCGGCTTCACCTTCAACTCCGTGACGCTCTACTACTACCTGTTCCTGTTCCTGGTGCTGGTGAGCGTGGTGATCTGCCACCGGCTGGAAGTCTCGCGCGTGGGCCGCGCCTGGATGGCGATCCGCGAGGACGAGGTGGCGGCCAAGGCCATGGGCATCAACACCCGCAACCTCAAGCTCGCGGCCTTCGGCATGGGCGCCACCTTCGGCGGCGTGGCCGGCGCGATGTTCGCCGCCTTCCAGGGCTTCGTTTCGCCCGAGTCCTTCAGCCTGATGGAATCGGCCATGATCGTCGCGATGGTGGTGCTGGGCGGCATCGGCCACATCCCCGGCGTGATCGTCGGCGCCGTGCTGCTGTCGGCGCTGCCCGAGGTGCTGCGCTGGGTGTCCGGCGTGTTCGACCTGCAGGCCGTGACCGGCGGGCGCCTGGACGCGTCCATCCTGCGCCAGCTGCTGATCGCGCTGGCGATGATCATCGTGATGCTGCTGCGTCCGCGCGGCCTCTGGCCGACGCCGGAGCACGGCAAGTCCCTGCAGCCCACGGCGAGGTAAGAAGACATGGCAGACATCGTTCTCCGCGTCGCCGGCATCTCCAAGCGCTTCGGCGGCCTGCAGGCCCTCTCGGACGTGGGCCTGACCATCGAGCGCGGCCAGGTCTACGGCCTCATCGGCCCCAACGGCGCCGGCAAGACCACCTTCTTCAACGTGATCACGGGGCTGTACACGCCCGACAGCGGCAGCTTCGAGCTGGCGGGCCAGCCGTACAAGCCGACGGCGGTGCACGAGGTGGCGCGGGCCGGCATCGCGCGCACCTTCCAGAACATCCGCCTCTTCGCCGACATGACGGCGCTGGAGAACGTGATGGTGGGGCGCCACGTGCGCACCCAGTCGGGCATCCTGGGCGCGATGTTCCGCACCAGGAAGTTCAAGGAGGAGGAAGTCGCGATCGCCAGGCGGGCGCAGGAACTCCTCGACTACGTGGGCATCGGGCGCTTCGCCGACTACAAGGCGCGCACGCTGTCGTACGGCGACCAGCGCCGCCTGGAGATCGCGCGGGCCCTGGCCACCGATCCGCAGCTGATCGCGCTGGACGAGCCGGCCGCCGGCATGAACTCCACCGAGAAGGTGGTGCTGCGCGAGCTGATCGACCAGATCCGCAAGGACGGCCGCACCATCCTGCTGATCGAGCACGACGTGAAGCTGGTGATGGGCCTGTGCGACCGCGTGACGGTGCTGGACTACGGCAAGCAGATCGCCGAGGGCTCGCCCTACGACGTGCAGCGCAACGAGAAGGTGATCGAGGCCTACCTGGGCCACAGCCACAAGCCGGCCGCGGGCGCCGGGGCTCCCAGCGGAGAACAGGAATGAGCGAGACGCTGCTGAAAGTGAGCGGCCTCAAGGTGGCCTACGGCGGCATCCAGGCCGTCAAGGGCGTGGATTTCGAGGTCCGCGCAGGCGAGCTCGTCACGCTGATCGGCTCCAACGGCGCCGGCAAGACCACGACGATGAAGGCGATCACGGGCCTGCTGCCCCTGAGCGACGGCGACATCCAGTACCTGGGCCAGAGCATCCGCGGCAAGGGCCCCTGGGACCTGGTGAAGACCGGGCTGGCCATGGTGCCGGAAGGCCGCGGCGTGTTCGCGCGCATGACCATCCAGGACAACCTGCAGATGGGCGCGCACGTGCGCAGCGACAAGGCTGGCATCGCGCAGGACATCGATCGCATGTACACGATCTTCCCGCGCCTGAAGGAACGCAAGGACCAGCTCGCCGGCACCATGTCCGGCGGCGAGCAGCAGATGCTGGCGATGGCGCGCGCGCTCATGAGCCGCCCCAAGGTGCTGCTGATGGACGAACCGTCCATGGGCCTGTCGCCGATCATGGTCGACAAGATCTTCGAGGTGGTGAACGACGTGCACGCGCAGGGCACCACCATCCTGCTGGTGGAGCAGAACGCCAGCCGCGCGCTGGAGATCGCCGACCGCGGCTACGTGATGGAGTCGGGCGTCATCAGCATGAGCGGCAACGCCCGCGAGATGCTGAACGACCCGAAGGTGCGCGCCGCCTACCTCGGCGAGTGAGCGCCGCGGGCCTTCAGTAGCGCCACTGCAGGCCCAGGCTGGGTCCGCGCACGTCGCGGACCTCGCCGGTTCCCGTGCGGAAGTCGTAGCTGTCCCAGCCCACGATGGCCGAGCCGCTGCGCGAGAAATCCCAGCTGAGGCCCACGCCGTAAGTCAGGCCGCCTTCGGTGCCCAGGAGGCTGCTGCGCGAGGCCGTGCCCAGGCGGCCGTAGATGCCCACGCCCCAGTCCTCGACCAGGTTGGCCTTGCCGACGAAGCTCAGGTCGGGCGCCTGCCCGCGCGGCAGCCGCAGCCCCGACGCGGCGTCCGGGCGGCTCACCTGCAGGCTCAGGCTGCGCGGCGCCGTGGGGCTGGCATACAGGAGGGCGCTGCCTTCGTTCTCGCAGCCGAACGCGGCCGTGCTGCAGGGGCCGCGCCAGTCGGGCGCCGACCACTGGAGGCCCAGCGGCGGTGCGCCGGGACGCCATCGCAGGGAACCCTCCGCCTGCGCGTGCACGGCGCCTGCGGTGGCGAGGCCGGAAACGATCGCGAGCAGGATGCGCGGCGGCGTCATGGCGGGCTCCCTCGGTTGTGGAGCCACTGTGCCGCCGCGGCTGAGCCAGTGTACGTAGGACGAATCTGACAGGCACTGTAGGCGCGCCCGCTCAGCTATCAATCCACCCTTGCGCCCGAGGCTTTCACGACTTTTTCATATTTGGCGAGTTCGGCACGCATGAACCGGGCGAATTCCTCCGGCGTGTTGGTCACCGGCTCGGCCAGCAGGCTGGCAAAGCGGGTCTTCGCTTCCGGCGAATTCAGCGCCGCCACGAAGGCCTGGTTGTACTTCTGCACGAGCTCGGCCGGCATGCCCGCCGGGCCGACCAGGCCCCACCAGGTGTCGATCGAGAAGCCCTTGAGCGTGTCGGCGACCGGCGGCACGCCCGGCAGCATGGAGGAGGCCTGCTGCGTGGTGACGGCCAGCGCCTTGAGCTTGCCCGAGCGGATGTTGGGCGCCGCGGTGGCGAGGTTGTCGAAGTTGAAGTCGACCTGGCCGGAAAGCAGGGCGAGCTGCGCGGGGTTGCCGCCGTTGTACGGGATGTGCACCGCGAAGATGCCGGCCTCGCGCTTGAACATCTCGCCGGCGAGGTGGCCGGCGCTGCCGTTGCCGCCGCTGCCGTAGTTCAGGCCCGCGGGGTTCGCCTTCGCGTACGCGATCAGGTCGGCGAGCGTGGCGATCTTCAGGCGTTCCGCGGTCGCCGCGTTCATCACCAGCACGTTAGGCACGCGCACCATCTGCGTGATGGGCGCGAAGTCTTTCGCGGCGTCGAAGGGCATGCGCGAGAACAGCCACGGGTTGATCGCGTGCGTGGCCACCGCGGCGATGCCGATGGTCAGGCCGTCGGGCGCTGCCTTCGCCACCGCGTCGACACCGATGTTGCCGCCGGCACCGGGCTTGTTCTCGATGATCACCGTGCCCAGGGTGTCCTTCACGCGCTCGGCGAGCACGCGTGCCGTGACGTCGATCGGGCCGCCGGGGGCGTAGGGCACGACGATGCGGATCGGGCGCGCCTGCGCGAGGACGGCGGGAGCGGCGAGCGCGGCGGAAGTGGCGAGACCGGAGAGGAGGAGGTGTCGGCGTTTCATGCCGCCATTGTCGGCCATGTGCGGTCGGCGCCGCCATGGGGGATCACCGGCGGCGGAACAGCCCCTGCAGCCAGCTTTCCTTGCGCGGCTCCACCTGCGGGGGAGACGGTACCTCGGAGGGCGGTGCGTTCTCCAGGATCTTCTGCTGGCGTCCCTGCACGAGCAGTTGCGCTTCCTCGCGACCCAGCATGCGAGCCGCGATCTCGCGGGCCTGCGACATCACCGGCGAGCGCCGGCCCGAGGAATGCGCATCGCTCGCGATGATGTGCGTGAGGCCGTCGCCCAGGAAGCGCTCGCCCCAGTATTTCGCGCGCGAGCCGAAGGTGCCGGTGAGGGCGCCCGCGGTGACCTGCATCCAGCAGCCCTGCCGCACCAGTGCACCGAACACGGGGTAGTGGTCTTCCACCCAGGTGAGGCGCTCGGGATGCGTGATCACGGGCACGTAGCCCGCGGCCACGAGGCGGAACACCGACTCCTCGAAGTGCGGCGGCGCCACGTGGTGCGAGGGCTCCAGCAGCAGGTAGCGCGTGCCGTGCAGGCAGGGCACGATGCCTTCGCGCAGGCCATCCAGCAGCCCCGGCACCAGGTGCACGTCGGCGCCGGTGGTGAGCTTCAGCGGGATGCCGCGTTCGTCGAGCTCGGCCTGCAGCCTGTCGCGCGCGGCGACGATGCCGGCCGTGTCGTTCATGTAGAGGCCAGGATAGATGTGCGGCGTGCACGCCATCACCTCGATGCCGTCGTCGACCGCCATGCGCGCCATGTCCAGCGACATCTCCAGGCTGCGCGAGCCGTCGTCGATGCCGGGCAGGATGTGGCTGTGCAGGTCAATCATCCGCGCGCTCCTCGCCGCCGTCCACGGGATCCAGCGGGCGCAGGAACACGCCGGCCAGCAGCGCAGCGAGGATGGCGTTGGCCGGGATGTGCATGTTGAATTCCAGCAGCGAATGCAGCAGGAAGCCGAGCAACCCCAGGCCGCAGATCGCGACGAGCATCTCGCCCCGGCGCAGGCGCTGCCGGCGCATCACGGTGCGCACGAGCGTGGCCGTGCGCGCGACGGCCAGCCACGCGAAGGCGGCCATGAGCAGCACCGCGGCAAGCCCGCCCTCGAACAGCAGCTGCGCGTAGTCGTGGTGCGCATGGTGCGCCGTGCCCACGAGCTCCGCCGGCTGGAACCGCGGATAGACCCAGTAGTAGGTGCCCCAGCCCGCGCCGAAAGGCCAGAAGTGGCCCGCGCCTTCCAGCGTGGGGGCCGCCTGCATGGGGCGCAGCGGCGCGTCCGCGGCCAGGCGCTGCAGGTCGAAGCGCGCGACCAGCGCGTCGACGCCGACGAGGGCGACGGCTGCCAGCACCGTGCCGCCCACCAGCATGAGCGTGGTGCGCCAGGGCCGCGCGCCGCTGCCGACGGTGAGCGCCAGCGCGAAGGCCGCAAGCACCGCGGGCAGGCCTGCGAGCGTGGCACCGCGCGAACGCGACATGAGGATGCCCATGACGATCAGCACGGCGCCCGCGATCCACGGCGCCGGATGGCCCGCGTGCAGCGGATGGTGCGGGCGCGGCAGGGTGCCGTGGCGCCGCGTCTCCGACAGCCGCGACCATGCGAGCCATACGTAGGCGGCCAGCGCCATCACGAGATAGTTGGCGAAGTGGTTGGTGTTGGCGAAGGTGCCGAAGGCGCCGCTGTGCGTGTTGCCGAAGGACAGCGCGGAATCGCGGCCGCCGCCAAGCTGCAGCATGCCGAACATGACCTGGCAGAACGCGATGCCCACGATCACCGCGAACACGATCTTCAGTTGCCGCGTGCTCGCCAGGTAGCCCGCGGCGAAGGCTGCCATCAGCGGGATGCCCGCCAGCAGCGACGCGAGCGTAGCATCGGGCACCAGCGACAGCGGCAGCCAGCCCGGTTGCGCGATGCCGGCATCGGCCATCAGCTGCGCGTACTGCGCATGTCCGGGCAGCGCGTTCCACAACGCCTGCGGCAGCGGGAGCAGATGCAGCACTGCGAGCCAGAGCGGACCGAGGAACAGGAAGCCCAGTACCGCCAGCCTGCGCGAGGGACGAAACACCGGACGCCCCGCGCCGGCCGCGATCACGGCGAGGAAGGCGAGCGCCACGGCCTCCAGCACGATCAGCGCCACGTGCCGGTTGCCGCCGCGCATGAGCGGCGAGAGCACCAGCAGCGCGATCAGCGCAGAAAGAGCCACGGGGCCGATGGGCCCCGTGTCTTCGTGCGTATCGGCCAGGCCGTAGGAACTCACTGCGCGCTCACGGGAGCGTCGTCGTCATCGTCGTCGAGTTCCTCGGCCAGGATGCCCACCGCAATCAGCGCGCCCACGCCGCCGATCACCGTGCCCACGGTGCCGGGCAGGGGGCCCGCCGACGCTTGCGCGGCCACCGGCACCACGGGCTGCACGGCGGCGGTGAGCTGCTGGCAGGTCATGGTGGAGAGCACGGTGACGCCGTGGCCGGGAGGCACGGTCACCTGGCAGCCGCTGTTCAGGCGCAGCGTGACCGAAGCGTTCGACGTGGTGACGAAACGCATGCCGTTCTGGATCGCGGTGCCTGGTGCCACCGTCGTTCCGGTGGTGCCCGTGGTTGCAGTCACCACGCCATTGACGTTGACGACGGTGCCGACGGGCGCTTGCGCGAAGGCGGCGGAGCCTGCGAAAGCGAGTGCGGCGAGCAGCAGCTTCTTGGTGGCCATGAATTGCTCCTTGCTTGGGGTGCGGGGCACTATAGCACCGGGTTTTCGCGCGCGGGTGTGATTTCCCGCGCTAGTTTTCAATGCGAACGAGCGTGATCGCGTCGAGCTCAACTCGGCCTTTGATACCTGCGTTCGCTTCGTACGCGGCAGTGGGTTCGAGCTGCAGGCTTGCGACGGGTCCGCAATCGGCGGGGATCGTGAACTCGAGGTGCGCGTCCTTCCACAGGCCGCCCGTGTCCTGCATCGGCTCCATGCGCGCCGGTGCTTGCGTTCCCGTGGTTGTGCACACGACCTTCCAGGCGAGGCCGCTTTCCGATCGCAGCTTCGAGGCCATGTATTCGCCGCGCAGCCTGTAGTTGCCCGGCGGCACGAACACATGTTGTCGCAACACGGGCGCGGTGAAACTGCGGCCCGTGAATTCCAGTTCGAGCACGAGGCCGCGGCGCGCGATGGGAAGCTGGTTCACGAGCACGCCGGCGCGGCTGCGGGTCACCGGCGTGTATTCCCAGTCGAAGCCGTCGATCACGAAAGGCGCGTCGAAGCTTCCGTTGTAGAGCAGCGGGACGGTGTTGGAGTGTTGCGCGAGCCACAGGCCGTACGCATCGAGCCACGCGCCCGACGCCTTGAGCGCGCGCATGTACCTGCGGCGCGTGGCCTCGTCGAGCACGCCGAGGCGCAGCGATTCGGCCACGAGCGGCAGCGCCTGCGAAGGCGGCATCTTCAGGGCCTGCATGGCATTCAGCGTGGCGGGCAGCCAGCGCCGCGCCTGCGGCAGGTGCGGACGCAGCAGGTCCATGCCTCCGGGCATCGCCGCCAGGCGCGCGATGCCTTGCGCGGCCTCGGCATTGCCCCGGTGACGGACCAGTTGCATCAGCAGGTCCACGCCCTCTTCCATGCGGCCTTCCTGCAATGCCTCGGCGGCACGCCGCTTCAGCACGTTGGCATGGTGCGGCGCGAGCACGGCCGCGCCCTGCAGCACGGGCGTGTCGGTCGCGGCGTCCTGCGCGGAGACGAGCCGCACCCAGGCCCACGAGTCGCCGGGATTGCGCGCGATGCGTTCGCCCAGCGCGTGCTGCCGCTCCTGCGCGGTCTCCGCGGCCGCATCGCACAAGGGCAGGTAAGGCGTGTCCTTGACCACGCACGCGAGCCTGAGGTGCGCGGACACGCCGGCCCACAGCAGGGCACAGGCCACGGCGGCCGCGGCCAGCGTGGGCACCCAGCGCACCGTGCCGGCCAGCGGGAGCGTCACGGCGTTCAATCCGCACCTCCGCCCAGGCCGGTGAGCATCACGCGGCCGCCGCGCGATGCGAACTCCGCGCGCACCACGATGCGTTCGCCGTGCGCGTCGATGGTGGGCTCCCCCGCGTGCAGGCGGATGCGGCCCGTGACCAGGAGCACGCCTTCGCGCGGCTCGCCGCGGAAGTCCACGTGCGACAGGCGCACGGGACGGCCGCCGCGCACCAGCTGTTCGTAGTGGCGCGAGAGCGCCTGCGCCGAGGGCGTGCTGCGCGCATCGGCATCGAGCAGCCTCAGCAGCTGTTCGCCGCTGCCGCTTTCGAGCATCTGCAGCAATTGCGTGAGCAATGGCTGGGCTTCCGCGAGCGTGGGCGAAGCCGGGTGGACCGCCGCGGTCGTGATCCGCGCGGTGCCCGCCGGCGCCACAGCGGGCGCGGGATTGGAAGTCGCAACGTTCGGCATGGCCAGGGCGAGCGCGGGCGCCGGTGGGGACGCGGGGGAGGGCATGGGGGTGGCCACCGGCATGGGAGACGCAGCGGGCGTCTTCGGCGCTTCGGGCATCGGCATCGGCGGCAAGGGTGCCGGTGCGGCGGCGTGGACCTGCGGCAAGGCCGCAGGCATCTCC
>JAEZEB010000365.1 GCA_023438115.1 Pseudomonadota bacterium | reverse complement strand
GTACGGGCTGAACTTCAGGCGGTTCTCGATGTAGTTGGGGATGTAGCGCTCGCCGCGCGCGGTGTGGACCACCTCCGAGAGGCGGCCGAGCACCACCAGCTGGCCGTCCGGCTCCAGGTAGCCGGCGTCGCCCGTGTGCAGCCAGCCGTCCTCCAGCGACTCGCGCGTGGCCGCTTCGTTGCGGTAGTAGCCGCCGAAGACGCTGCCCGAGCGCAGCAGGATCTCGCCGCTGTCCGCGATCTTCACCTCCACGCCCGGCAGCGGCCGCCCCACGGTGTGCAGGCGCACCTCGTCCGGGGCCTGGATGGCGTTGAACGCGCTGCTTTCCGTCTGCCCGTACAACTGGCGCAGCCGCACGCCGAGGGCCCGGTAGAAGACGAAGGTGTCTTCGCCGATCGCCTCGCCACCGGTGAAGGCGTTGCGCAGGCGCGAGAGCCCCAGCTGGTCGCGGATCGGCCCCATCACCAGCGCGTCGCCGATCGGGCGCAGCAGCTTCTGCGCCGTGGTGGGCTCCTGCCCTGCCAGCTTGCGCCGCTCGGCCGCCATGGCCGAGTGCATGAACAGGTCGTACAGCGCCTTCTTCACGCGCGTGGAATCTTCCATCCGCACCTGCACCGTGGTCAGCATGTTGTCCCAGCTGCGCGGGGCGGCCAGGTAGAAGCTGGGGGCGATCTCGCGCAGGTTGTGCAGCACCGTCTCCGCCCCTTCGGGGATGTTGATGGTGAAGCGCAGCGCGATGCCGGCGCCCATGGTCATGGCAAAGTCGCCCACCCAGGCGATCGGCAGGTAGGCAAGCACCGACTCGCCGAAGCCGAAGGCGCCCGCCTTGCAGGCGTTGGCCACGCCCGAGAGGATGTTGAAGTGGCTCAGCACCAGGCCCTTGGGCTTGCCCGTGGTGCCGGAGGAGTGGATGAAGACCGCAGGCACCTGCGGCGTGGCCTGCTGCGTGAGGCGTTCGCGCAGGTCCGGCGCCGCCGCGATCCGGTCGGCCCCCAGCTTCTCCATTGCCGTCCAGGAAATCAGGCCCGGCGCCGTGTAGCGCGCCAGCCCGCGCGGGTTGTCGTAGACGATGTGGTCCAGGCCCGCGCCGCGCTCGCGCAGGTCCAGCGCCTTGTCCACCTGCTCCTGGTCTTCCGCCAGCACGTAGGTCACGGGCAGCTGGCCCACGACGTGCAGGATCTCCTCCGGCGTTGCGTCGGGGAACACGGGCATCGCGTAGGCGCCCAGCGCGCCCACCGCGAGCATGCCCATGTACAGGCGCGGGCGGTTGTCGCCCAGCACCAGCACGCCCTGGCCCGCCTGCAGTCCGCTCGCCTGCAGCCCGGCGGCCATGCGCATCACGGTCCGGTGCACCTGCGCCCACGTGAACTGCTGCCAGATGCCGCGGTCCTTCTCGCGGAAGGCCACCACGTCCGGATACGCCCGCGCGTTGTTCGCGAGCAGCCGCACCAGCGTGGTCTCCGGGTCCAGGTCCCAGGTGGCCGCGTCAGGCTGCTGCATGCGCGCCTCCCAGGTAGGCCTTGACCACGCGCGGATCGGCGATCACCTCGCGCGGCACGCCGGTGCCTATCACCTCGCCGTAGGAAAGCACCAGCATGCGGTCGCAGATGCCGGTGATGATGTCCATGTGGTGCTCGATGATCAGCACCGTCACGCCCCGCTCGTCGCGCGCATCGAGGATGAAGCGCGCCATGTATTCCTTCTCCTCCTGGTTCATGCCGGCCATCGGCTCGTCCAGGATCAGGAAGCGCGGTTCGGCCACCAGCGCGCGGGCCAGCTCCACGCGTTTCTTCAGGCCCAGCGGGATGGCGTCCACGGGTTCGTCGCGCACGCCTTCCAGCTGCATGAAGTCGATCACCTCCTCCACCACTTCGCGGTTGGCGATCTCCTCCGGCCGCGCGAGCCAGGGATAGAGCATGGTGCGCAGCACGCCGGGGCGCATGTGCACGTGGCGCCCCAGCAGGATGTTGTCCAGCACCGTCATGCCGTTGAACAGCGCCAGGTTCTGGAAGGTGCGGGCCACGCCTTGCCGCGCCACCCGGTGCGGCGCCCAGCCGGTGATGTCCTCGCCGTGCAGCAGGATGCGGCCCTTCTGCGGCGGGAAGAAGCCGGTGATGGCGTTGGTCATCGTGGTCTTGCCGCTGCCGTTGGGGCCCACGAGACCGAAGATCTCGCCGCGCTCCACGCGCAGGTCCACCCCGGTCACGGCCACCAGGCCGCCGAAGCGTCGCTCCACCTCCCGGCACTCCAGCACGGGGCTTGTCTCCATCCGGTCTCCTCGGACTGCCCGCCGCCGGACCGCGCGACGGGATATGACAACATGTGGCGAAAATGTAGGCCATCGCTCGGCCGCGGCGCAAGGCCGCGGAAGCCCCTCGGACTCATGGATTACGCTAGGAAGAAGGGGGCGCGGCGTGCGCTAGGCGGCGATCAGCCGCAGGCCGGGAGATAGGCAACTGCCTGCCTAATTGTCTTCCGGACGACGTTCACGCGCGGAAGCCCGGCAGGGGCACCGGATAATCACGGCAGCATGTCCAGCAGCGTCATTCCCGCCGACCTCAGCAAGCACACGCCCATGATGGCGCAGTACCTCGCGATCAAAGCCGAGCACCCCTCCACGCTCGTCTTCTATCGCATGGGCGATTTCTACGAGCTGTTCTACGACGACGCCGAGAAGGCCGCGCGGCTCCTGGACATCACCCTCACCCGCCGCGGCATGTCCGCCGGCGAGCCGGTGGTGATGGCGGGCGTGCCCTTCCACTCCGTCGAGGGCTACCTCGCGCGCCTGATCCGCTGCGGCGAATCGGTCGCCATCTGCGAGCAGGTGGGCGAGGTGGGCGCCTCCAAGGGCCCGGTGGAACGCAAGGTGATCCGCGTGGTCACGCCCGGCACGCTCACCGACAGCGAGCTGCTCACCGAGAAGTCCGAGGCGATGCTGCTCGCCGTGCACCAGGGCCCCAAGAACCGCGTGGGCCTGGCGTGGCTGAGCGTCACGCAGGGCGCCCTGCACCTGGCCGAGTGCGACGGCGACGGCCTGGCGGACTGGGTCGCGCGCATCGCTCCCAGCGAGCTGCTGCACAGCACCGACGTCACGCCGGTCTTCGCGCAGCGCCTGCAGGCCGCGCGCGGATCGCTGCCGGTGGCGCAGCGCCCGCACTTCCAGTTCGACAGCGGGCTCGGGCAGCGCAAGCTGCTGGAGCAACTGAAGGCCGCATCGCTCTCGGCCTGGGGGGCCGAAGACCTGCCGCAGGCCCACGCGGCCGCCTCCGCCCTGCTCGCCTACGCCGAACACACGCAGGGCCGCGCGCTCTCCCACGTGCAGCAATTGCTGGTGGTGCGCGACGGCGAGCGCATCGAGCTGCCGCCGGCCACGCGCCGCAACCTGGAGCTGGTGCAGACCCTGCGCGGCGAGGACAGCCCCACCCTCTTCTCGCTGCTGGACACCTGCATGACCGGCATGGGCAGCCGCATGCTCAAGTCCTGGCTGCTGGAGCCGCTGCGCGATCGCGGCGTGGCCACGCAGCGGCTGGATGCCATCACCGGCCTGCGCGAGCAGCTGTGGCAGAAGCTGCGCGGCGAACTCAAGGGCGTGAGCGACGTCGAGCGCATCACCGCGCGCATAGCGCTGCGCCAGGTGCGCCCGCGCGAGCTGGTGGGCCTGCGCCATGCGCTGGCCAAGTCGCAGCAGCTCGCAGCGATGATCCAGGGCCTGCCCGGCCTGCTGGCGAACGCGGCCCACGACCTGCAGCCGCCCGCCGGCTGCGCCGAGCGCCTCGCCGCCACCCTCAAGGACGAACCCTCCGCGCTGGTGCGCGACGGCGGCGTGATCGCCACCGGCTGCGACGCGGAGCTCGACGAGCTGCGGGCCATCCAGGACAACTGCGACGGCTTCCTGCTGGAGCTGGAGACGCGCGAGCGCGCCCGCAGCGGCATCGCCAACCTGCGCGTGCAGTACAACAAGGTGCACGGCTTCTACATCGAGGTCACGCAGGGCCAGCTGGACAAGGTGCCCGACGACTACCGACGCCGCCAGACGCTGAAAAACGCCGAGCGCTTCATCACGCCGGAGCTCAAGGCCTTCGAGGACAAGGCGCTGTCGGCGCAGGAGCGCGCCCTGCAGCGCGAGAAGTGGCTCTACGAACAGCTGCTCGACGCGCTGCAGGACCACGTGCCCGCGCTCATCCGCCTGGCGCGCGCGCTGGCGTCGCTGGACGCGCTGTGCGCCCTGGCCGAACGCTCGCTCACCCTGAACTGGTGCCGCCCGCAGTTCATGAAGGAACCCGGCATCGAGATCACGCAGGGCCGCCACCCGGTGGTGGAAGCGCGCCTGGCGGAAACCAGCGGCGGCTCCTTCATCCCCAACGACACGCGCCTGGGCCCGAAGCAGCGCATGCAGGTCATCACCGGCCCCAACATGGGCGGCAAGAGCACCTACATGCGCCAGGTGGCGATCATCGCCCTGCTGGCGGCGATGGGCTCCTACGTGCCGGCGCAGGCCTGCCGCGTCGGCCCCATGGATGCGATCCACACCCGCATCGGCGCGGCCGACGACCTGGCCAATGCGCAGTCCACCTTCATGCTGGAGATGACCGAGGCGGCGCAGATCCTGCACGGCGCCACCGCGCAGAGCCTGGTGCTGATGGACGAGATCGGCCGCGGCACCTCCACCTTCGACGGCCTGGCGCTCGCCTCGGGCATCGCCGCGCACCTGCACGACCGCACGCAGGCCTTCACGCTGTTCGCCACGCACTACTTCGAGCTGACGGAATTCCCGGCCAGGCACCACTGCGCGGTCAACGTGCACGTGGGCGCTACCGAGTCGGGCGCGGACATCGTGTTCCTGCACGAGATCCAGCCCGGCCCGGCCAGCCGCAGCTACGGCATCCAGGTGGCGCGCCTCGCCGGCATGCCGGCCGCCGTGGTGAACCACGCCCGCCACGCGCTGGCCGCGCTGGAGAAGCACCAGGAATCGAGCCGCGAGCAGGTAGACTTGTTCGCGCCGCCGCCCGCCGCCCAGGCGCCCGCGCCCACGAAGCTGGAAGCCGCGCTCGCGGCCCTGGATCCGGACGCGCTGACGCCGCGCGACGCCCTGGACGCGCTCTACACACTCAGGAAACTCATCCAGCCATGACCTACTGCGTCGGCATCAAGCTCAACGCGGGCCTGGTGTTCCTGTCCGACTCGCGCACCAACGCGGGCGTGGACAACATCAGCACCTACCGCAAGATGATCCTCTACGAGCAGCCGGGCGACCGCTTCATGGTGCTGCTCACCGCCGGCAACCTCAGCATCGCGCAGTCGGTGCGCGAGATCCTGCAGGTGGAGCAGCTCCAGGACTCCGTGCAGGCCGAGCCCGTCACCATCTGGAACGCCCGCAGCATGTTCGACGCCGCCCGCGTCCTGGGGCAGGCCGTGCGCCGCGTCTACCAGCGCGACGCCGAGTCGCTCAAGCACGCGGGCGTGGAGTTCAACGTCAGCATGGTCTTCGGCGGCCAGATCCGCGGCGAGGCCATGCGCCTGTTCCAGGTGTATTCGGCCGGCAACTTCATCGAGGCGACGCCCGAGACGCCCTATTTCCAGATCGGCGAGTACAAGTACGGCAAGCCGGTGCTGGACCGCGTGCTCACGCCCGAGACCGACCTGGCCGAGGCCGCCAAGTGCGCGCTGGTGTCCATGGACTCCACGATGAAGTCCAACCTCTCCGTCGGCCCGCCGCTGGACCTGGTGGTCTACGAGGTCGACCGCTTCCAGACCGACAAGGTCGTCTGCATCGACATGCAGAACCCCTACTTCCGCATGCTGCACTCCGGCTGGGGCCAGAAGCTGCGCGAGGTGTTCGACAGCCTCGAGGACCCGGTCTGGGACGAGAGCCACACCGAGACGCCCCTGCGCACGCAGGGCGGGCGCAGCAAGCCGCTGAAGAAGATCACGACACCCGAAGAGAGACTGATCTGAGCCTCATCGTTTTTTCCCACGCCAACAGCTTCCCGGCCGGCACCTACGGCGTCCTGTTCAAGCACCTGCGCTCGCGCGGCTTCCTGGTGAAGGCGGTCGACGCCTTCGGCCACGACGAGCAGTATCCGGTCAGCAACAACTGGCCCGGGCTGCAGCAGCAGCTGCACGACTTCGCCGCCCGCGAGGTGGAGCGCGCCGGCGAGCCCGCCTTCTTCGTGGGGCACTCGCTGGGCGGCTTCCTCAGCGTGATGGTCGCGGCGCGCCATCCGCAGCTCGCGCGCGGCGTGCTGATGCTCGATTCGCCGCTGCTGGGCGGCTGGAAGGCGCACGCGGTGCGCGCGGCCAAGCGCACGCAGCTGGTGGGCTCGATCTCGCCCGGCGCCGTGAGCCGCAAGCGCAAGAACCGCTGGCCCTCGCGCGAGGCGGCGCTGGAGCACTTCCGCCACAAGAAGGCGTTCGCGCAGTGGGACCCGCAGGTGCTGTCGGACTACATCACCCACTGCACGCACGACGAGGACGGCGAGCGCGTCCTCAGCTTCGACCGCGACATCGAGACGGCGATCTACAACACGCTGCCGGACAACATGGACGCGCTGCTGCGGCGCCATCCGCTGCGCTGCCCCGCGGCCTTCATCGGCGGCCTGCAGTCGGTCGAACTCGGGCAGGTGGGGCTGGCGATGACGCGCAAGGTCACGCAGGGGCGCATGACGCTGTTCGACGGCAGCCACCTGTTCCCGATGGAAAAGCCGCTGGCGACGGCGGCGGCGATCGAGGCGGCGC
>JAEZEB010000361.1 GCA_023438115.1 Pseudomonadota bacterium | reverse complement strand
CTCTTCCTCCTGCACCGCACCAGCTTCGGCCGCGGCGTCTATGCCGTGGGCAACCGCGAGCGCGCGGCCTACCTCTCGGGCGTGGACACGCGGCGAACCATCCTCCTGTGCTTCGTCATCGCGGGCGCCTGTTCGGCCGCGGCCGGCGTGCTGCTGACCGGCTATTCCACCAAGGCCTACCAGGCGATGGGCGACGCCTACCAGCTGCCCGCCATCGCCGCCGTGGTGCTGGGCGGCACCCACATCCTGGGCGGCCGCGGTTCCTACCTGGGCACGGTGGTCGGCGTGGTGCTGATCACGCTGCTGCAATCCATCCTCTCGGTGATGCAGATTCCCGAGATGGGACGGCAGGTGGCCTACGGCCTGGTGATCATCGCGATGCTGCTGGTGTACGGGCGCGGCCGGCGGCACGCGGGATGAGCACGCAACGCCCCGGAGACGATCCATGCCCATCGCCCTGACGGACACCTTCGAAGTCCTCGACGACCGCTTCCGCAAGCTGGTGCTGGCCAACGTGCACCTGGAACGCCTGCACACCGGCTGCCGCTGGGCGGAAGGCCCCGCCTGGTTCCCCGCGGGCCGCTACCTTGTGTGGTCGGACATCCCCAACGACCGCCTCCTGCGCTGGGATGAAACCGACGGCTCGGTCTCGGTGTTCCGCCAACCGGGCATGAACACCAACGGCAACACCGTGGACCTGGAAGGGCGGCTGGTCTCCTGCGAGCACCGCGGCCGCTGCGTCTCGCGCACCGAGCACGACGGCCGCCGCCGCGTGCTGGCCGACCGCTACGAAGGCAAGCGCTTCAACTCGCCCAACGACGTGGTGGTGAAGTCCGACGGGAGCATCTGGTTCACCGACCCGAGCTACGGCATCGACAGCGACTACGAAGGCGACGCCGCGCCCAGCGAACTCGGCGCCTGCTGCGTCTATCGCATCGCGCCGGACCTGGAGAGCGTCACCCGCGTCGCCGACGACTTCGTGCAACCCAACGGCCTGGCCTTCTCGCCCGACGAGCGCTGGCTCTACGTCGTCGACACGGGCGCCACGCACATCGAAGACGGCCCCCGCCACATCCGCCGCCTGCGCGTGCAGGACGGCGGCGCCACCCTCGCTGGCGGCGAGGTGTTCGCCGAATCCACCGCAGGCCTGTTCGACGGCCTGCGGGTGGACGTGCACGGCAACCTCTGGACCAGCGCCGCCGACGGCGTGCACTGCTACGCGCCCGACGGCACGCTCCTGGGCAAGGTGCGCGTGCCGGAGGTGGTGGCGAATGTCTGCTTCGGCGGGGCGAAGGGGAACCGGTTGTTTGTTTGCGCGACGACGGGGGTGTATGCGGTGTATTTGAATACGCGGGGGGCGGGGCGGCCGGGGGCGTGAGCGGGGCTCGCAAGGCGGGGCTACTGGTCACGAGTGGGGGTTGCGCCGCTCCCTTCGTGGGCAAGGGCTGAGGGTTCGCTTCATCGTCCGCGCCGAAGCCACGATCGGAGGGGTTGAAAGGGCGGCGGGAGCCGCTCCTTTCATTGGCGTGGAGGTTGCGTCCGGCATAGGGGCATGGTGCGCGGCTCCGACGCGAATCAACGAGATCCGTCGTTGCCGGACCTGCCAAATGACCTTGCCTTACCTTGAGGACCCGGATAAAAAGCGCGGAGAGGAAAAGCTCGATGGGACAAGGGGTTGACCTCGCGGCCGCGGCGGTGCTATGCCGCGGATGCGGGACAATGCTTTTAGACGTCCGCGATCATCTGCGCGCACGATCCCCTTCATAAGGCGAGTCGCTGCCGATATCACTCTGAACTAACGATGGCCACAAAGCTCCAGAAACTGCTGTTCGTGGATACCAACATTTGGCTTGATTTCTACCGAGCACGGAACGAAACCGGCCTCGCGCTCCTGGAGCATGCCGAATCGGTGGCGGGTAAGATCATCGTCACCTATCAGCTTGAGAGCGAATTCAAGAAGAATCGGCAGACGGCCATCTTGGAAGGAATGCAGGAGCTTAAAGGGCCGGCGCAGATTCCAAGACCCGGCATCTTTTCAGATGCGAAGGCCTCGGCCGTCCTGAGTAAGAGCATTAAAGAGGCCGACAAGCGCGTCAAGAGTCTCAAGGCCAAACTTACGAAGGTTCTCGAGAACCCGGCCGTTCACGATCCGGTGTACAAGGCTTGCCAGCGGATATTCCACAAGCAGGACGATCTCGTCCTCACAAGGGGGGACAGGCTGCGCCACATCATCCGGCGAAAGGCTTTTCGACGGTTCCTTCATGGCTGCCCGCCGCGCAAGAAGAACGATACCTCCATCGGTGACGCGATCAACTGGGAATGGATGATTCACTGCGCAAACGCGAGCAACGCGGAGTTGGTGATCGTCACAAGAGATTCCGACTACGGCGTTCACTTTGAGAACAAGGCGTACATCAACGATCACCTGAAGCAGGAGTTCGCCGAACGCGTGAGCAAGAAGCGCAAGCTGCTTCTGTATGCGCGGCTCTCGGATGCTTTGAAGCACTTTGAGGTTCCGGTCACGAAGCAAGAAGAGGAAGCGGAGGCTGAGATCTTGAGCAAAGCCTCCGAGGTGGTGGTCCTTCCTCAGCGTGAGCGTCCTGCAAATCGCTTGCTGGAGCTCCTCCAGTCGTTGGAGGTCCGATCGGTAGGAGTATCGGAGCCTCCTCCCGAGGGTTCGTAGATATGTTTTGAGGCACTGGTGGATGCTGGCTACCAGGTCGGTCACTCGGACACGTTGTGGCAAGGCGCCGCAACGTGCCGGTCACCTTCACTAAAGGGGCTTCCCTTCGTTAGCCCTCAGTGAGAAAGGCTTATGGGCATCGAGGAATCCAAGATCCCGCAACACTGGAACTACTTCCTGGCCCTCGAGGAGGATGTGAGCAGGCTCTCGCGCTACCTGGAACTGACGCAAGCCAACTTCAACGCGTACTCTCTTGAGCTCGCGCGCATTCTTTTTGCAGCGGCGTCGGAAGTAGACGTGGTCGCGAAGAGGCTGTGCGAGCGGATTGAAGGGGCGGCGGATGCAGACAGCATCAACAAGTACAGAGGCGCGATTGCGCCCGCGTATCCCGAATTTGCAACGTCCACGGTATCTCTCCCGAAGTTCGGCTTGTCACTGGCTCCCTGGGAGCAATGGGGGAAAAGTCGAAATCCGGTCTGGTGGACTGCGTATAACAAGGTCAAGCACCACCGACATACGGACTTTGAGAGGGCGAATCTGAAGAATGCGCTCAACGCGGTAGCGGGGCTATTCGTCTTACTGTTGTTCTTCTACGAAACGGAGGCGACTGCCGGAGGGCTAGCACCCGATCCAACACTCTTCAGAGCAGGTCGGCCGTTCACGGTCGACAGATTGGTCTGGGGACCGCAGACTCTGTCGTACCGGAGGGATGGGCGGGAATGCTGAGGGCTAACAGGTGGGTCGACAGAGACAGGGAGCGTGCGACGACTTCGTTGACACGCTTCTCCAGCGAGGATGGGGCTCGATGCCGGAACCTGGCGGCGAACTCAGACACTAGCTGCACCGGAGATGCCGCGTGAGACCAAACATCGTCCTCATTGATTTCGAGAGTGTGCAGCCCGCGTCGCTTTCCGCTCTTGAGCCGGATCATTTCCGTGTGAAGGTGTTTGTTGGCGCGAACCAAGCCAAGCTGCCCTTTGAAATCGTCGACGGAATCCAGCGCTTGGGCCAACGTGCGGAGTACATCAAGATCTCGGGAGTCGGACCGAACGCTCTCGACTTCCACATCGCCTACTACATTGGACGCATCGCCGTACACGAGCCAGAAGCCTTCTTCCACATCATTTCAAGGGACACCGGCTTCGATCCGCTGATTCAGCATCTCAAGGACAAGAAGGTGTTTTGCGGTCGCTGGACCACCCTGGACGACATCCCGGCGGTCAAGGCACTGAAGACCAAATCGCCTGAGGAACGAGCGGTGTTGTTCCTTGCCAGATTGCTTCAGCCGAAGGCCACGAGGCCAAGAACCGAGAAGACTTTGCGGAGCGCGATCGCCGCCCACTTTCAACGACAACTCTCCGACGACGACGTCACCGCCGTGGTCCTGGCTTTGAAGAACGCGGACCACATCTCCATTGCTGAAGGAAAGGTGTCCTATGCGCATGCTGTCTAGCAGGTCTTCGAAACGTCGCGAGGCGAACTGGTAAGGGTGGGAACTGGCCAGAAGCCAGGGAGGAGGAACAATGAATACAGGATCCCGCTGGGTTCGCATCTGGATGGTTGTTTCCATCCTTTGGGGGGCCATCGTCATCGCATCGACCGTGCGCCTGGTCACGAGGCCTCCCTCGTTCGAGACGGCCGCCTCGGAGCCTTGCCCGCAACTCCTGCTGCGACCCATGCCCAGACTCGAGGCAGCTCTCCAGAAGATCGATCCGCGGCTCTTCTTCAAGGTGGTGGTCTGGCGCGATGCCAGGACCCGGGAAGAGATCTCCCCGTACCGAAAGGGCGAGCAGATGCTTTCCTGCAACGCGCTGGAAACCCGCGCCAAACTGTTCCTGGCCGGGGCCGAGGCGGGAATCATCGAACCCCAGGTCCACTTGCGCACCAGGCTTCTGGCGCTGATCGTCGTCCTGTCGTCGCTCCTCCTCGCCCCGGTGGTCTATCTGCTGCACCTGCCTTTCTCGAAGGGCCAAGCCCAACCCCGCGGCCGCCTGGCACGGTGAGCGCTCCCTGCTCCGGCACCGCGCGGTAAGCTGAGCGCCTATCCATGCGCTTCGAAGGCACCCTCACCACCTGGAACGACGAACGCGGCTTCGGCTTCCTGCGGTCCTCGCAGGGCGGCGACGACATCTTCGTGCACGCGACAGCCTTCGGCGCCGGCGGCGGACGGCCGCAACCGGGCCGAGCTTTCTCGTTCGAGATCGAACGCGGCCCGCAAGGCCGCAAGCGAGCGAAGAACGTCCGCCCCGCGGGCGCAGCCGCCACGCAGCGCCCGCGCCGTGGCACAAGCAAGAACAACAGCCCCGCGCAACGGGGCACCGCCACCCTCTTCACCCTCCCCGCCTTCCTCCTCCTGTACGTCGCCGTAGCCATCCTCTGGAAGCCTCCAGCCATCTTCGCCGCCTTCTACGCCATCGCCAGCCTCGCCACCTTCATCGCCTACTGGGGCGACAAGGCCGCAGCAGCCCGCGGCGGCTGGCGCACGGCCGAAAACACGCTGCACCTGCTGTCCCTCGCCGGCGGCTGGCCGGGCGCGCTGCTCGCGCAGCAGTATTTGCGTCACAAGTCGGCCAAGGCGTCCTTCCGCGCGGCCTTCTGGCTGACCGTGGTCCTGAACGTGGCCGCCTTCGTCTTCCTCGCTTCACCGGCCGGACGCGCCTACCTGCCGCACCTGGGGTGAACCGGCCCGTGCATTGATGCGGCCCGCACTGCATACGAACGCCTTATCCCTGACGATGCGCGCGGAAAGCTGACGATGCAAAGTCGACACCCGTGTGGCGGCGGCCCCCGCGATGCCGCGCCATCCCCCACACGGAGGTTGCCGCCAGCTCGACCGGCCGGGATACTCGCCCGCCATGGACCATTGGATGCTGCTGTTCATCACCCTGGCCGTCGGCGCCTTCACCTACGACGCCTTCCGCTGGGAGGCGCCGCTGCGCGGCATGCCGCTCACCCGCGAGCTCGCCTCGGGCCATGTTCCTCTCGCGGCGCAGGAAGAGGCGTCCGAAGCGTCCCCGTCCCACCCCCTCCTGCGCTTCGGCGGCCTGCCCTGGCTGTTCCTGGGCATGACGCTGCTGCTCGCCCTGATGACGGTGGAAGCCTTCATCGACTGAGGGCGGGTGTACGCTCGGGGGCGGCAGCGCCACGCCCCCACCCCATGCACATCGTCGACTGCACCCACGCGGCCCACGCGGACGCGATCCTCGCGATCCTCAACGACGCGATCGTCACCTCCACCGCCCTCTACGATTACGTCCCCCGGCCGCCCGAGGCCATGGCGACCTGGTTCGCCAACAAGGAAAAGGGCGGCTTCCCGGTGATCGGCGCCGTGGCCGACGACGGCACCCTCCTGGGTTTCGCGAGCTACGGCACCTTCCGCGCCTTCCCGGCCTACAAGTACACCGTGGAGCACGCGATCTACGTGCACAAGGACCACCGCCGCCACGGCCTGGCCCGCACGCTGCTGGAGCACCTGGTCGAGCGGGCGCGCCGGCAGGACGTGCACTGCATCGTGGGCGCCATCGACATGGACAACCACGGCAGCATCGCGCTGCACGAATCGATGGGCTTCGTCCATGCCGGCACCATCCGCCAGGCCGGCTTCAAGTTCGGCCGCTGGCTGGACGTGGGCTTCTACCAGCGCCTGCTGGAGACGCCGCTGGAGCCCCGCGACGGCTGAAACGCCCCCGCGCTTGCCCGGAAAGCGCGCGCAGGACTACCATGGGACACGCGCCGGCGCCCGCGCCGGCCGCCGCGAGAGCACCCGCTGCCCCGCAGCGAAAGGAGTTCCCCATGAAGACGCGCGTGAAGCACTGGCAGGATCCCGTCAACGCCCTCCTCGGCGCCTGGCTGCTGGCGTCCCCCTGGGTCCTGGGCTACCAGAACGTGACGGTCGCCACGGTCAGCACGATGGCCATAGGCGCGCTGCTGGTCGCCTCCAGCGCGGGCGCGATGGTGCTGCCCGCGGCGTGGGAGGAATGGCTGGACGCGCTGCTGGGCGCCGCGCTGATGATGGCGCCGCTGCTGCTGGGGTTCGACGGGGTGGAGGCGGCGCTGCGCAACGCGCTGGTCACCGGGGGCGTGGTGACGGTGCTGGCGCTTTGGGTGCTGGCGACGGACGACGAATTCGCGGGGAGCTGGCGGATCGTGGAGTGATGTCGGGGTGCGCTGCGCGCACCGCCGACCTACGAAGACAAGCGCTGCGTCGGGCGGCCCACCAAAGAAGGACGCCGGATCGCTGAAGAAGGGTCAGACCACCACCGGCTCCGGCTCCAGCCGGATGCCGAAGCGCTCGTAGACGCTGGTCTGGATGGCGCGCGCCAGCGTGACCACCTCGCCGCCCGTGGCGCCGCCGCGGTTCACCAGCACCAGGGCCTGCTTCTCGTACACCCCCGCCTGCCCCACCGACTTGCCCTTCCAGCCGCAGGCGTCGATCAGCCAGCCGGCCGCCAGCTTCACCGAGCCGTCGGGCATGGGGTAGTGCACGATGTTCGGTTCGCGGGAGATGATGTCCTGGCACTGCTCCGGCGTGACCGTGGGATTCTTGAAGAAGCTGCCGGCGTTGCCGATCACCCGCGGGTCCGGCAGCTTGGCGCTGCGGATGGCGCAGACCCAGTCGTAGACCTGGCGCGGCGTGGGCTCGGCCACGCCCGCTTCGGCCATCTTGCGCTGCAGGTCCAGGTAGCCCAGCACCGGCTTCCAGGGCTTGGGCAGGCGCATGCGCACCCGCAGGATCAGCGCCCGCCCGGCCAGGCCGAAATCGCTGTCGCGAGCCGGCGAGTGTTTGAACACGGAATCGCGGTAGCCGAAGGCGCACTGCGCCGCGTCCAGGGTGAATTCGCGGCCCGTCTCCAGGTCGATGGCGTCCAGGCTCTCGAAGCGGTCCTGCAGTTCCAGGCCGTAGGCGCCGATGTTCTGCACCGGGGAGGCGCCCACGGTGCCGGGGATCAGGGCCAGGTTTTCCAGGCCGCCCAGGCCCTGGTCCAGCGTCCAGGTCACGGCCTCGTGCCAGTTCTCGCCGGCGCCGAATTCCACGATGGTGGCCCGGGGCCCGTCTTCCAGGATGCGCCGGCCGGCCACTTCCACCTTCAGCACCACGGCCTTCACGTCGCCCGTGATCACGATGTTGCTGCCGCCGCCCAGCACGAACCGGGGCTCGGCGCCGAGCTCCGGATGGGCCAGCAGGGCATGCACATCCTCGGCGCCGCGCACCCGCACCAGCTTGCGCGCCTTCGCGACGATCCCGAAGGTGTTGTAAGGCTGCAGGGAGGCGTTCGGCTCGACGATCATGGGAGAATTGTGCCGAAGCCGCCGACTCGGCGGTGCAGGAGGAGATCCCATATGCCGTCTTTCGATGCCGTGTGCGAGCCGAACATGGTGGAAGTCAAGAACGCCGTCGAAAACGCGGCCAAGGAAATCGGCACCCGGTTCGACTTCAAGGGCACTTCGGCCGGGATCGAGCTGAAGGACAAGGAAATCACGCTCACCGGCGACGCCGATTTCCAGCTGCAGCAGGTCATGGACGTGCTGGTGGGCAAGTTGGCCAAGCGCAACGTCGATGTGCGCTTTCTGGACAAGGGCGAGATCCAGAAGGCCGGCGGCGACAAGGTGCGGCAGGTGGTCAAGGTGCGCAGCGGCATCGAGACCGAGCAGGCCAAGAAGATCCAGAAGATCATCAAGGACAGCAAGGTGAAGGTGCAGGCCTCCATCCAGGGCGACGCCGTGCGAGTCACCGGGGCGAAGCGCGACGACCTGCAGGCGACGATCGCGCTTGTGCGCAAGGAAATGGCCGAGCTACCCTTGACGTTCTCCAACTTCCGGGATTGAACGCATGAAGCGTCTGCTGGCCCTCACCCTTGCCCTGGCCGCCGGCGCGGCCTGCGCCCAGTCGGTTTCGCTGCAGGGCATGCTGGGCCGCAAGGCCCTGCTGATCGTGGACGGCGGCGCGCCCAAGGGCGTGGCCGTGGGCGAGACGCACCAGGGCGTGAAGGTGCTGGCCACCCAGGGCGACGAGGCCACGGTGGAAATCGGCGGCCGGCGCCACGTGCTGCGCGTGGGTGATGCGCCCGCCAGCGTGGGCGGCGGCGGCAGCGCGCCCAGCGGCGACCGCATCGTGCTGAGCGCCAGCTCCGGCGGCCACTTCCTCACCCAGGGCGGCATCAACGGCCGCGCCGCGCACTTCATGGTGGACACCGGCGCCACCTCGGTGGCCATGGGCCAGGCCGAGGCCGAGCGCCTGGGCATCAACTACCGCACCGGGCGGGTGGGCCGCAGCAACACCGCCAACGGCACGGTCCCCGTCTACCACGTCAAGCTGGCCAGCGTGCGCATCGGCGACGTGGAAGTCCACGACGTCGACGCCTCCGTGCTGCCCGCCCCCATGCCCTACATCCTCCTGGGCAACAGCTTCCTCACGCGCTTCCAGATGACGCGGCACAACGACCAGCTGGTGCTGGAGCGCCGGTACTAGTCCTCCTTCCGCTTGCCCGACTCCACCCTTTCCGGAACCCGACCCCGCCAGCGCGAGAGCGCCCTCGGCCCCCTGAAGGGCCCGGTGTTCCGCATGCTGTGGTTCACCTGGCTGGCCGCCAACACCACGATGTGGATGAACGACGTGGCGTCGGCCTGGCTGATGACGTCGATCGGTCCCTCGCCGCTGTGGGTGGCGCTGGTGCAGACGGCCTCCACCCTGCCCGTCTTCCTGCTCGGCCTGCCCAGCGGCGCGCTGGCCGACACGCTGGACCGCAAGCGCTACTTCATGGTCACGCAGTTCTGGGTGGCGGCGATCGCCACCATCCTGTGCGTGGTGATCCTGCTGGACGCGCTCACGGCGCCGCTGCTGCTGGCGCTGACCTTCGCCAACGGCATCGGCCTGGCCATGCGCTGGCCGGTGTTCGCCGCCATCATCCCGGAGGTGGTGCCGCGTCCGCAGCTGCCGCAGGCGCTGGCCCTCAACGGCATCGCGATGAATGCCTCGCGCATCATCGGCCCGCTGCTGGCCGGCGCGCTCATCGCCAGCGCCGGAAGCGCCTGGGTCTTCGTGCTGAACGCGGTGCTGTCCATCCTGGCCGGCATCACCATCATGCGCTGGCGCCGCGTGCACCAGGAAAGCCCGCTGGGCCGCGAGCCGCTCGCCAGCGCCATGCGCGTCGGCCTGCAGTACGTGGCGCAATCCGGCCGCCTGAAGTCGGTGCTGCTGCGCATCTCGCTGTTCTTCCTGCACTCCACCGCCCTGCTGGCGCTGCTGCCGCTGCTGGCGCGCGCGATGCCGGGCGGCGACGCCGGCACCTTCACCGTGCTGCTGGCGTCGATGGGCGTGGGCGCGATCATCGCGGCGCTGCTGATGCCGCGCATCCGCAACTGGCTGCCGCTGAAGCAGCGCGTGCTGGTGGGCACCGCGATGCAGGCGGTCGCCGCGGCCGTGGTCGCCTTCGGGCCCACGCTGTGGCTGGCGGTGCCGGCCATGATCTTCGCGGGCGCCGCGTGGATCACGGTGGCCAACTCGCTCACGGTGGCCGCGCAGATGGCGCTGCCCGACTGGGTGCGCGCGCGCGGCATGTCGATCTACCAGATGGCGCTGATGGGGTCCACGGCGCTGGGCGCGGCGCTGTGGGGGCAGATCGCCACCTGGACCACCATCCCCATTTCCATCGCCATCTCTTCGGTGACCGGCGTCGCCACGATGTGGCTGGTGCAGCGCTTCGTGCGCGACCGCGGCACCGAGGAAGACCTCACGCCGGCGCGCGTGATCACGGCGCCGCAGATGGAAGCCCCGGGCCCGGGCCGCATCCAGGTGCGCATCGCCTACCTGATCGATCCGCAGCGCACCGGCGAATTCCTGGCGCTGATGCAGGAAAGCCGCCGCAGCCGCCTGCGCCAGGGCGCGCTGGACTGGCAGCTGCTGCACGACCTGGGCGAGCCGGGTCGCTGGGTGGAACAGATCACGGATGCGTCGTGGACCGAGCACCTGCGCCGCTTCGACCGCGTGAGCGCGGCCGACGTGCAGTTGCGGGACAAGCGCCTGGCCTTCCACATCGGCGCCGCGCCGCCGGAGGTGACGCGGTATCTGATCGCGGCGGAGTAGAAGCCGAAGCGGGCCTTGTCATCCCGGGCTCACTTCTTGTCATCCCGGGCTTGACCCGGGATCCATGCGGCGCCTGATCCACCGCCCTCTGGATTGCGGGTCAAGCCCGCAATGACAAGCTCACGGTCACGCCTTCTTGGCCCCCAGCCGCGACTCCTTGCCCTTCACCAGCCGCTCGATGTTGGCGCGGTGCCGCCACGCGAGCAGCAGCGCCATCGCGAACAGCACCATGGTGACGGGACGCTCCGCGTACCACTTGAGGCGATCGCCGAACAGGTAGTACACCGGCGCGAAGATCGCCGCCACCAGCGAGGCGAGCGAGGAGTAGCGGAAGAAGAAGGCGATGACCAGCCAGGTCGCGCCGGTGGCCAGGCCCAGCACCCAGTCGATGCCGAAGACCACGCCGATGAAGGTGGCCACGCCCTTGCCGCCCTGGAAGCGGAAGAACACGGGGTACAGGTGGCCCAGGAAGGCGGCCAGGCCGACCAGCGCCATGGTGCCCTCCTCCAGGCCGTAGGGGCGGCCGAAGTGCTTGACCAGCATCACGGGCACGAAGCCCTTCATGGCGTCCAGCAGCAGCGTCACCGCCGCGGCCGGCTTGCTGCCCGAGCGCAGCACGTTGGTGGCGCCGGGATTGCCGCTGCCGAAGGTGCGCGGGTCGGCCAGGCCCATGCCCTTGCTCACGATCACCGCGAACGCCAGCGAGCCCACCAGGTAGGCGGCCACGACGGCGGCGATGGAATAGACGGTGTCCATGCGGTTCTCCTCTCCTGCTGTTTCGTTTTTCCGCGGCCGGTATTGTTGCCTACTCCTGCAGCGCGCACTGCACGGGCCTGGCCGCCAGCAGCTGCACGCACACCTGCGGGTCCAGCCCCACCAGGTAGCCGCGCCGGCCGCCGTTGATGCAGATGCGCGGCAGCGCCAGGATGGTTTCCTCGATGTACACGGGCATCGCCTTGCGCGTGCCGAAGGGCGAGGTGCCGCCCACCAGGTAGCCGCTGTGGCGGTTGGCCACCTCGGGCTTGCAGGGTTCCACCGTCTTGGCGCCGATCTGCCGCGCCAGGTTCCTGGTGGAGACCTTGCGGTTGCCGTGCATCAGCACGAGGAGCGGACGGGCCTTCTCGTCCTCCATCACGAGCGTCTTCACCACCGTGAAGGGATCGAAGCCGAGCACCTGCGCGCTGTGCTGCGCGCCGCCGTGCTCCAGGTACTCGTAAGGGTGTTCGGTGAACGCCACCCCGTGCGCCTTGAGGAAGGCGGTGGCCGGCGTCTCGCTGACGTGGTCCTTCTTCGCCATGGCTTCAGGCCGCGGGATCCCTCGCCTCCCAGCGCACGCGGTCGATCGCCGCCAGCAGTTCGGCCGGCAGCTGCGTGCCCCAGGCGTCGAGGTCCTCGTCCAGCTGCGCGAGCGAGGTCACGCCCAGGATGGTGCTGGCCACGCGCCAGTTGCCGTAGCACCAGGCGAGCGCCATGCGCGTGGGCGTGAGGCCGTGCTCGCGGGCGAGCGCGTTGTAGCGGCGCGCGGTGGCCAGCGCCTCCGGGCGGCCCCAGCGCTGCGCGCGCACCTGCGGGTACTTCGCGATGCGTGCATCCTGCGGTGCGCCGGCACCCTCCGTGCCGCTTTCGTCGTACTTGCCCGTGAGCAGGCCGAAGCCGAGCGGCGAATACGCCAGCAGCGACACGCCGAGGCGGTGCATGCTCTCGTCCAGGCCGTTGTCGACGGAGCGGTTCACCAGGCAGTACGGGTTCTGCACCGTGGCCACGCGCGGCAGGCCGTGCTGCTCCGCGAGGCGCACGAACTCGTGCACGCCCCAGGGCGTCTCGTTCGACAGGCCGATGGCGCGCACCTTGCCCTGGCGCACCAGCTGGTCCAGCGCCTGCAGCTGCTCGTGGATGGAGGTCTGCGTGCGCTCCGCGGCGGGGTCGTAGTAAAGCTGGCCGAAGGCGGGCACGGTGCGCTCTGGCCAGTGGATCTGGTACAGGTCGATCACCTCGGTCTGCAGTCGGCGCAGCGACCCTTCGCAGGAAGCGATGATGTCCGCCGCCGTCATGCCCGCGCCTTCGCGGATCCAGGGCATGCCGCGCGAGGGGCCGGCGACCTTGGTGGCCAGCACGATCTTCTGCCGCATGCCGGGTCGGGCGGCGAACCAGCGGCCGATGATGGTTTCGGTGGCGCCGCAGGTTTCCTTGCGCGCGGGCACCGCGTACATCTCCGCGGTGTCGATGAAGTTGACGCCGCGCTCCACGGCGCGATCGAGGATGGCGTGGGCGTCCGCCTCGCCCACCTGTTCGCCGAAGGTCATGGTGCCGAGGCAGATGGGCGTAACGCGCAGGTCGGACTGGCCGAGGGGGATGGTTTGCATGGGGTTACAGCGGTGACGGCGTTGCGAACCGGTCGAGCATATTACGAACCATGCCCGAGGGCCCTTCCATCGTCATCCTGCGCGAGCAGCTCACGCCCTTCCTCGGACGCAAGATCGAAGCCGTCTCCGGCAACACCACCATCGAGAAGGACCGCCTGCTGCACCAGCCGGTGGAGGCCTTCCGCAGCTGGGGCAAGCACTTCCTGGTGGAACTGCCCGATTTCAGCCTGCGCGTGCACTTCCTGCTGTTCGGCAGCTACCGCATCAACGAGCGCAAGAGCTGGGCGGAGCCGCGCCTCTCCCTGGGCTTCGGCAACGGGGAGCTGAACCTGTACGCCTGCTCGGTGCGCTTCATCGAGGAGCCGCTGGACCTGGTGTACGACTGGTGGGCCGACGTCATGTCGCCGCACTGGGACGCGGCGCTGGCGCGCAAGCGGCTGCGCGCGCAGCCCGAGACGCTGGTGTGCGACGCGCTGCTGGACCAGGACCTCTTCGCCGGCGTGGGCAACATCATCAAGAACGAGGTGCTGTTCCGCATCCACGTGCATCCCCTGTCCAAGGTGGGCGCGCTCCCGCCCGCCAAGCTGCGCGAGCTGGTGGAGCAGGCGCGCATCTACAGCTTCCAGTTCTACGAGTGGAAGAAGCAGTTCGTGCTGAAGAAGCACTGGCTCGCCCACACGAAGCGCACCTGTCCGCGCTGCGCGATCTCGCTGCACAAGGAGATCCTGGGACGCACGCAGCGGCGCAGCTTCTTCTGCGACAACTGCCAGGTGCTGTACGCGTAGGCAGCTACCGGATGTCGCCCGTGGCGGTGGCCGGCGGCTCGACGATCTCCACCTGGTCCGGATTGGGAGGCGGCGGCAGCGGCGCGTCAAGAGCGGGTTGCGCGTCGGCCGGGGCGGCGCCGAGTTCGGAAG
>JAEZEB010000284.1 GCA_023438115.1 Pseudomonadota bacterium | reverse complement strand
CGGCCCAAGCGGCGCAGCGCGCTGCGCCGGACACACCCCTGGCCGGCCTGCCGGTGTCGATCAAGGATTTGTTCGACCTGCAGGGCGAGGTGACGCGAGCCGGCTCCGTCGCTCTCGACGATGCCGCGCCGGCCACCGCCGATGCCATGGCGGTCGCACGGCTGCGGGCAGCAGGCGGCGTGGTGGTGGGACGCACCAACATGACGGAGTTCGCCTTCTCCGGGGTGGGCGTCAATCCGCACCACGGCACGCCGGCGAATCCCTGCGACGCGAGGACGCCGCGCATTCCGGGCGGCTCGTCCTCGGGCGCGGCGGTGTCGGTGGCCACGGGCGCCGCCTTCATCGGGCTGGGCTCGGACACGGGCGGCTCCATCCGCATCCCGGCGGCGCTGTGCGGCATCGTCGGCTTCAAGAACACCGCGCGGCTGACGCCGCTGGCCGGCGCCTATCCGCTGTCCACCACGCTGGACACCACCTGCGCCATGACGCGCAGCGTGCGCGACGCGATCCTGGCGCACGAGATCCTGGCCGACTGCCGCGTGCCACGGAACGACACCCCGCTGGCCGGCTACCGCCTCGCCGTCGCCACCACCCAGATGCTCGACGGCGCCGACGCCACCGTGGCGCGCGCCTTCGAGCGCACGCTGCGCCGGCTGCGCGACGCGGGCGCGCAGGTCACGGAAATCCCGCTGGCGCAGATCCGCGACCTGGGCACCATCCAGGCCACGGGCGGTTTCGCCGCTGCCGAGAGCTACGCGCTGCATCGCCGCCTGCTGGCCGCGCGCGCGGACCGCTACGACCCGCGCGTGCGCTCCCGCATCGAGCGCGGCGCGAACATCAAGGCCTGGGAATACATCGAGCTGCAGAAGGCGCGCGCGGCCTGGATCGCCGAAGTGGAAGCGGCGCTGGCCGGCTTCGACGCCGTGCTGTCGCCCACCGTGCCCATCGTGGCCCCGCCGGTCGCGGACGTCGCGCCCGGCGCCGGACGCGACGAAGCCTTCTTCCGCATCAACGCCCTGCTCCTGCGCAACACCAGCGTGGTCAACATGCTGGATGGCTGCGCCCTGTCCCTGCCCTGCCACGCCCCGGACGAGCTGCCCGTGGGCCTGATGCTGTGGCACGGCGCGCTGCGCGACGCCACGATCCTCAACCTCGCGCTGCAGATCGAGGATCTGCTCTCGCCACCCTCCTCCGAAGAATGAAGATCGCCATCGTGGGCGCCGGCATCATCGGCGTGACCACAGCGTACGAGCTGGCCGCCGACGGCCACGAAGTGACCGTGTTCGAACGGCACGGGGCCGCTGCGCTGGAAACCAGTTTCGCCAACGCGGGCGTGGTCGCCCCCGGCTACGTCACGCCCTGGGCGGCGCCCGGCATGACCGGCAAGGTGGCGCGCTACATGTTCAGCCGCCACGCGCCCGTGCGCGTGTGCTGGCCGCTGTCGGCCCACGAGATCGGCTGGATGCTCCGCTGGCGCGGCGCCTGCGACCTGGACACCTACCTCGCCAACCGCTCGCGCCTGCACCGCCTGGCGTTCTACAGCCGCCATCGCCTGCGCCAGCTCACCGAGGACCTGCAGCTCGAATACGACCGCAGCACCGGCTACATGGTGCTGCTGCGCGCCGAGAAGGACCGCCGCATCGTGCAGCCCGGCCTGCAGGTGCTGCGCGACGCGGGCGTGAAGTTCCAGGAAGTGGACGCCGCCACGGCCCGCACGCTGGAGCCCGCGCTCAATACCGACACGGATTTCCTCGGTGCCATCTACCTGCCCGACGACGAGGTGGGCAACTGCCGCCAGTTCGCGCTGCTGCTGAAGAACCAGGCGCAGGCGCTGGGCGCCCGCTTCGAGTTCAACTGCGCGGTCGCGCCACTGGATCCGGCCGCGCCGACACAGCTGCGCGTCACCCGCAACGGCAACGCCGTGCCGGAGACGCAGCGCTTCGACGCCGTGGTGGTCTGCGGCGGCATGGCCTCGGCCACGCTGCTGCGCCCCGTCGGCCTGCGCGTGCCGCTGGCCGCGGTGCACGGCTACTCGATCAGCGCGCCCATCCGCGAGCCGCTCAACGCCCCGCGCAGCGGCGTCATGGACGAACGCTACAAGGTCGCGATCTCGCGCCTGGGCAATCGCGTGCGCGTGTCTGGCAGCGCGGAGATCGGCGGCCAGCCGAACCGCAAGCGTCCCGGCGCCATCCAGACGCTCTACAAGGTGCTGCACGACTGGTTCCCCGGCGCGGCGCAGCACGCCAACACCGGCTCCTCGGTGCAGGAGTGGAAGGGCGCGCGGCCCATGCTGCCCGACGGGCCGCCGGTGCTGGGCGCCACCGCCGTGCCCGGCGTGTGGATCAACATCGGCCACGGCTCCAGCGGCTGGGCCCTGTCCTGCGGCAGCGCGCGCGCCGTGGCGGACCTGATGTCCGGGCACGCGCCGGATGTCGACCTCGAGGGGCTCGGGGTGGAGCGGTTGACGCGGTGAGGGATGGTGGGCAAGCGCAGCTTGCCCACCCTACGCCAATCCTCGCCACGCGCACCCAATCCGAATCCGGCGTAGGGTGGGGCGCTCCGCGGCCCCCCCGTTGCCAAAACCCCCCAGCAGCC
>JAEZEB010000198.1 GCA_023438115.1 Pseudomonadota bacterium | reverse complement strand
CGCCCGCGCCGGCCCCGGCCGAGCCCACGGCCGCCGCTCCCGCGGCTGCGCCCGCCGCCGAGCCGCTGAAGATCGGCTTCGCCTACGTCGGCCCGGTGGGCGACGGCGGCTGGACCTTCGCGCACGACAACGGTCGCAAGGCGGTGGAGAAGGAGTTCGGCACCCAGGTCGTGACCACCTTCGTGGAGAACGTGCCCGAGTCCGCCGACGCCGAGCGCGTGATGCGCGACCTGGTCGGCCAGGGCAACAAGCTGATCTTTGGCACCACCTTCGGCTACATGGAGCCGATGCTGAAGGTCGCGGCCGACCACAAGGACGTGAAGTTCGAGCACGCCACCGGCTACAAGACCGCCGAGAACCTGCGCACCTACGACAGCCGCACCTACGAAGGCGCGTACATGGCGGGCGTGATCGCCGGCGCGATGACCAAGTCCAACACCCTGGGCGTGGTCGGTTCCGTGCCGATCCCGGAAGTCGTGCGCAACATCAACAGCTTCACGCTGGGCGCGCAGTCGGTCAACCCGAACATCAAGACCCGCGTGGTCTGGGTCGGCGAGTGGCACAGCCCGCCGAAGGAAACCGAAGCCGCCACCGCGCTGATCAACGGCGGTGCCGACATCCTGTTCCAGAACACGGACTCCTCCGCCGTGCTGCAGACCGCCGAGAAGATGGGCAAGCGCGCCTTCGGCTGGGACAGCGACATGACCGCCTACGGCCCCAAGGCCCACCTGGGTTCGGCCATCATCAACTGGGCGCCGTACTACATCAAGGCCACGCGTGACGCGCTGGAAGGCAAGTGGGAAACCGGCCAGGTCTGGTGGGGCGTCAAGGAAGGCGCGATCGACATGGTGTCCGTCGCGGCCGACGTGCCGGAAGAGACCAAGAAGAAGGTCGACGAGATCCGCGACGGCCTGAAGGCCGGCACCTTCAGCATCTGGAAGGGCCCGATCGCCGACAACACCGGCAAGGAAGTGCTGGCCAAGGACGCCGTCGCCGACGACAAGTTCCTGGGCGGCATCAACTTCTACGTCAAGGGCGTGGAAGGCAAGGTGCCGGGCGGCGAGAAGAAGTAAGTGATTCACATGAAAAGCGCGAAGCGTTTTTCATGTGGCCTGAACAGATGAACAAAGCGCGGCAAAGCCGCGCTTTGTTCATGGCGAGGTCGCACTGCATGGTATTCCGTGCGACCTGGTGCCCCTGCGGGGATCCTGCATGATTGAACGACACCACTGGCACCCCGTCGCAGCCGCCGACACCGTCGCGCGGCAACCCCTGGCCGCGCGCCTGCTCGGCGAAGACCTTGTCCTCTGGCGCGACGAGGCCGGCACGGTCCACGCATGGCCCGACCGCTGCCCGCATCGCGGCGCGAAGCTGTCCCTCGGCCGCGTCGAGGGCGGCCGCCTCGAGTGCCCGTACCACGGCTGGCAGTTCGCGCCCGGCGGCCAGTGCATGCACGTGCCGGCGCTGCCGGATTTCCGGCCGCCGGCCGCGCACCGCGTGCGGGTGTTCGAGGCGCGCGAGGCCTATGGCCTGGTGTGGGTGCGGCTCGCGCCCGGCGAGATGGAACTGCCCGCCTTCGCGGCCGAAGCGGACGCGCGCCTGCGCAAGCTGAACTGCGGTCCCTACACCGTGGAGACCAGCGCGCCGCGCCTGGTCGAGAACTTCCTGGACATGTCGCACTTCGCCTTCGTCCACGAAGGCTGGCTGGGCGCGCGCGGGCAGAGCGCGATCGACGACTACCGCGTGGAGGAGACGCCCACCGGCCTGCTCGCCACGCAGTGCAAGGCCTGGCAGCCGCAGTCCAACCTGCATTCCACCGCGCCGGCGCAGGTGGAATACACCTACGAGGTCACCGGCCCCTACACCGCGGTGCTCACCAAGATCCCCGAGGCCGGCAGCGTGGCGGTGCAGGACTGGCGCGAGGCCATCGCGCTGTTCATCGCGCCGGTGGAGGCCGAGCGCAGCGTGGTGTGGTTCCGCCTCGCGGTGGCGGACTTCGATTCGCCCGACGAGAAGCTGCGCGCCTTCCAGGACACCATCTTCCGCCAGGACCAGCCCGTGCTGGAATCGCAGACGCCCAAGTGCCTGCCCCTGGACCTGCGCGCCGAACTGCACACCGCCGCCGACCGGGCGTCCTCCGCCTACCGGCGCCACCTGTCCCGCCTGGGCGTCACCTTTGGAGCGAGACCATGAACGCGTCCTTCCCCGAAATCCCCGCCGAGCGCCTGCCCGCGGTGCTGGCCGCCATGCCCAAGGCCGAACTGCACATCCACATCGAGGGCTCGCTGGAGCCGGAGCTGATCTTCGCCCTGGCGCAGCGCAACGGCGTGGCCCTGCCGTATGCGAGCGTGGAGGAGCTGCGGCGGGCGTACGCCTTCACCAACCTGCAGAGCTTCCTGGACATCTACTACGCGGGCGCGAGCGTGCTGCTGCACGAGCAGGATTTCCACGACATGGCCTGGGCCTACCTGCAGCGCGCGGCCGCCGACAACGTGGTCCGGGCCGAGATCTTCTTCGACCCGCAGACGCACACCGCGCGCGGCGTGGCGATGGAGACGGTGGTCCACGGCCTGCACCGCGCCTGCCGCGACGCGCAGCGGCTGGGCGTGGATGCCGACCTGATCCTGTGCTTCCTGCGCCACCTGAGCGAGGAGGAAGCCTTCCAGACGCTGGAGCAGGCGCTGCCCCTGCGTGACAAGTTCATCGGCGTGGGGCTCGACTCCAGCGAACTGGGGCACCCGCCGGAGAAATTCGCGCGCGTGTTCGCCCGCTGCCGCGAGCTGGGCCTGCACCTCGTGGCCCACGCGGGCGAGGAGGGGCCACCCGAATACGTGTGGTCCGCGCTGGACGTGCTGAAGGTGGAACGCATCGACCATGGCGTGCAGTCCACGAAGGATCCCGCGCTGATGAAGCGCCTGGCCGCGGACCGCATCCCGCTGACCGTGTGCCCGCTGTCCAACCTGAAGCTGTGCGTCTTCCCGCAGCTGGCGCAGCACAACCTGGGCGCGCTGCTGGATGCGGGCCTGGCCGCTACGGTGAACTCCGACGACCCGGCCTACTTCGGCGGCTACATGAACGACAACTTCCTGCAGACCTTCGCGGCGACGGGGCTGGATGCGCGGCATGCCTATGCGCTGGCGCGCAACAGCTTCGAAGGCAGCTTCGCGTCCCCTTCGGCGAAGCAGCGGTGGACGCAGCGCCTCGACGAGGTTTTCGCCGCCGCCTGAGACCCGCGCGGGCCGTTTGCGGTTTGTAGGCGAAGAACCCGTATCAGGGGGAACTTTCACCGACGGAAACACCCCTAGCGGGGATGACACATCCGCATGGGGGACTCGCCCGGTTGCTGCTGGGCACGTGGATCGCGTTGCTGTCGCTGGTGCTGGCGTTCGCACCGATGGAGAGCTACGCCGCGCCGGCGAAGAAGACGGCGAGCAGCAAGGCCAAGACGAGCACGGCCAAGACCAGCAAGGCGAAGAAGGGCAAGAGCAGCAGCAAGGCCAAGGCGAGCAAGCCCCGCAAGCGGGTGAGCGCGAAAAAATCCACGTCCAAGCGGAAGGTCACCGCCCGGTCGAAATCGAAGTCGAAGAAGAAAGTCGTCACCGCGTCGCGCAAGCGCCCGGTCGTGCGCCGCCCCCCGCCGCTGCCGGCGTCCCCCGACAAGCTGCCGCTGGACGCCAGCGTGGCCTATGTCGTCGACCTGGAAAGCAACGAGGTCCTGTTCAGCCGCAATGACGACGCCGTGCGGCCGATCGCCTCGCTCACCAAGATGATGACGGGCCTGATCATCAGCGACGCCAAGCTGCCGCTGGACGAGCACATCACCATCGAGTCCGCGGATGTCGACCGCCTCAAGAACAGCAGCTCGCGGCTGAAGGTGGGCACCGAGCTCACGCGCCGGCAGGCCCTGCACCTGGCGCTGATGTCCAGCGAGAACCGCGCCGCGCACGCGCTCGCCCGCACCTACCCGGGCGGCGTCTCGGCCTTCGTGCAGGCGATGAACAACAAGGCGCGCCAGCTGGGCATGGACCATACCCACTACGTGGACCCCACGGGACTTTCGAGCCGCAACCAGTCCAGCGCGCGCGACCTCGCGATCCTGGGCGCGGCGGCCTACCAGCGTCCGCTGCTGCGAAAGTACTCCACGTCCCCCGGCTACCAGCTCGCGGTGGATGGCGGCAAGCGGCTGAGCTACATCAACAGCAACCGCCTGGTGCGCGCGGGGCAGTGGGACATCGACCTGCAGAAGACCGGCTACATCCGCGAGGCCGGCCGCTGCCTGCTGATGCACGCCAAGGTAGACGGGCGCGACCTGATGATGGTCTTCCTCGATTCCGCTACCTCCGTCACCCGCGCGAAGGATGCAGAGCTGTTGAAGCGCTGGATCCGGGCCTACGGCGGCGACGAGGACAAGGCGAGCTAGGCCGTTTCCTCTTCCCGCGGCTTCGCCTGCGGTGCGGCGCGCGCCCCCAGCACCGCATCCAGCTGCGTGTCCCAGCGCCAGGCCGCCGTCTCGGGATTCGGCACGCACAGGTAGATCTCCTCCGCCGGCCGCGCGGTGACGCGCAGGCCGCTGGAGCGCAGCATCGCCTCGATGCCGGCGTGGTTGGGCACCCACCAGTTCGTCGGGTCGTCCGAGAAGCGATGCTCGATGAATGCCATCTTCGGCCAGCCGGGGTGCAGCAGCGGCTCCCGCTCGGTGATCGGGTGGTCGCGCGTGTCGGGGTAGACCTCCTCGCCGGGCATGGACAGCGTCTGGAACATCATCATCCGCCGCGTGCGCTGCGCCAGGATGTCCAGCGCCAGCAGCGGGTAGCGCAGGTGGTAGAAGACGCCCATGAACCACACCAGGTCGAACTGCTCGCCGCTGCGCGCGAGGTCGTAGACCTGCTGCTGGCGGAATTCCACCCGGTCCTGCAGCCCGAACTGCTGCGCGGCCCAGCGCGCCTGGTCCAGGTACAGCGGCTCCATGTCGATGGCCAGCACGGAGGCGCCACGCCTGGCGAGCTCGAAGCTGTAGAAGCCCGCGTTGCAGCCCACGTCCAGAACGCGCCAGCCCGAGAGGTCCTCGGGGATGTGCGAGCGGATCTGCTCCCACTTGAAGCTGGGGAAGTCGCCGCCCAGGAAGTGGTTGGGCAGCGTCTGCACGCCCCCGGGCAGGTGCAGGTTGTGGAACCAGGGGCCCAGGGCGTCGATCTGGCGCTGCAGCTCGGATTGCGGATCGGTCATGTCTTGCTCCCGGGGCTCATGCGGCCACGCCGCGCATCAGTTCGCCGGCGTGCATCTCGATTTCCTCGGCGCGGTGCGCCGCGGTGTGCCCGGCGAGGATGCGGTCGCGCGCGCGCCCGGCGATGCGCAGCCGCTCTTCCTCGCCGCAGCGCTGCAGGATGTCCAGTACGTCCGCCGTGCGGTCCACCAGCAGGATCTCCTGGTGCGGCACCAGCAGCGATTCGATGCCGGGCCAGCGGTCGCTGACGATCGCCGTGCCGCACGCCGCGGCCTCGAACAGGCGCACGCTGGGCGACCAGCCGGCGCGGATCATGTCCTGGCGCGTCACGTTGAGCGTGAAGCGCTGCGCGTTGTAGAAGCGCCTGTGCTCCGCCGGCGGCAGGTGCGGCAGGTAGGTGACGTTGCCGGGCCAGCCGGCCGTCTCCGGATACTGCGGCCCGGCCACCACGAAGCGGCCTTGCGGATGGCGGCGCGCCGGCTCCAGCAGGAAGGCCTTCACGCTGGGCTGGCGGTCGTCGCTGTAGGTGCCCATGTAGCCCAGGTCCCATTCCGGCGGCTGCGGCTCGGGGTAGTACAGCTCGGGATCGAAGGAGCAGTACAGCGCGCGCGCCCGCGGCGAGCCGTACTCGCGCTCGATGCGCCGCAGCGTGGGTCCGCCGGTGAAGGAGAGGTAGAGATCGTAGCCCGGGACCTGGCGCGGATGCAGGTACTCGAAGTCGCCGCGCGCGATCTTCGCCAGCGTGACCGGCGTGTCGATGTCGTAGAAGGCCTTCACGCCGCCGGCCTCGGCCTGCACCCAGTCGCCCACGGCCACGCCTTGCGGAACATAGGAGCCGACGATCACCAGGTCGGCGTCGCGCACCGTGTCGGCATGGGCATCGCGCAGTTCCTCCAGGCTGCCGTACAGCACCGTGGTGCCGTAGGGCGGGGAAGGCAGGTCGCGGTTGGCGGCGTACCAGGGCTGGTCGCGCTCCAGGAAGGTGACGTCGTGGCCGCGCCGCGCGAGTTCGCGCACCAGGCCGCGGAAGGTCGTCGCGTGGCCGTTGCCCCAGGAGGAGGTGATCGACAGCCCGAGGATCGCGATCTTCATGCGGCCTCCACCACGTTCGCCTTGCAGCCCTGCAGCACTTCGTCGAGCTGCGCGGCGCGGTGCGCATAGGTGTGCTCGGACAGCACGCGGCGGTACGCGGCCTGGCCGATCTCGCGGGCGCGCGAGGCTTCCAGCGCCTGCACGTGCTGCGCGACCTCGTCGCCGCTGCGCGCCATCAGCACTTCGGTGCCGGGTTCGAAGAAGGTCTCCAGCCCTTCCCACGCATCGGTGATCAGGCAGGCCGCGGCGCCGGCCGCCTCGAACACTCGCGTGGCCGGCGAGAAGCCGTAGCGCGCCATGCTTTCGCGGCTGACGTTCAGCACCGCGCGCGGCGTGCAGTTGAAGGCGTTGTGGTCGGCGGTGTAGACGTGGCCCAGGTACTGCACGTTGGCGGGCAGGGGCTTGTCGCCCCAGCCGCTGCCGCCCAGCAGCATGCGCCGTTGCGGCAGCTGCGCCGCCGCGCGCAGGAAAAACTCCTCCACGCGCGCCTCGCGGTCCGGCAGGCGGTTGCCCAGGAAGGCCAGGTCGCATTCGAAGCGCGGCTCGGGCGCGACGGGATGGTGGGTGCTCGGGTCCAGCGCGTTGTAGATCGGAACGCACTCGCGCGCACCGAGCGCGTGATAGGCCTGGCGCACCGGCTCGCCGCCGCCGTAGGTGAGGACGATGTCGTAACGCGGCACCAACGGGCGGAAGGGGTCGTCCGCGTTGCCGTGCACGCGGTCCAGCGTCGCGGGCGCATCGACGTCCCAGAAAGCCACCAGGGTGCCGGGGCCTTGCAGGTCCAGCACCGCGCGCTCCAGCAGTTCGTCGTGCACGCCCACGCCACTGGCCTTCACGACGAGGTCGGCGCCGCGCGCCTGTTCGACGGTGCGCAGAACCTCCGCTTCGGATTGCGCGGAATACACCACCACCTTCGCCCACGGCGGATCGGCCATGTCGCGATGCTTCTGCCGGTCGTAGGCGTCGGGTTCGTAGAAGGTCACCTCGTGGCCCCGCTCGTGCATCGCGCGCACGATGCCGCGGTAGTAGGTGGCCGCGCCGTTCCAGTAGGCGGAGACGAGGCTGGACGCGAAGAACGCGACTTTCATTCGATGCTTCTCCCTTGTGGCGGCCTTCAGGCGGCCGTGGTCGTGGCCCGCGCCTGCGGCGGCGCGAGCCCGGCGTAGATCCGCAGCAGTTCGTCGACCCGGTGCGCGCAGGTGTGGCGCGCCAGGATGGTCTTGCGGCCCTGCGCGGCGAGCGACTGCGCCAGGGCGGGATCGTTCAGCACGGCACGCAGGTGCTCGCGCATTTCGCGCCCGTCGCGCGCGACGAGGAAATCCTCGCCCGGCTCGAACAGGCCTTCGCAGTCGTCCCAGGGCGCGGACACCAGCGGGATGCCGCAGGCGAGCGCCTCGAACACGCGGATGGTGGGGATGCCGGGCAGCGCCTGCACGTAGGGGCGGCGCGGGACGTGCACCGTCACCGCGTGGCGCGCGAAGACCTGCGGCGCCGCGTAGTTGGGCAGCCAGCCGCCGTACGCGATGCCGGCGTCGCGCAGCGCGGCCAGCGCGTGCTCCGGATAGCGCACGCCGTGGATGCGCGCGGAGAGGCCCAGTGTGCGCACGGGCTCCAGCAGGAATTCGTGCAGCTCCGCGGTGCGTTCGTCATCGCCCCAGTTGCCCACCCAGACGAGGTCGCCCTCGCGCGGCGCACCGGGAATGGGGCGGAACACGCGGTGGTCGGCGGCCTCGTGCCAGGTCCAGGCGCGCTCGCACCAGCCCTTGCGGCGGTAGAGGTCGCGGATGGCGCTGCCGAAGGCGAGTACGCCGTCGTAGTGGCGCAGGTCGTAGGCGGCCATGCTGTCCGGCTCGGTCACGGCGCGGTGGTGCGTGTCGTGGAACAGCAGCTTGTAGTGCGCGTTGGCTTTGCGGTGCAGGCCGATGCGTCGCACCAGGTCGTGCGCATTCCACTCGTGCACCAGCACCAGGTCGCTGGCGGCGAGCGCGGCATCGAGGTCCAGCGTGTCGGCGCTGTAGCGCGTGCTGCGCAGCTGCGGATAGGCGCGCGCGAAGCCTTCCAGCGGCGCCTGTCCGTGTTCCGCCAGCAGGTTCTGCAGGCTCCACGCATCCGCCGGCTCGTACACGTCGACTTCGTGGCCCCGCGCCAGCAGGTCGGTGCAGACGCCGCGCAGGAAGTGCGCGTTGCCGTGGTTCCAGTCGGACAGCAGCGAGTGGCAGAAGACGGTCACGCGCATGCCGGCTCCTCCGCCCGCGCGGCCGCGAAGCGCGGCGAAAGCTGCGCATACGCCGCAAGGTAGCCGTCGCACTTGCGCGCCGGCGTGAACTGCTGCGCCCGCGCGAGCGCCGCCTGCGCGAGGCGCGAACGTTCCGCGGGATGCTCGATCAGGTGCTGCAGCGCCGCGTGCAGGCCCTCGTGGTCGTCGGGCGCCACGTACAGCGCGGCGTCGCCCCAGATCTCGCGCAGGCTGGGGATGTCGCCCAGCACCAGTGCGCAGCCGGACAGGCCGGCCTCCAGCACCGACAGGCCGAAAGGCTCGTAGCGCGCCGGCAGCGCGTAGATGGACGCAGCCGCATACTCGCGCGCCAGGGCCTCGCGCGAGAGCTCGCCCAGGCAATGCACGCCCTGCGGCACCACCGTGCCGCCGTCCGGCTGCTTGTAGGCACCGGCCACCTTCACCGGCCAGGGCAGGCCGGGCGCGACCTGTTCCAGCGCGCTGAGATTCTTGGCGGCGTCCCAGAAGCGGCCCGCGGCCAGCACGAAAGGCTTCTTGCGCCCGGGCAGGAAATCCTCGCCGCTCGCGCCGTTGGGCAGCACCAGGCCCCGCTTGCGCAGGCCGTAGTTGCCGGCCAGCGATTCGAGCATCGCGCGCGTGGGGGCGGCCACCAGGCCGGCGGCGGCGAGGCCTTGCTTCACCCAGCGGCGGTAGACGTCCCACTCGGGCGGTGCGGCCTCGCCGCGCACGGCCTGGAACCACGACAGCACGCAGGAGTGCGCCACCACGAGCGTGGGCACGGCGAAGGGCAGGGCGCCGAAGGCGTACTGGTTCAAATGCACGATGTCGGGCTCGAAATCGCGCTCCAGCTGCAGCAGCCATTCGCCCGCGGCCTCCACGTCGGCGATGCAGTCCTGCATCCACTCGAGCCGGTACTCGCTCTCGAAGAGCGTGATGCGCCGGCTCGTGGCGATCTCCGCGCGCTGGTGGCGCGACAGCGGCGCGCCCATGGTGGCGATGGCCACCCGGATGCCGCGCGCCTCGAGCTCGTGCGCCAGCTCCACGGCATAAGTCCAGACGCCGCCGACGGTGTCGGCCGTCATCAGGACGCGGGGCATGCGCTTAGCGGCCATAGATGCGGTCCAGGACGGTGGCGACCTGCACGAGGGTTTCGATGGACTTGTCGTAGCGCGCGCCCGCGCCCAGGCGCCGCGCCCAGTCGACGATGGCGCGGCCGCCCCAGGCGTCCGGCGGATCCGCGAGCGCGGTGCGCTGCGTGCCCTGGAAGCGGGCGGCGGCGAAGTCGTAGAAGGAGCCGTTCAAGTTCTGCATCGCGGCGCCGCCGCGGCTGCCGTGGAAGTGCGCCTCGATCACGGCGTCGCGGCCGGTGGAACTGTTCCACGAGCAGGCCATGCGCACGGTGGTGCCGCCGGCGAGATCGAGCTGCGCCAGCGCGTAGTCTTCCACTGCGCTGCTGCCTGGCGGCAGCGGCTGTCCCTGCGCATAGAGGCGGCTCGTGACGCGCTCGACTTCCGGGAAGCCGAGGGTCCACAGTGCCAGGTCCACGAGGTGGATGCCCAGGTCGATCGCGCAGCCGCCGCCCGCGAGCGCGGGGTCGCGCGCCCAGGACTTGTCGGGTCCGTAGGCGTTGTGGAACACGAGGTCCACGGCGTGCACGCTGCCGATCTCGCCTTCGACCACGCAGTTGCGGATGCGCCGCATCGCGTCGGTGTGGCGGTAGGAGAGATCGCAGCCGAGCAGGCGGTCGGCCTTGCGCGCTGCGTCGATGATTGCGGTGTTCTCCGCGGCGGTGCGCGCGAGCGGCTTCTGGCAGAAGACGGCGATGCCGCGCTCCAGCGCCGCCAACGCCTGCTGCGCGTGCAGTGCGCTGGGCGTGGCGATCACCAGGCCGTCGAGCTCGTGCTGCAACAGCTGCTCCAGCGTTTCGACCGCCGCCGCTTCGGGCGCGAGCCGTTGCACGCGTTCACGCGCTTCGGCGGACGGATCGGCGAAGGCGGCGACGCGGCACGCCTTCTCCTCCAGCAGCGCCTGCAGGCGGTGTTGCCCGATCCAGCCGAGGCCCAGGAAGCCCAGGCGGGGACACTCGTTGTTCTTCGTGGCTTGCATCAGGTGGACTTCTCCAGTGCCGCCGCGGAACCGGCTCTGCCGGGCCGCTGGGGGCGTCCCCTTGAGGGGGAGGCGCCGAAGGCGCTTCGGGGGTGGGTCATGTCGTGACCAGCGCTTTCATGAAGCCGTCGGGGCGGGTGCGGGTGAGCTCCAGCGCCTCGCCCAGGCGATCCAGCGGGAGCCGGTGCGTGTAGAGCGGCTCCGGGTCCATGACGCCCTGCGTCATCAGTTCCACCGCCCGCTTCATGCCGTCGACGTAGCGCTGCGGATCGCGTTCGTGCGCGTTGATGACGTCGATGCCGCGCCAGTTCCACAGCTGCAGGTTCACCTGGCGCAACCCGTCCTGGTGGTAGCCGGCGATGACGAGCCGGCCGCGCTCCGCGGTCAACTCGCCGGCCAGGTCCAGCGGCCACTGCAGGCCCGTGCACTCGATCACGCGGTCGCACCAGCGGCCGTCGGTGAGGCCCTTGACCCGTTCCAGGATCTTCCAGTGGTCGTCCATCAGCATGGTCTGCGCCGCGCCCGCCTGCTTCGCGAATTCGAGCGAGAAAGGTCGGCGCGACAGCGCGAGCACGCGCGCACCCGCATGCGTGGCGAGTTGCGTGAGGAGCGCGCCGAGGAAGCCGATGCCCACGACCGCCACGGTCTGCCCCGCGCGGATGTCGCTGCGTTCGAAGATGTTGGCGGCGCAGCCGAGTGGCTCGCCCAGCACGGCGGACTCCGAGAGGCTGTCGGGCAGCTTCACCACCGAGCCCGCATCCGCGACGTCGTACTCCGCGTGCGCGCGATACGTCAGGGCCGCCACGCGGTCGCCCGGCTGCAGGCCCGTCACGCCTTCGCCCACGGCCGCGACGCGGCCCCATCCCTCGTGGCCGGGCGCGCCGGGAGGCTGCGGATAGCTGAACCACTCGCGGCCTTCCCACAGCGGCAGACTGGAGGCGCAGACGCCGGAGCCCTCGAGGCGCAGCAGCACCTGCCCCGGGCCCGGCTCGGGCGGGGCGACGGACTGCACGGCAACCTGGCGGGGGGCGGCGATCACACCGGCATGCATGTGACCCACCGCCATCATGCCGCTCCCGCCACGAGACGCAGCCCGGCGGACGCCGTGCCGCGTTTGTCCTGCCGCGCCGCCAGCCATTCGTGGAGGCGCTGGATGCCGTCCCGCGCATCCACCTGCGGTTGCCAGCCCGTCTCGCGCTGGAAGGCGCCGGTGTCGGAGACGTAGTAGCGCTGGTCGCCGGTGCGCCAGGCGTCGTGGTCCACGGAAGGCCGCGTGCCTTGCAGCTGCTCGATGCGATCGAGCAGGTCCTGCAGGCTGATCGCGTTGCGCGGCCCGCCGCCCATGTTGAACGCGCGGCCGGCCAGGCGCTGCGCGTTCTGCTCGCCGAGCAGGAAAGCGTCGACGAGGTCGTCGACGAAGAGAACGTCGCGCACCTGCATGCCGTCGCCGTAGAGCGTGATGCGCTCGCCGCGCAGGGCGCGCAGGATGAAGTGCGCCACCCAGCCCTGGTCCTCGGTGCCGAACTGCCGCGGGCCGTAGATGCAGCTCATGCGGAAGACCAGCGTGGTGAGGCCGTAGCTGCGCGCGTAGTCGATGAAGTACTGGTCGGCCGTGCCCTTGGAGCAGCCGTAGGGGCTGTGGAAGTCCAGCGGCCGGTCTTCGGCGATGCCGCGCCCGCAGGCCTGCGGATCCACGGGCAGGTAGCGCTGGCCCTGCACCGACAGCGCGAGGTCTTCCAGCCCGCCGTAGACCTTGTTGGTCGAGGTGAGCACCAGCGCCGGTGGAACGGGCCGCGAGCGCGCGGCTTCCAGCACGTTGAGGGTGCCGAGCGCGTTGACCGCGAAATCTTCCTGCGGGTTCTCCAGGCTGGTGGTGACCGCGACCTGCGCGGCGAAGTGGTAGACCTGCTGCACGCCGGCCATGGCTTCCTGCACGGCGGCCGCGTCGCGCACGTCGGCGCGCACGAACTCCAGCAGCGCGCCGTGCTGCTGGCGCAGCCACTGCAGGTTCTGCTCCACGCCGGGACGCGAGAGGTTGTCGAGCACGCGCACCTTGCGCCCGGCGGCCAGCAGGCGGTGCGCGAGGTTGGATCCGACGAAGCCCGCGCCGCCGGTGATGAGGGTGGTGTGCGCGCTCATACCGTCAGCCCGCGCGCGCTGAGTTCGGCGCTGGCCTGCGCCACCCGGTCCACCGCGGCCTGGCTGGCGAGCCAGGACGAGAGTTCGACCAGCCCGTCCTCCAGCCGCACCTGCGGCGCGAAGCCGAGCACGCGCTGGGCCTTGCCGATGTCGGCGTAGCAGTGCCGGATGTCGCCCACGCGGTACTTGCCGAGGATCTCGGGCTGGACGTTCTCCTTGCCCACCACTTTCGCGAGCTTGGCCGCGATCTCGCGCACCGTGCGCGGCTGCCCACTGCCCACGTTGAACACTTCGCCGGCCGCGCCGGGCGTCTCCAGCGCGAGGCGGCAGCAGCGCGCGATGTCGTAGACGCTCACGAAGTCGCGCTGCTGCAGCCCGTCCTCGAAGATCGCGGGCCGGTTGTCGTTCAGCAGCCGCGAGGCGAAGATCGCGAGCACGCCGGTGTAGGGATTCGACAGCGCCTGCCGGGGACCGTAGGCGTTGAAGAAGCGCAGCGCCACGGTGGGGATGTTGTACGCGCGGCCCAGCATCAGGCACAGCCGCTCCTGGTCGTACTTGGACAGCGCGTACACGGACGCCAGCGCCGGCTGCTTGCTTTCGGGCGTCGGCATCGGCTGCAGCACGCTGCCATCTTCCGCGCGGAACTCCCACTGGCCAGCCTTCAGCTGCTCCAGCGTGCGCTCGCCCACCACGCGGGGACCGCCGGAACTGCCCTGGTAGAGGCCCTCGCCGTAGAGGCTCATGCTCGAGGCGACGATCAGGCGCTGCACCGGGTTCTTCACCAGCGCTTCCATCAGCACCGCGGTGCCCAGGTTGTTGGTGCGCGTGTAGTGCGCCACCTCGTACATGCTCTGGCCCACGCCCACCGCGGCGGCGAAGTGGAAGACGGCATCCATGCCCTGCAACGCCTGGTCGACCTTCGCGCGGTCGTTGACGTCGCCGACGACCAGCTCGACTTCCTTCGCGAGGTACTCGGGCCGTCGTCGTCCTTCGCCGTGCACCTGCGGCTCCAGCGAATCCAGCACCCGCACGGCATAGCCATGCGCCAGCAGTTCGTCGGCAAGATGCGAACCGATGAAACCGGCGCCTCCCGTGATCAACACCTTCTTCATGCCACTTCCCTGTTGTCTGTTTGATCGCGGATGTTAGGACGACGACTCAGCCGACGGGGGCGATTTCAACGAAATTTCGAAAACGCCCCACGGCAGAGCACTCGATCTGTACGATGACTCTCCACTGTCGATGAGTCATTGGCAGCGCGACAGCGCGATAAGCCGGAAGAAAAGGGAGTGAACATGGGCAAGATCCGGGTGGCGATCATCGGCGTCGGGAACTGCGCTTCCTCGCTGGTGCAGGGAGTGCACTTCTACCGCGACGCCGCGCCCGACGACTTCGTGCCGGGCCTCATGCATGTCGACCTCGCGGGCTACCATCCGCGCGACATCGAGTTCACCGCGGCCTTCGATGTCAGCGCGCACAAGGTGGGGCTGGACCTCGGCGAGGCGATCTTCGCCGAACCGAACAACACGCTGCGCTTTGCCGAGGTGCCGCGCCTGGGCGTGCCGGTCTCGCGCGGCATGACGCACGACGGGCTGGGCACCTACCTCAAGGACGTGGTGCCCAAGTCGGAGCGCAGCACCGACGACATCGTGGGCATCCTCAAGGCGACGAAGACCGATGTCGTCGTGTCTTACCTGCCGGTCGGCTCGGAGATGGCGACCAAGTGGTACGTCGAGCAGATCCTCGAAGCGGGCTGCGCCTTCGTCAACTGCATCCCCGTGTTCATCGCGTCGCAGCCCTATTGGAACAAGCGCTTCGCGCAGCGCCGCCTGCCCATCATCGGCGACGACATCAAGTCGCAGGTGGGCGCGACCATCGTGCACCGCATGCTGACCGACCTGTTCCGCAAGCGCGGCGTGAAGGTCGAGCGCACCTACCAGCTCAACGTGGGGGGCAACACCGATTTCCTCAACATGCTGGAGCGCGAACGCCTCGCATCCAAGAAAGTGTCGAAGACACAGGCCGTCACGAGCCAGCTGGGCCACGCCATGAAGGAGCGCGACGTGCACGTCGGCCCCAGCGACTACGTGCCCTGGCTCGACGACCGCAAGTTCGCCTTCATCCGCATGGAAGGCACGTCCTTCGGCAACGTGCCCCTGAGTTGCGAGCTGAAGCTCGAAGTCTGGGATTCGCCCAATTCGGCCGGCGTCGTCATCGATGCGATCCGCTGCGCGAAGATCGCGCTCGACCGCGGCATCGGCGGCGCGCTCAACGGCCCTTCGAGCTACTACATGAAGTCGCCGCCGCTGCAGTTCACCGACGACGAGGCGCGCGAGCTGGTGGAGGCCTTCATCCGCGGCGACGAGGAGGTCGCGTCCAGGCCGCGCCGCCGCGCCGGCGGCAAGGCCGTGAAGGTGCTGCCGGCCCAGAAGGAAACCTGAAGAGACCCGACCGAAGAACCATGATCGAAGCCGCCAAGTTCTGGAACGAACCGAACAACAAATCGCATTGGGACCCCGAAGTCGACCCCGGATGGACGCGCTACGCGCAGATGGTGAAGCTGGCCACGAGCGCGGTGGCCGCCGAGGCCCCCGGCCTTACCCGCGTGCTGGGCGGCATCTCGCCCATCGATCCCGCCTTCATCCAGCTGCTGGGTGCTGCCGGCGTGCTGGACACCGTGGACGCCGTCGCGGTGCACGGCTTTCCGCTGGACTGGAACCACTGGCAGATCCACCAGTGGCCCGAGCGCATCGCGGAGATCGAGGCGGTGACGCACCTGCCCGTGTGGGTGACGGAAGTCGGCGTCTCCACCTTCGGCGCCGAAGAGGTGCAGGAGTGGGGCCTGAAGCGCACCGCCGAACTGCTGCGCGGCCGCGTGCCGCGCGTGCACTGGTATTCGCTCTACGACCTGCCCAAGGCCTGGCCCGCGACGACGCGGCACCGCGAAGCCGAGGGTTCGAGCTACTACCGCCATTTCCACATGGGCCTGCTGCGCGAGGACGGCACTCCCAAGCTCGCGTGCCGGCACTTCGCCGACTACACGCCCGAGTTCGGCATCTGCCAGTGGTTCCACTTCGAGGACCACCGCCTCGACGACGCGGTGCGCTGGCTCAAGAAGCTGGGCGTGAAGAAGCTGCGCACCGGCCTGAGCTGGGCCGACAGCTTCCGGCCGGATGCCGACGCCTGGTTCGACCGCCAGATGCTGGCGCTCGACGATTTCGACGTCACGGTCACCTTCTGCTTCACGCCCGAGCACCGGGGCCTGCAGCCGCACCACACGAGCGCGCCGCAGGTGCCCGAGGAGTTCGCCGAGTTCTGCGGCCGCATGGTGCGGCGCTACGTGGGCGGCAGCGCCTCGCCGGTGGTGCAGGAGGCGCCTCTCGCGGCCACGGCCTGAGCGGGAGGCCGCATGACCACCTTCCTGCTGGTCCGGCACGCGGACCATGACTGGGTCGGGCGCGGCTTCGCCGGCCGCCTGCCCGAGGTCTCCCTCAACGCGAAAGGGCACGCGCAGGCGCTGCAGCTCGTCCAGCGCCTGCGTGGGCAGCCGCTGGACGCGATCTACTGCAGCCCGCAGCCGCGCACGCGGCAGACGGCGCGTCCGCTGGCCGAATCGCGCGGGCTGGAGATCCTCGTCGAGCAGGCCTTCGACGAAGTGGACCTCGGCGAGTGGCAGGGCCGCACCTTCGGGGAGGTGCGCCACCAGGAGGCCTGGCGGCACTGGCTGGAGCGGCGCGGCAGCGCCCAGCCGCCGGGAGGCGAGGCCTTTGCCCAGGTGCCGCTGCGTGCGATGGCGGGATTGCGCAAGCTGCTGTCGCGCCATCCGGACCGCTACGTGATGATCGTGTCGCACGGGGACGTGCTGAAGGCGATGATCGCGGACGTGCTCGGGCTGTCGCTGGACCGGCTGGAGAGCTTCGACATCGCGCCGGCGTCGGTGAGCGTGCTGGCGATGGGAGAGGGGTGGGCGCAGTTGCGCTTGTTGAATGCCGTGGGGGCCTTGTACTGAAAGCGGCGGGGTTCGGCTTCGCGCTCACCCCGCCCTACGGCGGAGGGCGTCCGCCAGGGCGCCGGCCACGGAAGGCCAGTCGCCGGGGCGCCGTTGACGGAACAGGCGTGCAGTCGGGTACCAGGGGGAATCCGCGCGTTCGTCCATCCAGCGCCAATCCGCCTCGTGCAGCAGCAGCACCCAGGTCGTGACGCCCAGCGTGCCGGCCAGGTGCGCGGCCATGCCGTCGGGCGTGATGACCAAGTCCATGCGTCGCATGGCCGCGGCGGCCATGGGCAGCGAGGCCGTATGCGCGGAGAGTGGCGTGATGCCGTAATCGGCCAGCCGCGGATCCGTGGCGGCGCGGCCCTGCTGCAGCGAGAAGAAGTCGACGCCTTCCACGCCGAACACGGGCTCCAGCGCTTCCAGCGGGATCGAGCGCTCCTGCTCCCAATCGCTCACCGACCAGAGCACGCCGACGCGGAGGCGCCCTGTGGAAGGGACGAGATGGTCCACGTCGGGCAGCGCTTGCGCCAGGTGCGGATAGGGCGCAGGCGGCGCGGGCACGCGCAGCGCATACGCGAGCTCCATCACCTCCATGTCCACCTCGTGCGGCGGCAGGGGATCGTCGGTCCAGTAGTTGCGCACCTTGTCCAGGCCCGGCAGCCCGCGCAGCAGGTCCACCAGCGGCGGCTGCACCAGGAAGTGCAGCTCGCGCGAGCGCAGCAGCGGGAGGAAGCGCATGAACATCAGCGTGTCGCCCAGTCCGTGCTCGCAGCGCACGATCACGCTGCGGCCTTCGGGTGCGGTGCCGTCCCAGCGCAGCTGCGAGGAATTGCGCTCGAAGCCCGGCTGCCGCTGGGCCACGCGGCGCGGCAACTCGATGCGGTCGGTCGCGCGCCAGGCGGCTTCGAAGTCGCCGCGGCGCATGGCGGCGAACCAGTCGCCCGCGACATCGGGCGACGGTGCGGTGCTCAAGCGGCCAG
>JAEZEB010000172.1 GCA_023438115.1 Pseudomonadota bacterium | reverse complement strand
GCTGAAGGACTACGAAGCGCGCGAGGGCTACCAGGCGCTGCGCCGCATCCTTACCGAAGGCATCACGCCTGAGCAGGTGATTGCCGAGGTCAAGGCCTCGGGCTTGCGCGGGCGCGGCGGCGCCGGTTTTCCGACCGGGCTCAAGTGGAGCTTCATGCCCCGCCAGTTCCCGGGGCAGAAGTACCTGGTGTGCAACTCCGACGAGGGCGAGCCGGGCACCTGCAAGGACCGCGACATCCTTGCCTACAACCCGCACATCGTCATCGAGGGGATGATCATCGCGGCCTACGCGATGGGCATCTCGCTGGGGTACAACTACATCCACGGCGAGATCTTCCAGGTGTACGAGCGCTTCGAGGAAGCGCTGGAGGAGGCCCGCGCCGCCGGCTACCTGGGCAACAACATCCTCGGCTCGAACTTCTCGTTCCAGCTGCACGCGTTCCACGGCTTCGGCGCCTACATCTGCGGCGAGGAGACGGCGCTGCTCGAGTCGCTGGAACGCAAGAAGGGCCAGCCGCGCTTCAAGCCGCCTTTCCCGGCCAGCTTCGGCGTGTACGGCAAGCCCACCACGATCAACAACACCGAGACCTTCGCGGCGGTGCCCTGGATCATCCGCAACGGCAGCCAGGCCTACCTCGAATGCGGCAAGCCGAACAACGGCGGCACCAAGATCTTCTCGGTGAGCGGCGACGTCGAGCTGCCCGGCAACTACGAGGTGCCGATGGGCACCCCCTTCAGCAAGCTGCTGGAACTGGCCGGCGGCGTGAAGGGCGGCCGCAAGCTCAAGGCGGTGATCCCCGGCGGCTCGTCCGCCCCGGTGCTGCCCGCGGACATCATGATGGAGTGCACGATGGACTACGACTCCATCGCCAAGGCGGGCTCCATGCTCGGCTCGGGCGCCGTCATCGTGATGGACGAGACGCGCGACATGGTCGAGAGCCTGCTGCGCCTGTCGTACTTCTACATGCACGAGTCCTGCGGGCAGTGCACGCCGTGCCGCGAAGGCACGGGCTGGATGTGGCGCGTGATCGACCGCATCCAGAACGGCCACGGCAAGCCGTCCGACCTGGACCTGCTGAACTCGGTGGCCGACAACATCCAGGGCCGCACGATCTGCGCGCTGGGCGACGCCGCGGCGATGCCCGTGCGCGCGATGCTCAAGCACTTCCGCCACGAGTTCGAGGCGAAGATCGCGCGTCCGGACCTGCCGACCTCGGAAGGCAAGACCCCGGTTCCGGCCGGCGCCAGGGGCTGAACAGAACATGATCGAAATCGACCTCGACGGACAGAAGGTGTCGGTGCCCGAGGGCAGCATGGTGATGCATGCGGCCGAGAAGGCGGGCACCTACATCCCGCACTTCTGCTATCACAAGAAGCTCTCGATCGCGGCCAACTGCCGGATGTGCCTGGTGGACGTGGAGAAGGCGCCCAAGCCGATGCCGGCCTGCGCCACGCCCGTCACCAACGGCATGATCGTGCGCACCCGCAGCGAGAAGGCGATCAAGGCGCAGCAGTCGGTGATGGAGTTCCTCCTCATCAACCACCCGCTGGACTGCCCGATCTGCGACCAGGGCGGCGAATGCCAGCTGCAGGACCTGGCCGTCGGCTACGGCGGCTCCGGCTCGCGCTACGAGGAAGAAAAGCGCGTCGTGCTGCACAAGGACGTGGGCCCGCTGATCTCCATGGAAGAGATGAGCCGCTGCATCCACTGCACCCGCTGCGTGCGCTTCGGCCAGGAAGTGGCCGGCGTGATGGAGCTGGGCATGGTCCACCGCGGCGAGCACAGCGAGATCACCACGGTGCTGGGCGACACGGTCGACTCCGAAGTCTCCGGCAACATGATCGACCTGTGCCCGGTGGGCGCGCTGACGTCCAAGCCGTTCCGCTACAGCGCCCGCAACTGGGAGCTGTCGCGCCGCAAGTCGGTGAGCCCGCACGACTCGGAAGGCGCCAACCTGCTGGTGCAGGTGAAGAACAACAAGGTCATGCGCGTGCTGCCTCTCGAGAACGAGGAAGTCAACGAGTGCTGGCTGGCCGACCGCGATCGCTTCTCCTACGAGGCGCTCAACGGCCCCGAGCGCCTGACCGCGCCCATGGTCAAGCAGGGCGGCGAGTGGAAGACCGTCGACTGGCAGACCGCGCTGGAATACGTGGCGCACGGCCTGTCGGACATCAAGCGTGACCACGGCGCCAAGGCCATCGGCGCGCTGGTGAGCCCGCACAGCACCGTCGAGGAGCTGTACCTGGCCCAGAAGCTGGTGCGCGCCCTCGGCAGCGAGAACGTCGACTACCGCCTGCGCCACGCCGAATTTCCGGCGAAGGAAGGCGTGCGCTGGCTGGGCACCTCCATCGCCTCGCTGTCCACGCTGCAGCGCGCGCTGGTCGTGGGTTCCAACCTGCGCAAGGAGCATCCGCTGTTCGCGCTGCGCGTGCGCGCCGCGGTGCGCTCGGGCGCGCAGGTGTCGGTGATCCACCACCGCGAGGACGACTGGGCGATGGCCATCGCCGGCCGCATCACCGTGCCCGCGGGCCAGTGGGTGCAGGCGCTGGCCGACGTCGCCACCGCCATCGGCAACGAGAAGGGCACCAAGGCACCGCTGCAGGGCAATGCGACCGACGCCGCGAAGGCGATCGCCGCCTCGCTGCTGTCCGGCGAGCGCAAGGCCATCCTGCTGGGCAACGCCGCCGCGCACCATCCCGCCGCGAGCGCGCTGCTGTCGCTGGCCAACTGGATCGCCGAGGCGACCGGCGCCACCGTCGGCTACCTCACCGAAGCCGCCAACACCGTCGGCGCGCAGCTGGTGAACGCGATGCCGGGCGAGGGCGGCCTGAACGCGGGCCAGATGCTGGCCGGCGGCCTGAAGGCGCTGGTCCTCCTGAACAACGAGCCGCGCCACGACTCCGCCGCCGGCGAACGCGCCGCGGCGCTGGGGCAGGGCGGCGGCATGGTGATCACGCTCAGCCCGTTCAAGGCCAACCTCGACATCAGCGACGTGCTGCTGCCGATCGCGCCGTGGACCGAGACGCCGGGCACCTTCGTCAACGCCGAAGGCCGCGTGCAGGGCTTCCACGCCGTCGTCAAGCCGCTGGGCGAGACGCGACCGGCCTGGAAGGTGCTGCGCGTGCTGGGCAACATGCTGGGCCTGCAGGGCTTCGAGCAGGAATCGGCGCAGGAAGTGCTGGCCGAGGCGCGCGGCGCCGACGCCGGCCAGGCGATGGCGCAGGGCGGCCAGCTCTCCAACAAGACGGCCAAGGCGGCGTGGCTCGGCGACACCGACGCGCGCCCGGTGGCCGCTTCCATCTACCAGCTCGATGGCATCGTCCGCCGCGCGCCCTCGCTGCAGCTCACCGCTGACGCGCGCGCCGCGCAGGCCGACGCCGGGGAGGTCGCGGCATGATCGACACGATTTACGGTTTCGGCAACGGCCTGATCGCGGCCCCGTGGTGGACGGGCGCGGGCTGGCCGGTGATCTGGACCCTGATCAAGATCATCGCGGTGGTGCTGCCCCTCATGATCGCCGTGGCCTACCTCACGCTGTGGGAACGCAAGGCGATCGGCTTCACGCAGATCCGCCCGGGCCCCAACCGCATCGGCCCCTTCGGCCTGCTGACGCCCATCGCCGACGCGGTGAAGCTGCTGACCAAGGAGATCATCCTCCCGACGGCGGCCAACAAGGGCCTGTTCCTGCTCGGCCCGATCATGACCATCATGCCGGCGCTGGTCGCCTGGGTGGTGATCCCCTTCGGCCCCGACGTGGCGCTGGCCAACATCAACGCCGGCCTGCTGTTCCTGGCGGCCGTGACGGCGCTGGAGGTCTACGGCGTGATCATCGCCGGCTGGGCGTCGAACTCGAAGTACGCGCTGCTGGGCGCGCTGCGCGCGTCGGCCCAGATGGTCAGCTACGAGATCGCGATGGGCTTCTGCTTCGTGGTCGTGCTGATGGTCACGGGCAGCCTGAACATGACGGAGATCGTGCTGCAGCAGGGCCGCGGCTCGATGGCCGAAGCCGGCCTGAACTTCCTGTCCTGGAACTGGCTGCCGCTGCTGCCGATCTTCCTGGTCTACTTCATCTCCGGCCTCGCCGAGACGAACCGCCACCCCTTCGACGTGGTGGAAGGCGAATCCGAGATCGTGGCCGGCCACATGATCGAGTACTCGGGCATGAGCTTCGCCATGTTCTTCCTGGCCGAGTACGCCAACATGTGGCTCGTCTCCATCCTGGCGGTGACCATGTTCCTGGGCGGCTGGCTGCCTCCCTTCGAGTTCCTCTCGTTCATCCCCGGCTGGATCTGGCTGGGCATCAAGACCTTCGCCATGGTCACGATGTTCCTGTGGATCCGCTCGACGTTCCCCCGCTTCCGCTACGACCAGATCATGCGCCTGGGCTGGAAGATCTTCATCCCGGTCACCCTGGTGTGGCTGGTGGTGGTCGGCGGGTGGATGCAGACCCCGTTCAACATCTTCAAGTAAAGCCATGTCCTCCCAAGCACTGGCTCCCCGGGCCTCCGCGTTCTCGCTCAAGGACTTCCTCTCCAGCTTCCTGCTGCTGGAGCTGTTCCGCGGCCTGCGCATCACGGGCAAGTACTTCTTCGCGCGCAAGATCACCGTGCAGTTCCCGGAGGAGAAGACGCCGCTGTCGCCGCGCTTCCGCGGCCTGCACGCGCTGCGCCGCTACGAGAACGGCGAGGAACGCTGCATCGCCTGCAAGCTGTGCGAGGCCGTGTGCCCCGCGCTCGCCATCACCATCGAGAGCGAGCAGCGCGCCGACGGCACCCGCCGCACCACGCGCTACGACATCGACCTGACCAAGTGCATCTTCTGCGGCTTCTGCGAGGAGAGCTGCCCGGTGGACTCGATCGTCGAGACGCACGTGCTGGAATACCACGGCGAGAAGCGCGGCGACCTGTACTTCACCAAGGACATGCTGCTGGCCGTGGGCGACCGCTACGAGGCCGAGATCGCGGCCAACCGCGCGGCCGACGCGAAGTACCGCTGAGAGCCCGCAGGAAAGAACGACCATGGACATCCGGACGGGCCTCTTCTATCTCTTCTCGCTGGTGCTGCTGTTCGCGGCCTTCCGCGTCATCACCGCGCGCAACCCGGTGCACGCTGCGCTGTTCCTCGTGCTCACCTTCTTCCAGGCCGCCGGCGTGTGGCTGCTGCTGCAGGCCGAGTTCCTCGCGATCACGCTGGTGCTGGTGTACGTCGGCGCCGTGATGGTGCTGTTCCTGTTCGTGGTGATGATGCTGGACATCAACATCGACAACCTGCGGGCCGGCTTCTGGAAGCACTTCCCCATCGCCGCGACCGTCGGCGCGCTGATCGCCCTGGAAATGGCGGCGGTGCTGATGGGCGGTTTCCGCCCGGTGGACGAGCCGCGCGCGATGCCCGCGGCGGCCTCGGCCGCCGTGCAGGCCGGCGAGCAGTACTCCAACACGAAGGAGCTGGGCAAGCTTCTGTATAGCGAATACCTGTACCCGCTGGAGATCGCCGCCGTGATCCTGCTGGTGGCCATCATCGCCGCCATCGCGCTCACGCTGCGCCGGCGCAAGGACAGCAAGCAGATCGACCCGGCCGAGGCCGTGCGCGTGCGCGCCCGCGACCGCCTGCAGGTCATCAAGGTGCCGCCGTCCCGGCCGGCCCAACCGGAGCCGGCGGCGGCTGCCGCCGCCGCGGAGAACAAGGCATGACCCTCACGCTCGGACACTTCCTGACGCTGGGCGCGATCCTGTTCGCGCTGTCGGTGGTCGGCATCTTCCTGAACCGGCGCAACCTGATCGTGCTGCTGATGGCCATCGAGCTGATGCTGCTGGCCGTCAACATGAACTTCGTGGCGTTCTCCCACTACCTCGGCGACATGCACGGCCAGGTCTTCGTGTTCTTCATCCTCACCGTGGCGGCCGCCGAATCGGCGATCGGCCTGGCGATCCTGGTGCTGCTGTTCCGGAACAAAGAGAACATCAACGTCGAAGAACTGAACGCGCTCAAGGGCTGATCCCGGCGGCGATAAGAAACGATGGCTACAACCCTCAACGCAGCGACGCTGCTGGCAGTCCCGCTCGCGCCCCTGGCGGGCTCGCTGGTGGCCGGCATCCTGGGCACGACCTTCGGCGGCAACGTGATCGGCCGCCGGCTGTCGCACACCGCCACCATCCTGGGCGTGCTGGTGGCCTTCATCCTGTCGGCCATGACGCTCAAGAGCGTGGCGCTCGACGGCGCCCGCTTCAACGAGACCATCTACGAATGGATGGTCGTCGGCGGCCTGAAGATGGAGGTCGGCTTCCTGGTCGACGGCCTCACCGCCATGATGATGTGCGTGGTGACCTTCGTGTCGCTGATGGTGCACGTCTACACGATCGGCTACATGGAGGAGGACGAGGGCTACAACCGCTTCTTCGCCTACATCTCGCTGTTCACCTTCTCCATGCTCATGCTGGTCATGAGCAACAACTTCCTGCAGCTGTTCTTCGGCTGGGAGGCGGTGGGCCTGGTGTCGTACCTGCTGATCGGCTTCTGGTACACCAAGCCGACGGCGATCTTCGCCAACCTCAAGGCCTTCCTGGTCAACCGCGTCGGCGACTTCGGCTTCATCCTGGGCATCGGCCTGATCGTGGCCTACGCGGGCACGCTGAACTACACGGAAGCCTTTGCCAGGTCCGGCGAGCTGGCCGGCCTGCCGTTCGGCCTGGGCACCGACTGGCGCCTGATCACCGTCATCTGCATCTGCCTGTTCATCGGCGCCATGGGCAAGAGCGCGCAGTTCCCGCTGCACGTGTGGCTGCCCGACTCGATGGAGGGCCCGACGCCGATCTCCGCGCTGATCCACGCCGCCACCATGGTGACGGCCGGCATCTTCATGGTGGCGCGCATGTCGCCGCTGTTCGAACTGTCCGACACCGCGCTGTCCTTCATCCTCGTGATCGGCGCCATCACGGCCCTGTTCATGGGTTTCCTGGGCATCATCCAGAACGACATCAAGCGCGTGGTGGCGTACTCCACGCTCTCGCAGCTGGGCTACATGACCGTGGCGCTGGGCGCCTCGGCGTACTCGGTGGCGGTGTTCCACCTGATGACGCACGCCTTCTTCAAGGCGCTGCTGTTCCTGGCGGCCGGCTCCGTGATCATCGGCATGCACCACAACCAGGACATCCGCTGGATGGGCGGCCTGCGCAAGCACATGCCGATCACCTGGATCACCTCGCTGCTCGGCTCGCTGGCGCTGATCGGCACGCCGCTGTTCGCCGGCTTCTATTCGAAGGACAGCATCATCGAGGCGGTGCACGCGGCCAACATCCCCGGCGCCGGCTTCGCCTACTTCGCGGTGCTGGCGGGCGTGTTCGTCACGGCCTTCTACTCCTTCCGCATGTACTTCCTGGTCTTCCACGGCCAGGAGCGCTACGACCAGAACCCGGATGCGCATGGGCACCACGACGCGCACGGCGACGACCACGGGCATGGCCACGGACACGACGCCAAGCCGCACGAGTCGCCCTGGGTCATCACGGCGCCGCTGGTGCTGCTCGCGATCCCCTCGGTCGTCATCGGCTTCCTCACCATGGGCCCGATGCTGTTCGGCGAGTTCTTCGCCGACGCGATCTTCGTCGACGCGAAGCACCCGGCCATGGCGGAACTGCGCGAGATCTGGCACGGCCCCGTGGCCATGGCGCTGCACGCCCTGCAGACCCCGGTGTTCTGGCTGGCGCTCGCCGGCGTGGTGCTCTCCTGGTACATGTACCTGAAGAACCCGGCGCTGCCCGCGGCGATCCAGCGCATGTTCAGGCCGGTGTACGTGCTGCTGGAGAACAAGTACTACATGGACTGGCTCAACGAGAACGTGATCGCCCGCGCGGCGCGCGGCCTGGGCCGCGGCCTGTGGAAGGGCGGCGACCAGGGGATCATCGAGACCGTCTTCGTCAACGGCAGCGCCCGCCTCGTGGGCTGGTTCGCCGGCGTCATCCGCTGGGTGCAATCCGGCTACATCTATCACTACGCCTTCGCCATGCTGCTGGGCATCGTCATCCTCATGACGTACTTCGTCAGCTGGCCGATGGTCCAGGAATGGCTGGCCAAGTAGGGGAACAAGAACAATGAACGTGGGACTCCTGAGCCTCGCCATCTGGACGCCGATCGCCTTCGGCGCCGTGCTGCTGGCCCTCGGCCGCGACGAGCAGGCGCGCATGGTGCGCTGGCTCGCGCTGGTCGGCTCCATCGTCAGCTTCCTCGTGACGCTGCCGCTGTACGGCCGCTTCGACACCTCCACCGCCGCGATGCAGTTCGTCGAGAAGGCGCCGTGGATCGAGCGCTTCAACGTCAACTACCACCTCGGGCTGGACGGCATCTCCTTCTGGTTCGTGCTGCTCACTGCGTTCATCACGGTGGTGGTGGTGATTTCCGCCTGGGAGGTGATCACCGAGCGCGTCAACCAGTACATGGGCGCGTTCCTGATCCTGTCGGGCCTCATGATCGGCGTGTTCTGCGCGCTCGACGGCGTGCTGTTCTACGTGTTCTTCGAGGCCACGCTGATCCCGATGTACCTGATCATCGGCATCTGGGGCGGCCCGAACCGCATCTACGCGGCGTTCAAGTTCTTCCTGTACACGCTGCTCGGCTCGCTGCTGATGCTGGTGGCGCTGGTCTACCTGTACAGCGTGGCCGGCGGCAGCTTCGACATCCTGGCCTGGCACCAGCTGCCGCTGTCGTCGCTGGCGCAGACGCTGCTGTTCTTCGGCTTCTTCGCCGCCTTCGCGGTGAAGGTGCCGATGTGGCCGGTGCACACCTGGCTGCCCGACGTGCACGTCGAGGCGCCCACGGGCGGCTCCGCCGTGCTGGCCGCGATCATGCTGAAGCTGGGCGCCTACGGCTTCCTGCGCTTCTCCATGCCGATCGCCCCCGACGCCGCGCGCGAATGGGCCTGGCTGATGATCGCGCTGTCGCTGATCGCGGTGATCTACGTGGGCCTGGTGGCGATGGTGCAGCAGGACATGAAGAAGCTGGTGGCCTATTCGTCCGTGGCGCACATGGGCTTCGTGACGCTCGGCTTCTTCGTCTTCAACGACCTCGGGGTGGCCGGCGGCATCGCGCAGATGATCGCCC
>JAEZEB010000150.1 GCA_023438115.1 Pseudomonadota bacterium | reverse complement strand
CTCCACTTCCTCCGGCTTCAGCCGGCGGAAGGCGGTGTCGCGGTTGCGCACGCCGTTGGCGTTGCCGGCCTCCGCCGCGCGGCCGAACCAGTAGGCGGCCTCCGCGTAGTTGCGGGCCACGCCGCGGCCGGCGCCATACAGCACGCCGAGGTTGTTGGCGGCCACGCCGAGCCCGCGCTCCGCGGCGGCGCGGTAGTGGCGCGCTGCGGCTGCGAGGTCGCGCGGGGCGACCGTGCCCTTCTCGTAGGCCACGCCCAGGTTGTTGTGCGCGGTGGCCAGGCCGCGGTCGGCCGCCTGGCGATACAGCTTGAGTGCGCCCGCGGGATCGGCGGGCACGCCGCGGCCGCGCTCCTTGAGCACCGCGAGGTTGTTCATCGCGTTGGCGTTGCCCTGGCGCGCGGCCTTCTCGTACCAGGTGGCGGCCTGCGCGGGGTCCGGCCGGCCGTCGATGCCGCGATCGAGCAGCACGCCCAGGTTGTTCTGCGCGCGGTGGTTGCCCGCCTCGGCGGCGCGGCGGTAGTACGAAGCGGCCTGCGCGAGGTCGCGCGGCACGCCCTGGCCCTTCTCGTACAGCACGCCGAGGTTGTTGAGCGCGTCGGCGTTCTGGCCGGCCGACAGCCACAGCTGCCTGGCTTCCTCGTAACGGCCTGCCTTGGCGGCCGCGAGGCCGTCGCGCGTGGCGTCCGCGAAGCTGGAGACAGCGGAAAAGGCCAGCAAAAGTCCGGCCAAAGTTTGGGCCCACGGGACGCGCCGCATCGTTGTTTCCTCGGTTCCGTTGTTGGCGAGACGGGACCGGCGAGGCGGTCCCTGCTCTTCTTGTGTGGCAAAGTCGTGCCAAAAGCCCGCTTTGCCCGGGTTCGCCGCGTCCGTGGACGTCGAGAAGCCCCTCCACTTTTTAGAATAACACGCGCTTTCCTTTACTGACGACCGCTTACCACGCGCATTTCTGCGCGTCGTGCCAACTAATTCACTGGGGAGTCTCCGAGATGCCCGATGACGAGGACCGCAAGGAATTTGCGCGCCTGTTCCCGCAGTTCGCCGCCAGCCTGCCGGCCGCGACCCTGCGACGCCTGCTGGACCTCACGACGCGCGTGGACGTCCATCCGGGCTACAACATCTTCCGCGACCGCATGCCGACGGACGCCGTGCATTTCGTGCTCGCCGGCGAGGCCGACGTGTTCGTGGAGCATGGCGACCGCACCGTGCCCCTGGGCCAGCTGGGCCCGGGCGCGCTGTTCGGCGAGATCTCGGTGCTGTCGCGGCAGCTGGTCGCGAGTTCGACCGTGCAGGCGCGCACCCGCATGCGCACGCTGCGGTTGCGGCACCAGCCCCTGGAGCAGTTGCTCGTCGACGAAGAGGCCGGCCCGCCCCTGCTGGACCTGCTGACGCAGACGCTCGCCTCGCGGCTGGCGCCGCAGCCCGCCTGAACCCGACGGAACCGCGATGACCCTGCTTCCCTTCCTGCGCGACCTGCCCGCCTTCCAGCGCTTCGACGAGCCCGAGCTCGACGCCTTCGTCCGTTGCGCGCGCCTGTTCGAATACCCCGAAGGCCACCGCTTCTCCAGCGAGGAGCAGCCCGGCGACGCGACCTACCTGCTGGTCACCGGGCGCGTGCGCGTGTTCCACCAGGATGCCGCGCTCGGCCGCGTGCTGTCGGTCAACGAGGTCTGCGCCGGCGAGATGTTCAACCTGCTGTCGCTGGTGGGGCCGCTGTCGGTGTCGACCACCGCGGTGGCGCTGGAGCCCTCGATCGCGCTGGAATTCCCGCGCGCGGCGCTGCCGCAGCTGCGCGAGTCGGTGCCGCGCGTCGCGCACCAGATCCAGTACATGATCGCGATCCAGCTCGCGAACGCGCTGGCCGCGCGCAACGCCGCGCTGCGCGAGCGCCTCTAGAAACTTCCACCCCGCGGCGCCCGCCGCGGATGACCTCCGGCTGCAGCCGCCCCTGCGGCCGGGCTGCGCCATGGCGCGGCGGCTTGTGGCGGCGCGGCATTTCATTTAACATGTTAAATATCAGTTCCGCCCCCATGCCACCCGGTACCTTCGCCCACCGCAACCTGCCCCGCCTGCTGCTGCAGGCGCGCGAATCGCTGATGGCCCACACCCGACCGGGCCTGCGGGAGAAGGGCCTGTCGGACCAGCAGTGGCGCGTGCTGCGGGCCCTGGCCGAGCACGGCACGCTGGAGACCGGCCAGGTGGCCCGCGAGGCCTACATCCTCGGCCCCAGCCTCACCGGCGTGCTGGCGCGCATGGAGCGCGACGGGCTCATCGCGCGCGAGCGCGACCCGGCCGACCAGCGGCGCACGGTCGTGCAGGCCACGCCCCGCGGCAAGCGCCTGGTGCGTAACCTGTCGGACAGCGTGGAAGCGCATTACGCCTGGCTCGAGCAGTCGCTCGGCAAGCAGAAACTCGCGCAGCTCTACGAGCTGCTGGATCAACTCATCGCATTGGAGCAGCCATGAGCACAATGGCCAGAGGCACCGTCTACGGCACCCTCCTGAACTTCCGCGGCGAGCTCGAGGCCCTGGGCGACCAGGTCAACGAGGCGCCCTACAAGGCCCCGCCCAACGCGCCGGTACTGTACGTCAAGCCCGCCAACACCTGGAGCGAGCACGGCGCGGCGATCCCCGTGCCGGCCGACGCCGGCGAGCTGGAAGTCGGCGCGACCGTCGCCATGGTGATGAAGTCGCCCACCGAGATCCTCGGCTACGTGCTGATGAACGACGTGCGCATCCCGCACGAGAGCTTCTACCGCCCGCCGGTGAAGTTCAACGCCCGCGACGGCTTCCTCGGCATCGGCGACCGCGTGCGCGCGCGCAACGAGGCGGGCGACCCCGCCGTCTTCAAGCTCGAAGTGCGCGTCAACGGCGAGCTCGAGCAGACCGTGCGCTTCTCGCAGCTGCTGCGCCCGGCCGAGAAGCTGCTGGCCGAGGTCAGCGAATTCATGACCCTCGGAGCCGGCGACATGCTGATGCTGGGCGTCGACGTGGGCCGCCCGCGCGTGCGCGCCGGCGACCGCGTGGACATCAGCATGCCCGCGCTGGGCACCCTCACCAACACTTTCGTCGCGGAGGCCGCATGAAGCACGCACGCGTGGTGGTCGACGGCGTGGTGCACGCCGCGACCGAGCAGGATGGGCAGGTGGTGCTGGAGGACGGCCGCCGCTTGTGGCAGGACCAGGTCGAGTGGCTGCCTCCGATCAAGCCCCAGGAGCGCCCGCGCACCATCCTCGCGCTGGGCCTGAACTACGCCGACCATGCCAGGGAGCTGGCGTTCAAGGAGCCGCCCAAGGAGCCGCTGGCCTTCCTCAAGGGCGAGCGTTCCCTCAACGGCCATCGCCGCACAACGAAGCGGCCGGCCGGCGTGCAGTTCATGCACTACGAGTGCGAGCTCGCGGTGGTCATCGGCCGCCGGGCGCGGCGCGTCAAGCGCGAGGATGCCTACGGCTACGTCGCGGGCTACACCGTCGCCAACGACTACGCGATCCGCGACTACCTGGAGAACTGGTACCGGCCCAACCTGCGGGTGAAGAACCGCGACGGCGCGACACCCATCGGCCCCTGGCTCGTGGACGCCGCCGACATCCCCGACCCGATGGCGCTGGCCCTGAAGACCACGGTCAACGGCAAGGTCACGCAGGAAGGCAGCACCAGGGACATGATCTTCGACGTGCCCTTCCTGATCGAGTACTTCAGCGGCTTCATGACGCTGAACCCCGGCGACCTGATCCTCACCGGCACGCCGGACGGCGTCGTCGACTGCCAGCCCGGCGACGTCGTCGTCACCGAGATCGAGGGCATAGGCGCCCTCACGAACACCATCGCTTCCTGAAGAATCCCATGCGCATCCATCACCTGATCGACGGCAGGACCGTCGAAGGCCCGTCCTACTTCGAGACCGTCAACCCCGCCACGCAGGAAGTGCTGGCCGAAGTCGCCGTCGGCGGCGGGAAGGAGGTCGACGCGGCCGTCGCCTCGGCGAAGGAAGCGTTTCCCAAGTGGGCCGGCCTGCCCGCCACCGAGCGCGCGAAGATCGTGCGCAAGCTGGGCGACCTGATCGCGCAGAACGTGCCGGAGATCGCGCGCACAGAGACCGACGACACCGGCCAGGTGATCGCCCAGACCGGCAAGCAGCTGGTGCCGCGCGCGGCCGACAACTTCTACTACTTCGCCGAGATGTGCACGCGCGTCGACGGCCACACCTACCCGACGCCCACACACCTGAACTACACGCTGTTCCACCCCGTGGGCGTGTGCGCGCTGATCTCGCCCTGGAACGTGCCCTTCATGACGGCCACCTGGAAGGTCGCGCCCTGCCTGGCCTTCGGCAACACCGCGGTGCTGAAGATGAGCGAGCTGTCGCCGCTGACCGCCGCCCGCCTGGGCGAGCTGGCCATGGAAGCGGGTATCCCCGCCGGCGTGCTGAACATCGTGCACGGCTTCGGCAAGGACGCCGGCGAGCCGCTGGTGCAGCACCGCGACGTGCGCGCGATCTCCTTCACCGGCTCCACCGCGACCGGCAACCGCATCGTTCAGGCGGCCGGCCTGAAGAAGTTCAGCATGGAGCTGGGCGGCAAGTCGCCCTTCGTGATCTTCGAGGACGCGGACTTCGAGCGCGCGCTGGACGCCGCCGTCTTCATGATCTTCTCCAACAACGGCGAGCGCTGCACCGCGGGCAGCCGCATCCTGGTGCAGAAGTCGATCTACGCGAAGTTCGTCGACCGCTTCGTGGCGCGCGCGAAGAACATCGTGGTGGGCGACCCGCAGGACGAGAAGACCACCATCGGCCCGATGATCTCGCAGGGCCACCTGGCCAAGGTGCGCAGCTACATCGAGCTGGGCCGAAAGGAAGGCGCCACCATGCTGTGCGGCGGCCTGGACGCGCCGCTGGTGGCCGACCGGGTGAAGAAGGGCAACTACGTGGCGCCCACCGTCTTCGCCGACGTCGACAACCGCATGAAGATCGCGCAGGACGAGATCTTCGGCCCGGTCGCCTGCATCATCCCCTTCCAGGACGAGGCCGAGGCCATCCGCATCGCCAACGACATCGCGTACGGCCTGTCCAGCTACGTCTGGACCGAGAACACGGGGCGCGCGCACCGCGTGGCCGCCGCCGTGGAGGCCGGCATGTGCTTCGTCAACAGCCAGAACGTGCGCGACCTCCGCCAGCCCTTCGGCGGTACCAAGGCCTCCGGCACGGGCCGCGAAGGCGGCACCTGGAGCTACGAAGTCTTCCTGGAGCCGAAGAACGTCGCGGTCTCGCTCGGCTCGCACCACATTCCGCGCTGGGGGGTCTGACCATGGGCAAGCTCGCTCTCGCCGCCAAGATCACGCACGTCCCGTCGATGTACCTGAGCGAACTGCCCGGCGCCCGCCAGGGTTCGCGCCAGGACGCGATCGACGGCCACATCGAGATCGGCCGCCGTTGCCGGGAGCTGGGCGTGGACACCATCGTCGTGTTCGACACCCACTGGCTGGTCAACGCCAACTACCACATCAACTGCGGCGCGGACTTCCAGGGGCTGTACACCAGCAACGAGCTGCCGCACTTCATCGCCAACATGGAGTTCGGCTTCCCGGGCAACCCGGAGCTGGGCCGCCTGCTCGCGAAGGTGTGCAACGAGCACGGCGTGGAGACGCTGGCGCACGACAGCACGACGCTGAACCCGGAGTACGGCACGCTCGTGCCGATGCGCTACATGAACCAGGACCGCCACTTCAAGGTGATCTCGGTCTCGGCGCTGTGCATGGCGCACTACCTCAACGACAGCGCGCGCCTGGGCTGGGCCATGCGCAAGGCGGTGGAGGAGCACTACGACGGCACCGTGGCCTTCTTCGCGAGCGGCTCGCTGTCGCACCGCTTCGCGCAGAACGGCCTCGCGCCCGAGTACGCCTTCCGCGTCTGGAGCCCCTTCCTGGAGACGCTGGACCACGACGTGGTGCGCCTGTGGGAACAGGGCGAGTGGGAGACCTTCTGCGGCATGCTGCCCGAGTACGCCTCCAAGGGCCACGGCGAAGGCTTCATGCACGACACGGCGATGCTGCTGGGCGCGCTGGGCTGGTCGAAGTACGACGGCAAGGCCGAAGTGGTCACGCCCTACTTCGGCGCCTCGGGCACCGGCCAGATCAACGCGGTCTTCCCGGTGACGCCGCAGGACGGGTCGGCCATCCCGCGCCCCCAGGCGTCGGCGGCCGACGGCTACGTCAACATCAACCAGCGCCTGTAGGCGACCCATGCCGCACCTGGTCATCCTCTACACGCCCAACCTGGAAGGCCGCACCGACGTGGCCCGCCTGTGCCGCACGCTCGCCGACGAGATGCTCGCCATCCGCGACGAGGCCGGCTCGCAGGTGTTCCCCACGGGCGGCACCCGCGTGCTGGCCTTCCCCGCCGCGCACTACGCGGTGGCCGACGGCCGGGGCGACTACGGCTTCATGTACCTGAACCTGCGCATGGGCACCGGCCGCAGCGCGCGGGTGAAGAAGGACACCGGCGACCGCCTGCTCGCCCGCGTGAAGGAGCACTTCGCGCCGGTCTTCGCGCAGGAGCTCGTCGGCATCACGCTGCAGATCGACGAGAGCCCCGGCCAGGTCTACGACGGCAAGCACAGCACGCTGCACCCGCTGTTCGCCGGCTGAACGCCCCCACCCACCGCAACAAGGCATGTTTCCCGACGACCTCATCGCACAGCTCGCCCAGGAACTGGAGCAGAGCCAGAAGACCCGCACCCAGGTGGAGCACTTCTCCAAGCGCTTCCCCGGCATGACCATCGCCGACGGCTACCGCGTCTCGCGCGCCTGGGTGGCGCTGCAGCGCGCCGCCGGCAAGCGCGTGATCGGCCACAAGATCGGCCTGACCTCGCGCGCCATGCAGATGGCCAGCCAGATCGACGAGCCGGACTACGGCACGCTGCTGGACGACATGCTCCACACCTGCACGCCGGGCGAGGTGCTGGAGATCCCCACAGAGCGCTTCATCGCGCCGCGCGTGGAAGTGGAACTGGCCTTCGTCCTGAAGACGCCGCTGCGCGGCCCCGGCCTGGAAGGCGGGCGCGAAGTGACGCAGCAGGACGTGCTCGCGGCCACCGAGTACGTCACGCCCGCCATCGAGATCATCGACTCGCGCATCGAGCAGTTCGACCGCCACACCAAGGCGATGCGCAAGGTGTTCGACACCATCAGCGACAACGCCGCCAACGCCGGCATCGTGATGGGCGCGAACCGGGCCGATCCGGCGACGCTGGACCTGCCCTGGTGCGGCGCCGTCCTGCGCCAGAACGGCGTGGTCGAGGAAACCGGCCTGGCCGCCGGCGTGCAGGGCCACCCCGCGATCGGCGTGGCCTGGCTCGCCAACAAGCTCGCGCCCTGGGGCGAGTCGCTCGAGCCGGGGCAGGTCGTGCTGGCCGGCTCCTTCACCCGTCCCGTGGCCGCCCGCCGCGGCGACCTGTTCGAGGCCGACTACGGCCCGCTCGGCAGCCTGCGCTTCCGCTTCGCCTGAGGACCACGCCATGACCTTGCAGAACCGCCTTCGCGACCCCTCGCTCCTCAAGACCGCCTGCCTGCTGGACGGGCAATGGCTGGGCGCCGAGGACGGCGAGACGATCCCCGTCACCAACCCCGCCGACGGCCAGGTGCTGGCCACGGTGCCGAAGATGGGCGAGGCCGAGACGCAACGCGCCATCGCCGCCGCCACGCGGGCCTTCGCCGACTGGAAGAAGCAGATGGCCGACGCCCGCGCCGCCGTGCTGCGCCGCTGGTACGAGCTGCTGATGGAGCACCAGGAGGACCTGGCGCTGATCATGACCAGCGAGCAGGGCAAGCCCCTGGCCGAGTCGCGCGGCGAGATCGCCTATGCCGCCTCCTACGTGCTGTGGTTCGCGGAGGAAGCCCGCCGCGTCTACGGCCGCACCATCCCCTCGCCCTGGAGCGACCGCCAGATCGTCGTCACCCGCGAGCCGGTGGGCGTGTGCGCCGCCATCACGCCCTGGAACTTCCCGGCCGCGATGATCACGCGCAAGGTCGCGCCCGCGCTGGCCGCCGGCTGCACCATCATCGTCAAGCCGGCGCAGCAGACGCCGCTGACGGCCCTCGCGCTGGGCGAGCTGGCGCAGCGCGCTGGCGTGCCGGCCGGCGCGCTGGCCGTGGTCACCGGCTCCTCGCGCGCCATCGGCGGCGTGCTGACCTCCGCCATGGACGTGCGCAAGCTCACCTTCACCGGCTCCACGGAAGTGGGCCGCGTGCTGGCCGGGCAGTGCGCGCCCACGCTCAAGAAGATGTCGCTGGAGCTGGGCGGCAACGCGCCCTTCATCGTGTTCGACGACGCCGACCTCGATGCCGCCGTCGAAGGAGCCATGGCCTCCAAGTACCGCAACACCGGCCAGACCTGCGTGTGCGCCAACCGCCTGCTCGTGCAGGACGGCGTGTACGACGCCTTCATGGCGAAGCTGAAAGCCGCCGTGGGGAAGCTGAAGGTGGGCAACGGCGTCGAGGACGGCGTCACCCAGGGCCCGCTGATCGACGCGCCTTCGCTGGAGAAGGTGGAGGAGCTGGTGGCCGACGCCCTGCGCAACGGCGGCGAAGTGGTCACCGGCGGGCGCCGCCACGCGCTGGGCGGCACCTTCTACGAACCCACCATCCTCGGCGGCGCGACCCCCGCCATGCGCATCGCGCGCGAGGAAGTGTTCGGCCCGGTGGCCCCGGTGTTCCGCTTCTCCACCGAGGAAGAGGCCATCCGCATGGCCAACGACACCGAGTACGGCCTGGCCGCCTACTTCTACGCCCGCGACGTCGGCCGGGTGTGGCGCGTGGGCGGGGCGCTGGAATACGGCATGATCGGCATCAACAGCGGCATCATCAGCACCGCCGTGGCGCCTTTCGGCGGCGTCAAGCAGTCCGGCATGGGCCGGGAAGGCGGCGCCGAGGGCATCGAGGAATACATCAGCGCCAAGTACCTGTGCATGGGCCACTGAGCGCGGCAGGAGAAAGCATGCAGACACCCCTCAACCGCTTCAAGCAGGCGATGGCCGCCAGGCAGGCGCAGATCGGCCTGTGGGTCAGCCTGGCCAACGCCTACACCACGGAGATCTGCGCCGGCGCGGGTTTCGACTGGCTGCTCCTCGACGGCGAGCACGCGCCCAACGACCTGCGCAGCACGCTGGCGCAATTGCAGGCGGTGGCGGCCTACCCGGACAGCCACGCCATCGTGCGCATCCCCATGGGCCACGGCAAGGTCGGCGAGATGCTGATCAAGCAGTACCTGGACCTGGGCGCGCAGACCCTGCTGCTGCCGATGGTGGACACCGCGGAGCAGGCCGCCGCCATCGTGCGCGCGGCCCGCTACCCGCAGGCCGGCGGCGGCGGCATCCGCGGCATGGGCGGCTCGCGCGCCTCGCGCTGGGGCCGGTACGGCGACTACTTCCACGTGGCGAACGAGCAGGTCTGCCTGCTGGTGCAGGCCGAGACGCCGACGGCGCTGCGGAACCTGGACGCGATCGTCGCCACCGAAGGCATCGACGGCGTCTTCATCGGCCCCGCCGACCTGTCCGCCAGCATGGGCCACGTGGGCAACCCCGGCCACGCCGAGGTGCAGGCCGCCATCGACGACGCCATCCAGCGCATCGTGCGCGGCGGCAAGGCGGCCGGCATCCTGACGCCCGACGAGGCGCTGGCGCGGCACTACCTTTCGCTGGGCGCGACCTTCGTCGCGGTCGGTCTGGACGTCAACCTGCTCGCGCGCTCCACCAGCGCTCTGGCCGCGAAGTTCAAGGATGGCGCCAGCGCGATGGCGGCCAGCAAGACCTATTGATCCACGGAAGGCCGCCATGAACGCCGTGCTCTCGCCCCGCTCCCAGGCCATGCACCCCGACGAATGGAAGGCCCGCGTCGAACTGGCCGCGGCCTACCGCATTTTCGACATGCTCGGCTGGACCGAGATGATCTACAACCACATCACGGTGCGCGTGCCCGAGAGCGTGGCGGGCGGCGAGAAGCAGTTCCTGATCAATCCCTTCGGGCTGCACTACTCGGAAGTCACGGCGAGCAACCTGCTGAAGATCGACGTGCACGGCAACAAGCTCGATGCCGGCAATCCCTGGCCCGTGAATCCCGCCGGCTTCACCATCCACGCGGCGATCCACGAGAACGTGCCCACGGCGCACTGCGTGATGCACACGCACACCACCAACGGCATCGCCGTCGCGTGCACCGAAGGCGGGCTGGCGCAGAACAACTTCTATTCCGCGCAACTGCACGACATGGTGGCTTACCACGACTTCGAGGGCATCACCATCCATGCCGACGAGGCCCCGCGCCTGCTGGCGAGCCTGGGCAACAGGCCGCTGATGATCCTGCGCAACCACGGCCTGCTGGCGGTGGGCGCCACGCTGCCGCTGGCCTTCACGCAGCTGTGGACGCTGCAGCGCGCCTGCGACATTCAGGTGGCGCAGGCCCCGCTGGGCCGCGCGATCTCGGTGTCCGAGGCGGTGGCGCGCAAGACCACCGCCGACTCCTTCCAGTTCGACCAGCGCTTCGGCGCGGGCCAGGACGTGTTCGATGCCATGACGCGGCTGCTGGAACAGCGCCATGGCGACGGCTACAGGCAATAAGGCGATGAAGGTCTGCATCTATGGCGCCGGCGCGATCGGCGGCTGGATCGGCGTGAAGCTCGCGCAGGCGGGCTGCACCGTGAGCGTGGTGGCGCGTGGCGCCACTCTCGAGGGATTGCGCGCGCACGGCCTGCGCCTGCAGCAGGGCGGGGAAGTGCATGCCGTGCCTGTGCGGACGAGCGCCGCGCCGGCGGAGCTGGGCGTGCAGGACCTCGTGGTGGTCGCCGTCAAGGCGCCGGCGATGGCCGACGTCGCGCGGGCGATCGGGCCGCTGCTCGGCCCCGACACCATCGTGCTCACCGCCATGAACGGCGTGCCCTGGTGGTTCTTTGAAGGCTTCGGCGGCCGCTACGCCGGCACGCGCCTGCAGGCGGTGGATCCGGACGGCGCCATCGCTGCGGCCATCCCCGCGCGGCATATCGTCGGCTGCGTCGTGCACGCGAGCTGCGCGCTGCGCGAGCCGGGCTTCGTGCAGCACCACTTCGGCAACAAGCTGATCGTCGGCGAGCCTTCGGGCGGGAAGACCGCGCGCGTACAGGAACTCGCGGCGCTGCTGGTGCGCGCCGGCTTCGAGACCGAGCTGTCGGCGCAGATCCAGAAGGACGCCTGGTACAAGCTGTGGGGCAACATGACCGTCAACCCGGTCAGCGCCATGACCGGCGCCACCACGGACCGCATCATGGACGACGAGCTGGTGCGCGGCTTCATCTCCGCGGTGATGCTGGAGGCGCGCGAGATCGGCGCGCGCGTCGGCATCCCCATCGAACAGTCGCCGGAAGACAGGCACCAGGTCACGCGCAAGCTGGGCGCGTTCAAGACCTCGATGCTGCAGGACGTCGAAGCCGGCAAGCCGGTGGAGCTCGATGCGCTGGTGACCGTGGTCCGCGAAATGGGCGGGATGACCGGGGTGCCCACGCCCTTCACTGACGCCCTGCTGGGCCTCTCCCGCCTGCACGCGCGCGTGCACGGCCTCTACTGATGGCGGCGGTGCCGGCCCCCGGTCGGGCCATCAGCGGCGCCGCCTTCGCGACGCTGCTGCTGATCGCGCTGATGATGGGCGCCAACCATGTGGCGGCGCGCGTGGCCTTCAACCACGGCGCGGGTGTCGCAACGGCGGTCGTGTTCCGCAGCCTGGTGACGGCCGGGGTGGTGATCGCGATCCTCGCCGCGCAAGGCGTGCGGCCGAAGTTCACCGCGCGCCACAAGGGCATGCTGCTGGTGATCGGGCTGCTGATCGGCGTGCAGAGCCTGTGCCTCTATTCCTCGGTCGCGCGGCTGCCGGTGGCGCTGGCGCTGCTGGCCTTCAACACCTATCCGCTGTGGACCGCACTGTGGGCCTTCGTGCTGTACCGCAAGCGTCCCGAGCGCGCGATGGTGGTCGCGATGCCGGTGATCCTGGTGGGCCTGGCCCTGGCGCTCGACGTTTTCGGTGCGACCTCCGGCCTGGGCGCTTCGGGCCAGTGGGCGCGCATAGGCGCCGGCGTGGCCTTCGCGCTGGCGGCGGCCGGCACCTTCGGGCTGGCGCTGGTGCTCACGCAACACGAAGCGGGCGACATCGACGGTCGCGTGCGCACGGCCACCACGATGGTGCTCGCGGGCATCGTCGCAATGGCGATGGTCGGCACCCAGGGCGGCTTGCAGCTGCCCAACGCGGTTGCCGGCTGGGCCGGCCTGGCGGCGCTCACTTTCCTCTACGGAACCGCCTTCACCATCATGTTCACCGTGCTGCCGCGGCTGGGCGTGGTGGGCAACTCCGCGATCATGAACGTGGAGCCGGTGTTCGCGCTCGTGCTGGCCTGGCTGGTGCTGGGGCAGGCGATCGCGGGGATCCAGGTCATCGGTGCGCTGCTGGTGGTGGGCGCCGTGATGGCGCTGGGGCTGCGGCGAGGGTGATGGGCGGAAGCCGCTGATCGTCCGTGAATCGGCGGGGTTCGGCGCTGCGCGCGCTCACCCCGCCCTACGGGAACCCGGAGGCCGCGTCCTCGCAGACGGGATCACCGGGACCGCGCATCCGTAGGTCGGCGGTGAGCGCGCAGCGCCGAACCCCGACGCGCTACGCCTCGACCTCGAAGCGAACCCGCGGCGCCACCGCGCACATCAGCTCGTAGCCGAGCGTGCCGGCGCTCGCCGCGACCTCGTCGATCGGCAGGACCGTGCCGTTGGCGGCGCGGCCCCAGAGCGTCACGTCGCTGCCGAACCCGGCGTCCGGCACCGGCGAGAGGTCCACCGCCAGCATGTCCATGCTGACGCGCCCCACCAGCCGGGTGCGCACGCCGTCCACCAGCACCGGCGTGCCGGTGCCGCAGTGGCGCGGATAGCCGTCGGCGTAGCCGCAAGCCACGACGCCGATGCGCAGCGGCGCGTCGGCGGTGAAGCGGGAGCCGTAGCCCACCGTGTCGCCGGGCTGCAGCTGCTGCACGCCGATGATGCGGCTGGACAGCGTCATGGTGGGTTGCAGCTCCCAGTGCGCGATGTCGTGCTCGGGATGGTCCGGCGCGCTGCCGTAGACCGCGATGCCCGGACGGATCCAGTCGCCGCGCACCCGGGCCTCGGTCGCATGGCGCAGCGAAGCGGCGCTGTTCGACAGCGAGCGCTCGCCCGGCAGGTCCCGCGTGGCCAGCTCGAAGGCTTCGAGCTGGTGGGCGATGCCGCGCGGGCCGTCGGCATCGCTGAAGTGCGTCATGTGCGAGATCTCCTCGACCTGCGGCAGCGCATTCAGCCGCGCCCAGGCGCCGCGGTAGCTTTGCGGGCCGAAGCCCAGGCGGTTCATGCCCGAATTGAGCTTCAGGAACACGCGGTGCGGCACCTGCGTCTTGTGGGCGGCCAGCCAGGCGATCTGCTCCTCGCAATGCACCGCGTGCCACAGGCCCAGGCGCGAGCACAGCTCCAGGTCGCGCGGCTCGAACACGCCTTCGAGCAGCAGGATGGGTCCGCGCCACCCCAGGGCCCGGACGCGCTCGGCCTCCTGCAGGTCCAGCAGCGCGAAGCCGTCGGCGCCGCGCAGGGCATCGAAGGTGCGCTCGATGCCGTGGCCATAGGAATTGGCTTTGACGACCGCCCAGACTTTGGCGTCCGGGGCGGCCCGGCGCACGCGCGCCAGGTTGTGGCGCAGGGCTTCGAGGTGGATGGTGGCGAGGATGGGACGCGGCATGGCAGCAGGCTCCGGGACCCGATTCTGTCATTACCCACCGTGATATAACCCCGTGTCGCCCGGAGATAGCAGAAATTTGAAGGCGCCGAAACCTCCGGCGCACGTCCCAACTCGCATCGGATGAAGCGCGGTTTCTACACCATCATGGCGGCGCAGTTCTTCTCGTCGCTCGCCGACAACGCGCTGTTCATTGCTGCCGTCGAACTGCTCAAGACCGACCGGGCACCGACCTGGCAAGCCGCCGCTCTGGTGCCCATGTTCGCCCTGTTCTACGTGGTGCTGGCGCCTTTCGTGGGCGCGTTCGCGGACTCGCGGCCCAAGGGCCAGGTCATGTTCGTCAGCAACGCGATCAAGGTGGTCGGCTGCCTGATGATGCTGTTCGGCGTGCACCCGCTGCTGGCCTATGCCATCGTCGGCCTCGGCGCCGCGGCCTACTCGCCGGCCAAGTACGGCATCCTCACCGAGCTGCTGCCGCCCTCGCAGCTGGTCAAGGCCAACGGCTGGATCGAGGGGCTGACCATCGCGTCCATCATCCTGGGCATCCTGCTGGGCGGCCAGCTGGTGGGAAATGCGCTCTCCAGCCGCCTGCTGGCGATCGACCTGCCCTTCGTCGACACCGGCATCGACACGGCGGCCGAAGCCGGCATCTTCGTGCTGATCTTCGTCTACGCCGTCGCGGCCTGGTTCAACCTGCGCATCCCGCTCACGGGCGTCGAGATGCGGCCGATCCCGAAGAACCCCTTGGAGCTGGTGCCCGATTTCTGGACCTGCAACGGCCGCCTGTGGCGCGACAAGCTGGGCCAGATCTCGCTGGCGACCACCACGCTGTTCTGGGGCGTCAGCGGCAACCTGCGCTACATCATCCTGGCGTGGAGCGCCGCAGCGCTGGGCTACAGCACGACGCAGGCCTCGTCACTCAGCGGCGTCGTCGCCTTCGGCACGGCGGCGGGCGCCATCCTCGCCTCGATGCGCATGAAGCTCGATCGCGCCACCAGCGTGATGCCCCTGGGCATCCTGATGGGCCTGCTGGTGATCGCGATGAACTTCATCAACAACGTCTGGGTGGCGGCGCCCTTCCTGATCCTGATGGGCGCGCTGGGCGGCTACCTGGTGGTGCCCATGAACGCGCTGCTGCAGCACCGCGGCCACAACCTGATGGGCGCGGGGCGCTCCATCGCCGTGCAGAACTTCAACGAGCAGGCCTGCATCCTGGGCCTGGGCGCCTTCTACAGCCTGTCCGCGGGCCTGGGCATGTCGGCCTTCGGCGCCATCACCGCCTTCGGCATCGTGGTCGCCGGCGTCATGTACGCGATCCAGCGCTGGCACGCCCACAACCTCAGGCACCACAAGGACGAGGTCGACCACCTGCTGCAGATCGCGCGCCAAGACCACCTGCATGGCTGAGGGGGAGCGCCGCACGGCGGCCGTGCTGGCGCTGATGCTCAACGCCTTCGTCTGGGGCGTGGCCTGGTGGCCCTTCCGCGGGCTGCAAGCGCACGGCGTGCATCCGCTGTGGGCGACGGTGGTCGTCTACCTCACTTCCTTCACCGTCTTCCTGGTGCTCCGGCCCGCGGGCCTGCGCGGCTTCGCGCGCCAGCCGCTGCTGTGGGTGCTGGCCGCCGCGGCGGGCATGACCAACATCGGTTTCAACTGGGCGGTGACCATCGGCGACGTCGTGCGGGTGGTGCTGCTGTTCTACCTGATGCCCGCCTGGTCGGTGCTGCTGGCCTGGCTGGTGCTGGGCGAGCGGCCGACCGGCGCCGCGCTGGGGCGCCTGCTGCTGGCGCTGGCCGGGGTGATGTTCGTGCTCGACGCGGGCACGGGCGGCCTGCCCTTGCCGCGCACCCTGCCCGACTTCCTGGCGCTGCTGGGCGGCTTCAGCTTCGCGCTGACCAACGTGATGCTGCGCAAGCTGCGCCACGAGCCGCCCGCCTCGCGGGTGCTGGCCATGTTCGGCGGCGGCGCCGCGCTGGCCGCGGCCGTCGCCCTGGTGGGCATGACGCAAGGCAGCGTCGCGCCCATCCCGCCGCCGACGCTCGCCTGGCTGCCGCTGGTGGCCCTGCTCTCCGGCGGCTTCCTCGCCGCCAACCTGGCGCTGCAGTTCGGCGCCGCGCGGCTGCCGGCGCACACCACCGCGCTGGTGATGCTGTCGGAGGTCGTCTTCGCCAGCCTGTCCTCGGTAGCCCTGGGCGCGGCCGAACTCACGGGACGGACGCTGGCCGGCGGCCTGCTGATCCTGGCGGCCGCCGCCTGGTCGGCCTGGCCGCGCCGGGGCTGAACAAAGCACAATCGCGCCATGGCAAGCATCTACGACTTCGAGGCCCAGGGCATGGGCGGGCAGGCCGTCCCGCTGGCGCAGTTCCGCGGCCGGCCGCTGCTGATCGTCAACACGGCGAGCGCCTGCGGCTTCACGCCGCAGTTCGCCGGGCTGGAGGAACTGCACAAGACCTATGGCCAGCGCGGCCTGGTGGTGCTGGGCTTTCCCTGCAACCAGTTCGGCGGCCAGGACCCGGGCAGCAACGAGGAAATCGCGAGCTTCTGCCAGGTGAACTACGGCGTGAGCTTCCCGATGATGAAGAAGATCGATGTCAAAGGGCCGGAAGCGCATCCCCTGTACCGCTGGCTGACGGCGGAGGCGCCGGGACTGCTCGGCTCCAAGGCGATCAAATGGAACTTCACCAAGTTCCTCGTCGGCCGCGACGGCCAGGTCATCCGGCGCTACGCGCCTATGGATGCGCCGGAGAAGCTGGCGAAGGACATCGAGGCCGCGCTGGCGGCTTGAGGCCGAAGAGCGGGCGCAGCCACGCGCTGCGGCGGATCAGCGCCGTCAGTATCCAGCAGCCCGCGATCGTGCCGGCCACGAGCAGCGGCGCCTCGAGGGCCGCACTCAACTTCAGCGGCGCGAGCCAGGTCACCAGGACGATGATCACCGTCTGGTGCAGCACGTACCAGGGATAGACCTGCTCGTTGGCCCATGCGAGCCAGGGCCACGGCCGGTCCAGCAGGCGATGGGCCCAGCCGAGCACGCAGAGCACGGTGCTCCACAGGTAGAAGTCGGCCAGCAGGCGGGCGGCGAAGTTGGGCCGCAGCGGCAGCGCGCGGACCGCGAAGTACACGGCCAGGGCAGCGATGGCGACGGCCGTCATCGGCCAGCGCAGCCGCGTCGCCTCGCGCCACCAGCCTTCGTCCACGCCGATCCAGAAGCCGTAGAGGAAGAGCGTGAAGTAGACCGCGTGCAGCCAGGCGTCGCCGATCAGGTCGTGCGTGGGCGGGAAATGCGGCCACAGCAGCAACGTGGCGAGCGTGAGTGGCAGCACGGGAAGGACGGCCAACCGCCAGCCACGCAACGCAAGGAAGCGCTCACGTAGCCGCAGCCCCGCGCCGCTTTGCAGCACCGGCAGCAGGAGCAGCAGCACGGCCGTGTAGACCCACAGGTACGCGAGGTACCAGAGGTGGTTCCAGGTCACGCCCACGTGCGCGCCGTCAAAGGCGTCCGCCGGCCAGGGACCGCCCGTGTAGTAGCGCGCGAGGAAGTCGCCGAAGCCCGGCGCGACGCTGCCGTTGGCCACCGCCTGCGCGTAGGGCTGGAACGGCACCACCACGGCCATGCCGAAGGCCAGCGGCAGCAGCAACCGCAGCGAGCGCAGGCGCAGCAGGCCGCCGCGTCCTTGCCGGCGCAGCAGGAAGCCCAGCGCCAATCCGGAAACCAGGAACACCAGGTCCATGCGCCACAGGTTGAGCGCGCGCATGGGCCACTGCAGCCATTCGACGGCATCGGGGCTCTTCAGGTGCCAATGCCAGCCGGCGACGTAGTACATGCCGACGTGGTAGAGGATGACGAGGGCGAAGGCGAGCGCGCGCAGGGCGTCGATGTCGTGGCGGCGGTGCATGGCGGTTCCTCGGTGGGACACGCCCAGTCTGGGCGCCACCACCGCCGGGTGCCACCGGTTTGGGACGACGCCGAGCCCCGTTGGGACGAGCCGCGGCCGGGAGGGACGGAATCAGTCGCCGGAGAGCAGCCGCCGCGCAGCCTCCTACACTCCGGGACCATGGCTTCCGCCCACCCCGACTGGCTCACCCGCTACCAGCCTTGGCGCCGTGTCGCGGAGACCGGCTTCTGGGTGGCGGTGCTGCTGCTCCAGGCGCTCTTCAACACCATCACCGGCTGGATCGACCTGCGCCGCGGCGGAGCCGACGTGCCGCTGTGGCGGCCGGCGATGCTGGAACTGACGAGCGCCGTCGTGATCGCCGCGCTCATCCCCGCGGTGGTCGCCTTCGAGCGCCGCTTCCCGCTCTCCTGGGGCACGCTGCGCCGCCACGTGCCGCTGCACCTGGCCGCCACCGTCGCCTTCTGCGTGCTGCACGTGCTGGGCATGGTGGCACTGCGCAAGCTGGCCCACGGCGCGCTGGGCGAGCCCTACGCGTTGCCCGGGTGGGGAACCGTGTTCGCCTACGAGTACCTCAAAGACCTGCGCACCTACTTCCTCATCCTGATGGCCGTGTGGTCCTACCGCCTGCTGCTGCTGCGCGTGCAGGGCGAGGCGCGCCTGCTCGATCCACCCGAGCCGCCCGCGGGGCAGCCCGAAGCACCCGCACCCGCACCGTCCCGGCCCGAGCGCTTCCTGGTGCGCAAGCTGCGCAAGGAATTCCTGGTGGCCGCCAGCGACATCGAATGGCTGCAGGCCCAGGGCAACTACGTCGGCCTGCGCGTGCGCGGCCACGACTACCTGCTGCGCTCCACGCTCGCCGATTTCCTGCAGCAGCTGGACCCCGCCCGTTTCGCGCGCGTGCATCGCAGCTACGCGGTCAACCTCGACCAGGTCGCGGAGATCGAGCCGCTGGACGCGGGCGACGCCCGGCTGCGCATGAAGGACGGCAGCCAGGTGCCTTGTTCGCGCCGCTACCGCGACGCGCTGGGACGCTGATGCCTCCGTGAAGCCTGCGTGAAACAGCCTTCACGCCGCCTTCATCGCGCCCTCTCCGTCGCTGCCCACCATGGCGCCTTCGAACCAACGAAGGGGATCCATGAAGAAGCTGCTGGCGCAATCCGCGCTCACCAAGGTCATCGTGCTGGGGCTGCTCGCGCTGCTGGCCGGCCTGCCGCTGGGCCAGGTCTCGGGGCTGATCCAGGAACGCGGGCACAGCCGCGACCGCGCCGCGCATGAACTCGCCGTGCGCCATGCGGGTCCGCAGGTGCTGGCCGGTCCGGTGCTCGTCGTGCCCTACGTCGAGCGCTGGACCGAGGAACAACAGGACGAGACGGGCCAGGTGAAGGCCCGCATCGCGCGGAGCCACCAGCGCGCGCACATCGTGTTTCCCGAGCGCTCGGACCTGAAGGGCCGGCTCACGGCGCAGGAGCGCTACCTCGGCATCTTCGACGTGCTGTTCTACGACCTGCAGGGCACGTTCAACGGGAGCTTCGCCGCTTTCGATCCCGCTGCCATCCCGCACGCGCACAAAGGCTCCACCATCGAGACCCAGCCGCCGGTGCTCGCGCTGGCCACGAGCGACCTGCGCGGGCTGCAAGGCGCGCCCGTGCTGCAGCTGGCCGGCGAGTCCGCGCGCTGGCAGCCACGCGTGCCGGGACTGCCGTCGGGCAGCTGGCTCGCGGGCGGCATCCACGCCGCGCTGCCCGACGCCGCGCAGCGCGCCTTCGATGCACGCCAGCCGCTGGCCTTCGACCTGCAGCTCACGCTGGTGGGCCAGGAGCGCCTGGCCATCGTGCCGCTCGCCGACGAGAACACGGCCAAGCTCAGTTCCAACTGGCCGCATCCCAGCTTCGGTGGCGAGTTCCTCGCCTTGCGCCGCAACATCGGTCCCGAGGGCTTCGAAGCCGAGTGGTCCGTGTCCTCGCTGGTCAGCTCCGCGCGCGCGCAACTGCTGCAGCGCGAGCAGCCCGAGCGCGGCCGGTCCGCGGACGCCGTCGCGCAGTCCTTCGACAGCTTCGACGTCAGCCTGGTCGAGCCGCTCAACGTCTATGCGCTCACCACGCGCGCGGTGAAGTACGGGATGCTGTTCGTGGTGCTGGTGGTGATGGCGGCGTTCATGTACGAGCTGTTCGCGCAGCTGCGCCTGCACCCGGTGCAATACGGGCTGGTGGCGTTGTCGATCTCGCTGTTCTTCCTGCTGCTGCTCGCGTTGTCGGAGAAGATCGCCTTCGGTCTCGCCTATGCCGCGGCAGCCGGCGCCAGCACGCTGCTGCTCACGATCTACTTCGCCGCCGTGCTGCGCGGATGGAAGCGCGGACTGGGCCTGGGCGGCTACGTGGGCGTTCTCTACGCGGCGCTCTACGGCCTGCTGTCCTCGGAGGACAACGCACTGCTGCTCGGATCGCTGCTGATCTTCGGCCTGGTCGGACTGCTGATGCTGGGCACTCGCCGCGTGGACTGGTATGCGCTGTCTGCGCGGCCGCAGGAAGCCGCGCCCGCCTCAGCCTGATCCCGGCAGGCGCGGCAGCGAGAAGGTGGCCTGCGCGCCACCTTCCTCGTGGTTGTCCAGCGCGATGCGGCCGTGGTGCAGCGTCGCGATGTGGCGCACGAAGCTGAGGCCCAGCCCGGTGCTCTTCTTGCCGGTCGCCGGGCGGGCCAGCGAATAGAACTTCTCGAAGACCTTCTCGCGCGCATAGGCCGGCACGCCGGGGCCACGATCGCGCACCAGCACCAGGGCCTCGTGCTCCGTGGCCTGCAGCGCCACCTCCACCACGCCGCCGTCGGGCGAGAAGCCGACGGCGTTGTCCACGAGGTTGCTGATGGCGCGCCGCAGCAGGAAGCGGTCGCCCTCGACCTGCACGTCCTCGCAGCCGGCGCGCTCCACCCGCACCCCGCGCGGCGCGCCGGCAGCATCGGCCGCGGCGATCACTTCGTCCAGCAACGGACCCAGCGCCACCGGCTGCACGTGCGCGAGCGAGCGGCGCGTCTCCAGCAGCGTGAGCTCCATCATGCGGTCCACCACCTCCTGGATGCGGCCCGTCTCGCGCGTGATGTTGTCCAGGAAGCGCTGGCGCTCGGCGGCCGGCATGGCGTCGTCCTGCAGCAGCTCGGAGGCGCCGCGGATCGCCGACAGCGGGCTCTTGAGTTCGTGCGTGAGCGTCTGCACGTAGTCGGCCACGTAGTTGCGGCCCGCGAGCGCGTCGCGCATCTCGTCGAAGCCTTCGCGCACGATGCCCACGGCCATGCGCGCCAGCGAGGCCGGATGCAGGCGCCGCTGCGAGCGCACGTAGCGCGCGAAGTCGCGCAGGAAGCCCAGCGGCCGCACCACCCAGATCGACATGAGCAGCGCCAGCAGCGCGACGCCGGTGGCGGACAGGACGCCAACATACAGCGTCTGGCGCTGCGCCGCGGCTATGAAGTGGCCGAAACTCTGCGTCGGCTTGCCCACGGAAACCACGCCCACGATGGCGTCGTTCCAGCGCACCGGCGCGGCCACGTACATCACGGAGGTCTGCAGGCGCTGCGGATCGTCCGCCGTCGTGCGCGCGCCGTAGCGTCCGCGCAGCGCCAGGTAGATGTCGTTCCAGCGCGAGTAGTCGGCGCCCGTCGCGCGCCCCAGCGAGTCGAACAACACGCGGCCGCCGCCGTCGGTGACGACCAGGCGCAGCTCCACCTTCTGCTTGGTGGCGCCGAAGATGCGCGCGTCGAAGCGCCGTTCGTAGAGCGCCTCGAACAATGCAGGCAGACGGCTCGTATCGATCTCGCCGGCGCGCACGTCCTGCTCCACCAGCGTGGCGAGCAGCTGCGAGGTCTCCACCAGCGATTCCTCCACCGACTCGCGGTAGCGCGGATCGAGGTCCGCCAGCACGCGATAGAGCAGGAAGGCCGTGCCCGCGACGTAGAGCAGCAGGATGACCAGGAAGACGCGGCTGCGCTTGCTCATCACGCACGCGGCGGCAGCTCGTCCTGCAGCGCGTAGCCGGTGCCGCGCACGGTGCGGATCGGGTCCACGTCCGGCACCACCGCGCGCAGCTTGGCGCGCAGCGTCTTCACGTGCGCATCCACCGTGCGGTCGAAGCTTTCGCTGGCGTCGTCCCACACCTGCGCCAGCAGTTCCTCGCGCGTATAGACGCGGCCCGGCTTCTTCAGCAGCAGGCGCAGCAGGCCGTACTCGTAGCGCGAGAGTTCCAGCACCTGGCCGTGGTAGCGGATGCGGTGGCGTTCCTCGTCGACTTCGAAGGGCAGCGCGGGCGCGGGCGTGGCGGCCACCGTTGCCGGTGCGCGCGCACTGCGCCGCAGGATGGCGCGCACGCGGGCCAGAAGCTCGCGCGGCGAGAAAGGCTTGGGCACGTAGTCGTCGGCGCCCAGCTCGAGCCCCAGCACACGGTCGATCTCGTCGCTGCGCGCGGTGAGGAACAGCATGGGAACGTCCTCGCCGCCGGGGAGCGCGCGCAGTTGGCGGAACAGGTCGAAGCCGTTCCTGTCCGGCAAGCCCACGTCGAGGATGGCGAGCGCGGGACGTTCCTGCGCGAAGGCGGCCAGCGCCTGTTCGGCGGTGGCGCACCACTGGGGCGCGAAGCCATCGCCGGCCAGCACGTAGACGATGGTGTCGGCGATGGCGGACTCGTCCTCGACGACCAGGATGCGCGGCTTGGGGAGCATGGGCGGGATGGTAGCGGAGCCCCTGCTCCCCACGTAGGGTGGACAGCTCCGCTGCCCACCGTCACCCCGCAGCGATCGCCTCGTCCAGCACCTCCACCCAATGCCGCACCGGCTTGTCCGTCCCGCCCTGCAGGTGCTGGATGCAGCCGATGTTGGACGAGAGGATGGCCTGCGGCTCCAGCGCCTGCAGGTGGCCCAGCTTGCGGTCACGCAGCGTGTGCGCGATGTCCGGGTGCAGCACCGAGTACGTGCCCGCCGAGCCGCAGCACAGGTGCGATTCGTTCAGCGCGATGCGCACCTGGAAGCCCAGCGCCGCCATCGTCTGCTCCACGCCGCCGCGCAGCTTCTGCCCGTGCTGCAGGGTGCAGGGCGGGTGGTAGGCGAAGACGCCGGGCTGCGCGCGCACCCTGTCCTTCAGCTGTGGCACCAGGCCGGCGACGATCTCGCTGAGATCGCGCGTGAGGTCGGAGATGCGCTGCGCCTTCTGCGCGTAAGCCGCGTCGTGCTTCAGGTGGTGGCCGTACTCGCGCACGGTCACGCCGCAGCCGGAGGCATTCATCACGATGGCCTCGACCTCGCCACTTTCCACGTAAGGCCACCAGGCGTCGATGTTGGCGCGCATCTGCGCGCGGCCGCCGTCCTGGTCGTTCAGGTGGAACTTCACGGCGCCGCAGCAGCCCTCGTCCTTCGCCACGACGGCCTGGATGCCCGCGGCATCCAGCACACGCGCCGTCGCGGTGTTGACGTTGGGCATCATGGACGGCTGCACGCAACCCGCGAGCATCAGCACCTTGCGTGCATGCGTGCGCGTCGGCCAGGCGCCCGCGTCCTGCTTTGCCGGCACCTTCTCGCGCAAGCGCTGCGGCAGCAGGCCGCGCACCGCCTGCCCCAACTTCATGGCGGGAGCGAACAACGGCGAGGTCATGCCCTCCTTGAGCGACCAGCGCACGGCGGCATCGGCCGGCTTGCGGCCCACCTTGCGCTCCACGATGCCGCGCCCGATGTCCACCAGGTGGCCGTAGTCCACGCCGCTGGGGCAGGTGCTTTCGCAGTTGCGGCAGGTGAGGCACCGGTCCAGGTGCAGCTGGGTCTTGTGCGTGGGCTCCTCGCCTTCGAGCACCTGCTTGATCAGGTAGATGCGGCCGCGCGGGCCATCGAGCTCGTCGCCCAGCACCTGGTAGGTGGGGCAGGTGGCGGTGCAGAAACCGCAATGCACGCACTTGCGCAGGATGGCCTCGGCCTCCGCGCCTTCGGGCGTGCCCTGGAATTCCGGGGAAAGATGGGTCTGCATCAGAACTGCGCGTAGAGGCGGCCGCGGTTGAAGACCAGCGCGGGATCGAACTGCTTCTTCAGCCGCTCGTGGATGGTGGCGAGCGCGGGCGCCAGCGGGGTCATGCGGCCGGCGGCGTCGGAGCGATCGGTGCGGAACAAGGTGGCGTGGCCGCCCGCAACCAGCGCGGCCTGCCGCACGCGTTCGCCGTCGCCGGCGGCGACGCGCACCCAGCGCTGCGCGCCATGCCATTCGACGAGAGGGGATTCCGGCAGGTCCAGCACGGGCGCGGTCTGCGGCACCGAGAGGCGCCAGAGATCGCGCCCGCCGCGCTGCTCGAACCAGGGCCACGCTTGCTCGCGGCAGGCGTTCCAGTCCGCCGCGGTTTGCCCCGCATCGAGCCGCTCGCCGCCCAGCGCGCGGCAGGCCGCTTCCACCGCGGCGACGGCGCCGCGCAGGCGCAGGGACAGCACGCCCGTGCCGCCCTCTTCCTGCCAGCGGCTCGCATTCAACGGCAGCGGCTGGCCGCCCCAGGCGTTCAATCGCCGCAAGGCTTCCTGCTGCGGCAACTCGAAGCGCAGCGTGGCTTCCGCGGGTGCGACCGGCAGCACCTTGAGGCTGACCTCGGTGACCAGGCCCAGCGTGCCCATGGCGCCGGCCACGAGGCGCGAGACGTCGTAGCCGGCCACGTTCTTCATCACCTGCCCGCCGAACACCAGGTGTTCGCCGCGGCCGTTGATCATCTGCAGGCCCAGCACGTAGTCGCGCACGGCGCCGACGCTGGCACGCGCGGGACCCGAAAGCCCCGCCGACACCATGCCGCCCACGGTGGCGCCGGCGCCGAAGTGCGGCGGCTCGAAAGGCAGGCACTGGCCCGAAGCCGCGAGCAGCTGCTCCAGCTCCGCCAGCGGCGTGCCGGCGCGCACGGTGACGACCAGCTCGCTCGGCTCGTAGTTCACGACCCCGCGCAGCGAAGAAGTTTCCAGCAGCTCGCCCTGCAGCAGCTCGCCATGAAAATCCTTGGTGCCGCCGCCGCGGATGCGCAGGGGCGTGCCTTGCGCGGCGGCGGCGCGGATGCGGTCGGCCAGTTCGGCGAGGGCGGCTTCCATGCGGTGGATGTTACGGGCAGGCGCCCGTCCCGCCCGGCCGCGGCGCCCTGAAATTTTTCGGCTTCAGTCAATGAAGAAATTGGTGGGCAGCCCCGGCACATCGACGCGCGTGCTGAAGACGCAGCCGGAATGCGGGAAGGCCTGCAGCTCCTCCGCCGGGCGCCCGTGGCGCGCGCTGGTGAGGTACAGCGTGCGGCCATCGGGCCCGCCGAAGCAGGGCATGGTGGGACAGCGCACAGGCACGTCGATCTCCGCCACCACGCCGCCGCCGGGGGACAGGCGCAGCAGGCGCCCGCCCTCGAACATCGCGCACCAGTAGTAGCCCTCGGCATCCACCGCGGCGCCGTCGGGGCGGCCACCGTAGCCGCCCTGCCCCGGCTTCCAGCCCGCGGGCTTCTCGGGGAAGCGGTGGAACACGCGGTGCTTGCGCATCGCGCTGCTGGCCGGATCGAAGTCCCACGCATCGATCACGTGGCCCGCGGTGTCGGCCCAGTAGAGCGTGCGGCCGTCGGGCGACCAGGCCAGGCCGTTGGCGCTGGCGACGTTGTGCGCCTTCAGCATCGTGATGGCCTTGCCGCCCTCGCCGTTGTCGGGACGGCAGTCGACCGAATAGAGGTCGGCCTTGCGCGCGTCCTTGGGCTCGTAGTACGTGCCGGCCCAGAAGCGCCCCAGCGGATCGGCCTTGCCGTCGTTGAAGCGCGTGGTGTCGCCGTGCGGGAAACGCACGATGGGCGCGAGCGGCCCGCCCCAGCTGCGCGCGCGGTAGATGCCGTCGCGCAGCGCGAGCACCAGGCCGCCGCTGGCCGCCGGCGCGATGCACCCGGGCTCCTGCGGCAGCGCCCAGTCTTCGGGAGCGGACTCGCCGGGCTTCCACCGGCGCACGCGGCGCCCGGCGATGTCCACCCAGTACAGCCGGTCCTCGCGCGGATGCCAGAACGGGGACTCGCCCACCGCATCCGCATCGGCCACAGCCACTTCCCACTGCATCATCCCGCCGCCTCCACTTCCAGGGCCATCTGGGCCATCATCGACTCGCCGGGCCGCAGCACCTGCAGGCCCAGCTCCTGCGCCGGCACCCCGCTGGCATAGAGGTGCACGGCGTTGTTGACGTGGCTCACGGGCTCGATCGCCACGTAGGGCCGCGTGTCGTTGGTGAACGCCACGACGCGGGAGAGGTCGGACCGCACCCGCACGCGCAGCACCGCGTCGTGCAGTTCGGCCACGCCGTCCCAGCCGTCGAAGCAGTGGTCCACGGCCAGGCCGTGGCAAGCCGCATCGAGGCCGGACACCGGCACCCGCTGCGTCGGCAGCTTGTCGGCGCCCATCTCCCAGCGACCCGTTGCCCGCACGACCATACGGCTGCCCGGCCGCTTGGGGAAGTAGGGATGCCACCCTAGACCCGCCGGCGCGGGCTGCGCCGACTGGTTGGTGAGGGCCAGCGTCACCTGCAGGCCGTCCGGCGTGAGGCGGAAAGTTTGCGAACAGTCGAAGGCGAAGGGCCAGGACGCATCGGGCCGGTGCTCGTACGACAGCATCGCGGAGGTGGCGTCACTCTCCAGCACCGTCCAGGGCCGCTGCCAGCCCACGCCATGGATCGCATGCGGCTCATCGCCGTTGTTGCGCACCAGGGGATGCTGCGTTCCCTGCCACACCAGGGTGGCGTGGCCGATGCGGTTGGAGAACGGCACCAGCGGATAGCAGCCCGCGAGCCGGGCCGAGGCCAGCTGCGCTGCAGGGGTGGAGCGCAGCACGGGCTCGCCGCCGAGCCAGAGGCCGGCGATGGCGCCACCCAGTTCCGGGACCAGTTCGCAGCGCAGCGCACCGGCGCGCAATTCGATCATGGGCTTGTCTCCTGCCGATCATTGTGCATGGCCGGGCCGGCAGAGGCGAGCGGGCGGACCCCAGCTCGACACGGGAGACAGCGGGTGACGCACCGTAACCCAATGTGACGACCTTGCGCCGTGCCGCCCCGCGCGGCGATGGCCGTGCGACCATGCCGCACGCGAGAAAGTGCAGGCGCATGCGACTCGACACCCTTCCCTCCCTGCTGCTGGCGCTGCTGGTGCTGCTGGCGGGCACGCTGCTCAATCGCCGCATGGTCCTGCTGGCCCGCTACAACATCCCCGACCCGATCACCGGCGGGCTGCTGTTCGCGGTGATGGCGGCGATCGTGGCCGCCGTCTCCGGGTTCCGGCTGGACATCGAGCAGACGCTCAAGCCGCTGCTGCTGCTGATGTTCTTCGCCGGCGTGGGCCTGTCGGCCGACCTGCGCCAGCTGCGCCGCGGCGGCAAGGCGCTGATGCTCTTCCTGCTGGTGCTGTTTCCCTTCATCCTGGTGCAGAACGCGGTGGGCGTGGCCGCGGCGCGCGCACTGGACCTGCACCCCATCTACGGCCTGGTGGCGGGTTCGATCACGCTGGTGGGCGGCCACGGCACCGGCGCGGCCTATGCGCAGCGCTTCGCGGACTACAACAACCTGCAGTCCGTGATGGACCTGGCGATGACGGTGGCCACCGTCGGCCTGATCCTCGGCGGCATCATCGGCGGTCCGGTGGCGCAGCACCTGCTGGCGCGGCGCGGCAT
>JAEZEB010000110.1 GCA_023438115.1 Pseudomonadota bacterium | reverse complement strand
CGCCCGCGGCAAGCGCCCCCACCAGCAGGCCGCGCCTTCGCGCGCCGGCCGTGCCGGCCACCGTCGCTTCATTCATCCTCGGTTTCCTTCACCAGGGAACGCACCGCGGCGATGTCGCCGCGCGGCGTGCGCCCCTTCGCGTCGGGCTTGAGCGCCCCACGCAGGTCGTCGTGGTCGTACACCAGCAGGTGCACCCCCACGGGCTCGCCCAGCCCCGGGCACAGGCTGCTCAGGCTGAGGGCTTCGACGGATTCGCCGTGGAAACCGGTCACCGTCCGGGGCGTGTAGTCCACATTGTGCTCGATCAGCTTGATCTCGGCCGACTTGGGGTCGTCGCAGAACAGCTGCACGTAGATGTCGGACAGGCGCGTGGCCGTGCCGTGCCAGACCGCGCCACCGAGGTGGGGACGGAATTCGGCGAGCCGCTCCATCCATGTCAGGGCCAGCTGCCGCAGCGCCGCCAGCTCGCGCGGCTGCGTATCGGCGCAGAAGATGTCTATGTATTCTCGGACGGCATCTTCCACCGCATCGTTGTCGGGCAGGCCGGTGCGCGGCGGCAAACCCATCTGCTTGACGGCGCGGCGCTTGGCCGGCCCGTATTCCAGGCCCTCTTCCACGACGAGGCGCGCGGCGTTGGCGGCGATCTCCGACTGCACGGTGTCCATCCGGTGCATTCTGCATGGACGGCGGCAGCAGCGGCCCCTAGAGTGGCCCGGCCACTCCAGGAGAGCCGGATGAAAAGCACCATGATGACCGCGCCGCTGTCGCTCAACCACCTGCTCGAGCGCGCCGGCCGGCTCTTCGCCCGCAACGGGATCGTCTCGCGGCTGCCGGACAAGTCCCTGCGGCGGCACAGCTATGGCGAGTTTTACCGCCGCGCCCGTGGGCTCGCCGCGGCGCTGCAAGGCCTCGGCCTGCAGAAAGGTGACCGCGTCGCCACCCTGTGTTGGAACCACCACGCGCATCTGGAGTGCTACTTCGGCATCCCCGCGGCCGGCGGAGTGATGCACACGCTCAACCTGCGGCTGGCGCCGGAGGAGATCGGCTGGATCGCCGGCGATGCGCAGGACCGCTTCCTGGTCGTCGACGACGTGCTGCTGCCGCTGTACCGCCAGTTCGCCGCGCTGCACCGCTTCGAGAAGGTGATCGTGTTCCCCTTCTCCGGCGCACCGGTGCCCGAGGGCTTCACCGACTACGAAGCCCTGCTCGCTTCCGCGGATGCGGATTCCTTCCAGTACGCGCCGCACGAAGAGGACGACCCGGTGGCCATGTGCTACACGTCCGGCACCACGGGCCGCCCCAAGGGCGTCGTGTACTCGCACCGCTCCACCGTGCTGCACACGCTGGTGGCCAGCCTGGGCGACTTCTGGGGCCTGCGCGCCACCGACGTCGTGCTGCCGGTCACGCCCATGTTCCACGCCAACAGCTGGGGCATCCCCTACGGCGCGGTGATGATGGGCGTGAAGCTGGTCTTCCCCGGACCGCACCTGCATCCCGAGGACTTGCTGGACCTGATGCAGGAAGAACCACCGACGCTGTCGCTGGGCGTGCCCACGATCTGGCTGGCGCTGATCCAGGCGTTCGACGCCGCCCAGGACCTGGCCTCGCCGCACCACGGCCGCTGGAAGCTGCCGCGCGGCATGCGTTCGCTGGTGGGCGGCGCCGCGGTGCCCGAGGCGCTGATCCGCGCCTTCGACCGCCACGGCATCTGGATCGAACAGGGCTGGGGCATGACCGAGACCTCGCCGGTATGCACCATCTCCTATCCGCGCGCCGAGCTGCAGGACGCGAGCGAGGACGAGAAGTACCGGCGCGCGGCGCTCGCGGGCGTGCCCGTGCCGCTGGTGGACCTGCGCGTTTGGGGAGACGATGGCGAACAGCCCTGGGACGGCCGCAGCGTCGGCGAAATCCAGGTGCGCGGCCCCTTCATCACCGGCAGCTACCACCAGGTGCCGGTCAGCCCCGAGAAATTCACCGGCGACGGCTGGCTGCGCACCGGCGACGTGGCGAGCGTCGACGAACTGGGCTTCGTGCGCATCACCGACCGCACCAAGGACCTGATCAAGTCCGGCGGCGAGTGGATCAGCTCCGTGGACCTGGAGAACGCGCTCATGGCGCACCCCGCCGTCGCCGAGGCGGCGGTGATCGCGATTCCCGACGAGAAATGGAGCGAGCGGCCGCTGGCCTGCGTGGTGCTGAAGAAAGGCGCCGATGCGCACCCCGGCCAGCTGAACGAGCATTTGCTGCAGCACCGCTTCGCCAAGTGGCAGCTGCCCGAACGCTACGAGTTCATCGAAGCAGTGCCGCGCACGTCGACCGGCAAGTTCTGGAAGCTGAAGCTGCGCGAGATGTTCCCGCGGTAGCTGCAGACAGGACGCAAGAGTCGCGAAGGTTTCGCAAAGATCGCAAAAGATCCCATGCGGATTCTTGTGGCTTTGCGGACTGCCCTTGCGTCCGGAAGCCGACGTGGGTCAGGGTGAGCGCAGCGAACCCCGACGCAGGGCGCGGCGCCAGATCAAGAAAAAAACCCGATCTGGATTTTTTGCGGCTTTCGCGGCCCCTTCACGACCTTTGCTTCCGGAAGTCCGCATTCGACTTCCGGATAATCCGCCCCCATGCACATCCATATCCTCGGCATCTGCGGCACCTTCATGGGGGGCCTGGCCGCCCTCGCCCGCGAAGCCGGCCACAAGGTGACCGGCTGCGACGCCGGCGTCTACCCGCCCATGAGCGACCAGCTGCGCGCCCTGGGCATCGAGCTGATCGAGGGTTACGGCACCGAGCAGCTCGCGCTCCAGCCCGACGTCTGGGTGGTCGGCAACGTGGTCTCGCGCGCCCGCCAGGCCGATGGCAGCCCGCGCTATCCATTGATGGAAGCCATCCTCGACCAGGGCCTGCGCTACACCAGCGGCCCGCAGTGGCTGGCCGAGAACGTGCTGCAGGGCCGCCACGTGCTGGCCGTCGCCGGCACGCACGGCAAGACCACCACCACCTCGATGCTGGCGTGGATCCTGGAACACGCGGGCCTGCAGCCCGGCTTTCTCGTGGGCGGCGTTCCCCTGAACTTCGGCGTCTCCGCGCGCCTGGGCAACCTGGCCCGGCCGCTCACGCCCTTCGTGATCGAGGCGGACGAATACGACACGGCCTTCTTCGACAAGCGCAGCAAGTTCGTCCACTACCGGCCGCGCACCGCGATCCTGAACAACCTCGAGTTCGACCACGCGGACATCTTCGACGACCTCGCGGCCATCGAGCGGCAATTCCACCACCTCGTGCGCACCGTGCCGTCCACCGGGCGGCTGGTGGTCAACGGGCTGGAAGAAAGCCTGGCGCGCGTGCTGCACCAGGGCTGCTGGAGCGAGGTGCGCAGCTTCGGCAGCGCCGTCAGCGATTTCCGTGCCGAGGGCGAGCCGGTGAAGTTCGACGTCCTGGAACAGGGCCACCGCGTGGCGCAGGTCCAGTGGGAAGTGGGCGGCGTGCACAACCAGCTCAACGCCCTGGCCGCCATCGCCGCCGCGCAACACGTGGGCGTGACGCCCGCCGTAGCGGCCGCCGCGCTGCGCGAGTTCCGCAACGTCAAGCGCCGCATGGAAGTGCGCGGCATCGCCAACGGCATCACCGTCTACGACGACTTCGCGCACCACCCCACCGCGATCCGCACCACCATCGACGGCCTGCGCCGCCAGGTCGGCGCGCAGCGCATCCTGGCCGTGTTCGAGCCGCGCAGCAACACGATGAAGCTGGGCACGATGAAATCGCAGCTGCCCTGGAGCCTGGAGCAGTGCGATCTCTCGTTCTGCCACTCGGGCGGCCTGGGCTGGGATCCGTCGGAAGCGCTGAGGCCCATGGGCGAGAAGGCGAAGGTCGCGGCGACCATCGACGAACTGCTGGACCAGGTGAAGGCCGCGGCGCGTCCCGGCGACCACGTCCTGTGCATGAGCAACGGCGGCTTCGGCGGCATCCACGCCAGGCTGCTCGAGAGCCTGGGGGCCAATCACTGAGAAATCCGCTGCGCGGATTTCTCCGGGCTCAGTTCATGTCGGGCATGAGTGGTAGGGGCGCCGTGAGGTCCTGGTTCGGCCGGCGCAGCGGCGGATGCGCGCCCTCCTGCACCGACACGCTGAACAGGCTTTCCTCGGGCGCCACCGAATCGCGGCCGCCGGCCATGCGGGCCGACATCTCGGTCGCGCGCCGGGGGTTCGCAGTGATCGAGCCCACCACATAGAGCGCGGAAAGGAAGCGCGCCAGCGGCTGCGCGGCCAGGCCGGTCGCGTGCTGCAGTTCGTCGAAGGTCATCCCCGGCTGCGTCGCGAGTTCGCGCATCAGCAGCAGGTGCGCGTCGCGCAGCTGCCGCTGCGGCAGGCGCGGCGGACGGCGGAAGTACAGCTTCTGCTGGCGGTAATGCGGCGGCAGCAGGTCGCGCTGGGTGCGCTGCGCGTACTGCCACATCAGCTGCGAGACGCTCACGCGCGGATAGTCGTGCGGGATCGCCACGGCGCCGCGGTCGCGGATGCACCAGCTGCCGCCCTCGAAATCGCGGGACGACACGCCCGGCATGATGCCGGCGCCGAGCTTGAGGTCCACCACGGCCAGCAGCTCGCTGCCCCGAAGCACCTCCCAGGAACCGGCGGCCAGCGTCGGCTGGTGCTCGGTGATGCTCGAGGCCAGCGCGAATTGCGACAGCAGGGTCTGCAGCCAGTCGGTGAACTGGTGCAGCACGCGCGCGGCGGCGGCGCTGTCGGCCAGATCGAAGGTGATGGCCGGCTTGAAGTTCGGCGCGGTGACGGGCCGCGTGAAGGCGACCGGCCGGTCGACGTCGGCCAGCGCGATCTGCACCGAGCGGCCCGTGGGCACGGCGGGCTGCACGCGCAGGTGCTCGTTGGGCATCAGCAGCGTGCGGCTGCCTTCCAGCCACCAGGCGTCGGCGTCGGCGAAGCCGCCGACCGCCCAGGTGGCCCGATGCGTCGCCGCGGCCTGCGCGGCTTCCGCGGCCATCTTCTGCTGTGCCTCCGTATGCCCCGCCAACCCGAGGCGCAGGACGGGGACCTCGATCGTCATTTGCTTCCCTCCTCGGGCTGTCACTGCCGAGTGTCGAAACAAATGTACCCATCGAGTTACAAGCTGTAAACCTACTTAGGGCTGCCGCTTACGCCTTTGCTGCACCGAATCTGCCAAATATTGCAGCACTTCGACGGATTCGTTCCACCCGATGCACGCATCGGTAATGCTTGTTCCGTACTGGAGCCCGCGGGGATCGTCCTTGCCGGGCGTGAACTTCTGCGCGCCGCCGACCAGGTGGCTCTCCAGCATCACGCCGAAGACGCTGCGCGATCCGCCGGCGATCTGCGCGCCGATGTCGCGCGCGACTTCCACCTGCTTCTCGTGCTGCTTGCTGCTGTTGGCATGGCTGCAGTCCACCATCAGCACGGGCGGCAGCTTCGCCGCTTCGAGGTCGCGGCAGGCGGCAGCCACGCTCGCGGCGTCGTAGTTGGGCGCCTTGCCGCCGCGCAGGATCACGTGGCAGTCGCGGTTGCCGGCGGTGCGGACGATCGCCACCTGCCCGTTCTTGTGCACCGACAGGAAGTGGTGGCCGCGCGCCGCGGCCTGGATGGCGTCGGTGGCGATCTTGATGTTGCCGTCCGTGCCGTTCTTGAAGCCGATGGGCGCCGAGATGCCCGAAGCCAGCTCGCGGTGCACCTGGCTTTCCGTGGTGCGCGCGCCGATGGCGCCCCAGGCGATCAGGTCGCCGATGTACTGCGGCGAGATCACGTCGAGGAACTCGCTGCCCGCCGGCAGGCCCAGGCGGTTGATGTCGATCAGCAGCTGCCGCGCGATGCGCAGGCCCTCGTCGATGCGGTAGCTCTCGTCGAGGTAGGGATCGTTGATCAGGCCCTTCCAGCCCACCGTGGTGCGCGGCTTCTCGAAGTACACCCGCATCACGATCTCGAGGTTCTCCGCGTGCTTCGCCCGCAGCTCCCTGAGCTTGCGCGCGTAGTCCAGCGCCGCGGCCGGATCGTGGATGGAACAGGGGCCGATCACCACCAGCAGGCGGTCGTCCTTGCCCGCCATGATCTCGTGGATGGAGCGGCGCGTCTGCGCGATGAGCCGCTCCACCGGCGTGCCGCGGATCGGGAAGAAACGGATCAGGTGTTCGGGCGGAGGAAGCACGGTGATGTCCTTGATGCGCTGGTCGTCGGTCTGGCTGGTTCGGTCGACGGATTGCGCATACCAGGCGTCGCCGGCGGCGGCAGTGGGCTTCGGGCTCATGACGTGCTTTCTCTCTCGGGTGTTTCTGCAAGGGCCAACAAAAAACCGCCGGGGTCGCCGGCGGTTCTTGGAGGATTCGGTGCGTTTGTCGCGGGTACGCTCAGATCTCTCTTCCGCCGGGGGCGCTGGAGAACCAAAAGTAGCCAAAGAAGAAACCGCGAACGGGACGCATGCGAAAGAATGTAGCACAGGACCATGACCCGGCCGGCGGCGGGGTCGCGCGGCGTTGCGTCAGCGCCGCAGCTTCTGCCACCACTGGCGCGCGCGTTCGAGCTGCGGCTCGGTGAGCGCGCCGAGCTGCGAGGCGTCGGCCTCGCGCCCCAGCCACTGCTCGTACATGTCCACCAGCAGCATGCCCTCGCCCATGGTGCGCCAGGCGACCTGGGCGAATTCGTCGGCGGTGACGTCCAGCACGTCGTCCCAGGGGCTCGCGTGCAGCAGCCACTGGCCGATCAGGACGCGGAAGTTGTTCAGGGCCTGCAGGTAGCCCGCGTATTCGTAGAGCCCGCGCCAGGCGGGATTGAGGTTGACCACCTGCGAGCGATGGTCGCGCAGCACCGTCAGCATGTCCATGAGCAGCGGCGCCATCGCGTCGCGGCGGCGGTCCAGGCGCAGCGCCGCGGCCACGGCCTCGGCCTGCAGCGCCACGTCGCCCATGCTCTCGGTGAGCAGGCGCACGTCCTCGTCGGCGATGGCCGTGCGCAGGCGGTCGCTCAGCGCCCCGAACGAATGCGGGCTCGCGGGGTCGCTGCGCGGGTGCAGGGCGGCGCGCGAGGTGTTGGGGACGGTGCTGTTCATGCCGGGAGGACCAGTATCCGGGGACGGGCGGGACCGGCCACCGGCCCCCTCCCGGCGGCCGCTTGGCCGGTACGAACGGTCAGGCCGTGCCGCCGACGGTCAGGCCGTCGATGCGCAGCGTGGGCTGGCCCACGCCCACGGGCACGCTCTGGCCTTCCTTGCCGCAGGTGCCCACGCCGGTGTCCAGCTTCATGTCGTTGCCGATCATGGTCACGCGCGTGAGCGCGTCCGGGCCGTTGCCGACGATGGTGGCGCCCTTGACCGGATAGAGGATCCTGCCCTTCTCCACCCAGTAGGCCTCGCTGGCCGAGAACACGAACTTGCCGGAGGTGATGTCGACCTGGCCGCCGCCGAAGTTGGTGGCGTACAGGCCCTTGTCGATGCTGGCGACGATCTCCTCGGCGGAGCGGTCGCCGCCCAGCATGTAGGTGTTGGTCATGCGCGGCATGGGAATGTGCGCATAGCTCTCGCGGCGGCCGTTGCCGGTGGGCGCGACGCCCATCAGGCGCGCGTTCATGGAATCCTGGATGTAGCCGCGCAGGATGCCGTCCTCGATCAGCACGTTGCGCTGGCTCGGGTTGCCCTCGTCGTCGACGTTCAGCGAGCCGCGGCGGTCGGCGATGGTGCCGTCGTCCAGCACGGTGACGCCTTTGGCGGCCACGCGCTGGCCGATGCGGCCGGAGAAGGCGCTGGAGCCCTTGCGGTTGAAATCACCTTCGAGCCCGTGGCCCACGGCCTCGTGCAGCAGGATGCCGGGCCAGCCCGGGCCGAGGACAACCGTCATCTCGCCGGCGGGCGCCGGACGCGATTCGAGGTTGGTCAGTGCCGCGCGCACGGCGTCGTCCACGTAGCTTTGCAGGCGGGCGTCCTCGAAGTACGCGAGGCCGAAGCGGCCGCCGCCGCCGCCCGAGCCCATCTCGCGGCGGCCGTTCTGCTCGGCGATCACCGTGACGGACAGGCGCACCAGGGGCCGCACGTCGGCGGCCAGCGTGCCGTCGGCGCGCGCCACCAGCACGACGTCGTATTCGCTCGCGAGGCCGGCCATCACTTGCGCGATGCGCGGGTCCTTGGCGCGGGCCATCTGTTCCACCCGCTCCAGCAGCTGGACCTTGGCCGTGCTGTCGAGGGAAGCGATGGGATCGAGCCCGCCATAGAGCGAGCGGCTGCCGGCGACCTGCGTCTGCGGCACCTTGACCCGGGCCGCGCGCGACACCGAGGCGATGGAACGCACCGTGCGCGCCGCATCGAGCAGCGAGGCCTCGGAAATGTCGTCGGAATAGGCGAAGGCCGTCTTCTCGCCGCTCACGGCGCGCACGCCGACGCCCTGGTCGATGCTGAAGCTGCCGGTCTTGACGATCCCCTCTTCCAGGCTCCAGCCTTCGCTGCGCGTGTACTGGAAGTACAGGTCCGCCTCATCCACGCGGTGCGCGCGGATCTCCGCCAGCGCGCGCGCCAGGTGGGTTTCGTCCAGTCCGAAAGGCTCGAGCAGCAGCGCCCGCGCGGTGGCCAGGCGCTCGATGGTGGGTTCGCGGGAGATCATGGCCCATTGTAGGGGCCGCCCCTTGTCCCCGTGGCGCGTCGGTTCAGCCGGAGAAGGTCTGCAGCAGCTCGGGCCGGCCGAGGTCGTCGAGGAATTCGCGCGCGCTCGCGTAGCGTTCGGCGGGCGACTTGGCGAGCAGGCGGTCCAGGACCGGCTGCAGTGCGGCGACGTCGGGCGGCAGGCGCGGCGGCGTTGCGTTCAGGTGGCGGGCCAGCAGCAGTTCCAGCGTCTCGCCCGAGAAGGGCCGCTCGCCCGCGAGCATCTCGAAGAACATCACGCCGAGGCTGTACAGGTCGCTGGCCGGCGTGATCGGATCCCCGCGCGCCTGCTCCGGGCTGAGGTAGTAAGGCGTGCCCACCACCTCGCCGTGGCGCGTCTGCGCCAGGCCCAGCGACTCGTCCTTGTGCAGGGGCTTGGCGACGCCGAAGTCCGCCAGCGCCACGCTGCCGTCGGCGCGCAGCATCACGTTCTCGGGCTTGAGGTCGCGATGGATGATGCCGCCCGCGTGCACCGCCTCGAGCGCCTGGGCGACCTGCGCCGCCACCTCCACCGCGCGTTCGGCCAGCATGCCTGCGCGCAGCTCGGCGCGCAGGTCGCCGCGCTCGAAGTACTCCATGGCGATGTAGGCGTGGTCGTCGGAGAAGCCCTGGTCGTAGATGCGGATCACGTGCGGATGGCGGATGCGCGAGAGCAGCGCGTATTCCTGGATGAAGCGGGCCAGGCGCGCGCTGCTGCCCTCGCCCGCGACTTCCAGCACCTTCAGCACCACGGGCAGGCCGTCGCCCTCGCGCTCGGCCAGGTACACCTCGGTCATGCCGCCCGAAGCCAGCTTGCGCGTGAGGCGAAAGCCCTTCAGCCGCAGCGGCTCGCCCGAATCGAAGGCATGCCCGCGCAACGTGGACAGCTTGCTGCGCAGCGCGCCCTTCACCGCCCGCGCGGTGATCGCGGAATTGACTTCCACGGCCTGCCGGATTTCCTCGGCGCGGTCGGCCGCGGAGGCCATGCCATGCGCGCGGTCGGCCTCGCTGGCGTCCAGGCCGACGATCTCGGCCACGTCGACCCAGCCCTGGCGGCCACGCAGTTCCAACGCCGTCATGCCGCCGGTCTGCACGCCCTCGCCCGCCTGCTGCAGGAGGGCACTGCTGGCCACCACGGTCCAGCCCAGTTCCTTGCTGGCGTCCTGCAGGCGCGCCGCCGTGTTGACCGTGTCGCCGATCGGCGTGGTCTCGCGCGCCGGTTCGGTGCCCAGGCGGCACAGCGGCACCTCGCCGGCATGCAGGCCGACGCCGATGGCGAAAGGCGGCAGCCCGCGGTCGGCGAAGCGCTCCTGCAGCCAGCCGCGGAATTCGTGCGTGGCCAGCGTCACCGCGAGCGCCGCCGAGATCGCCCGGCGCGCGGCGGCCAGGGGCGGCTCGCCCGGTCCGTCGCAGAAGACGGCCATCAGCCCGTCGCCGATGAACTTGAGGTGCCGGCCGCCGTGCCGCAGCAGCGGCCCGCTGGTGCGCTCGAAATACTGCGTCAGCAGCTCCGCCACCTCGTTCGATTCCAGCTTCTCGGCCAGCGAGGTGAAGTTGCGGATGTCGGAGAACAACACCACCGCCTGCAGCACCTCGTCGGCCACGGCGCCCGCCGGCGCCTGCACGGCGTGGCGGTCGGCCGTCGGGATGCCGCCCAGGCTGTCGGCGAAGGCGCGGCGCAGGTGCTCCTCGCGCGCCTGCACGGCGGAATGGATGCTCAGCTCGATGCGCCCGCGCTTCCTGAGCAGGCCATCGATCGCGTCCAGCAGCTCCTGGCGCGTGAACGGCTTGGCGAGATAATCGTCGGCGCCCGCGGTCATGCCGCGCCGCATGCTCGCGCGGTCGTCGAGCGCGGTCAGCATCATCACGGGCGTCGTGGCCAGCGCCGCATCGGTGCGCAGCGCCTCCACCAGCGCGAAGCCGTCCATGCCGGGCATGTTGATGTCGGTGATCACCAGCCCGGGATGCAGCGCCTGCGCGCGCCGCAGGCCTTCGGAGCCGGTGGTCGCGACGTGGACGCCGTAGCCCTCGAGCTGCAGCAGGCGCGAGACATTGTTGCGGATGGCGTCGTCGTCCTCGACGACCAGGACGGTGGTGCTCACGGGCGGGCTCCTCGGCCGCGATTATGGAGGGCGGACATGCCAGGCCGGGTCTCCCCCAATGAGGAGAGGACGGGCGCGCGCGCACCATCCATGATCCATCGCGTAAGCGGGAACGGAAGTCCAGGAGGGAAGTGATGCAGGCAGGCGTGAAGGCGCCCCGGGAGGAGGTCCAGCAAAGGCTGCTGGAGCTGCTTGCCGAACAGAGCCGGCGCGTGCCGGTGGCGGTGGGCGCGCTGCTCGTCGTGGTGGCCCTCATGGCGGGGCGCCACTTCCCGCCCTGGCTGGCGGGCATCTGGCTGCTGGGCGCCCTCGGCATCCTGATGCTACGCCGGCACGTGCTGGGCCTGCTGCCCCTGCAGACGCACGTGTCCACCACGCAACGCCTGCGCACGGCGGTGATCCTCAGCTTCGTCAACGGGATGGCGCACGGGCTGGCGCTGGCCGCCTTCCCCATGCTCTCGGAAACCGAGCGCTCCTTCTTCTCCCTGCTGCTCCTGGGCCTGTGCACCGGCGCGGTCGGCACCACCGCCGGCCACCGCAGCGTCTACCTGGCCTACATGATCCCCGCCGCGGGCTCGCTGCCCGTGTGGTGGTTGATCAACCCCGGCGGACCGGCGCCCGGCTGGATCGAGCTGTCGCTGGCCCTGCTGGTCGGGCTCTACCTGTGGCTGCTCCTGGGGCTGGCCAACAACGCCTGGCGCAACTTCAGCGAATCGGTGCAGATGCGCTTCCAGGACCGCGAACTCGCCATGCAGTTGCGCGAGGCGCTGGCCCAGGCGACGCAGGCCAACCAGGCCAAGACGCGCTTCCTGGCCGCCGCCAGCCACGACCTGCGGCAGCCCCTGCACACCATCGGCCTGCTCGTCGCCGCGCTGTCGCTGCGGCCGATCGAGGGGCGCGACCGCGAAGTCGTCGACCTCCTCAGCCAGGTGACGGTGGCGCTGTCGGAGCAGTTGGACCAGCTGCTGGACATCTCCAAGCTCGACGCCGGCGTGATCGAGCCGGACCGCAAGATGGTCGACCTTGGCGAGATGCTGCGCATGCACCACGCCGAGATGAAGGCGGCCATCGAGGAGAAGGGGCTGCGCCCGGTGCTGGACGTCCAGCCGGGCGTGCGCTGCTGGACCGACCCCGCCCTGGTGCTGCGCGTGCTGCGCAACCTGACGGAAAACGCCATCAAGTTCACGCAGCAGGGCCACATCGCTCTGCGGCTGCGGGTGGAGGACGGCATGGCCTGCATCTCGGTGGAGGACACCGGCCGCGGCATCCCGCCGCAGGAGCAGGCCATGGTGTTCGAGGAGTTCTACCAGGTCGACAACCCCGAGCGCGACCGCACCAAGGGCCTGGGCCTGGGCCTGTCCATCGTGCGGCGCCTCTGCTCGCTGCTCGGGATCACCCTGCAGCTGCGCTCCGGCCAGGCACCGGGCACGACGGTGGTGCTCAAGCTGCCGCTGGAAAGCCACGGCCTGGTGGCGCCGCCCGTGGCCGCGCCCATCGACCAGCAAAGCCTGCGCGGCCTGACGGTGCTGGTGATCGACGACGAGCGTTCGGTGCGCCTGGGCATGCGCGTGCTGCTGGAGGAGCTCGGTTGCCGCTGCATCGAGGCCTGCTCGGTCGCGGAGGCGGTGGACGCCGCGCGCGCCACGCGTCCCGATGTCGTGCTGGCCGACATGCGGCTGCGCAACGGCGAGACGGGCATCGCGGCCGTCCACGGCATCGCCGCGGCGCTCGGGCCGGTGCCCGCGCTCCTGATCAGCGGCGACACCGCCCCGGATCGCCTGCAGGAAGCAAACCGCGCGGGGATCACGCTGCTGCACAAGCCGGTGGCCCTGCCCACTCTGCAAGCCGAGCTGGCGCGCATCCTCGGCAAGAGCGGCTACCGCCATGAACCCGCCCGGTCCTGATGCGCCCTCGCCGGGCTTGCGCTGGCTCTCGCGCGGCTATGCGGAACTGCGGCGGCAACGCGGGACAGTCTTCGACGTCCTGATCGTGGGCAGCGGCTATGGCGGCGCCATGGCCGCCGCGGAACTGGCGGGGCGCGAAGTGGAGGAGGCCGGCGGGCGCCGCGCGGCGCGCATCTGCGTGCTCGAACGCGGCAACGAATACGCGCCGGGCATGTTCGCCTCCAGCCTGCAGGAACTGCCGCCCCACGTACGTGTGCATGCACGGGGCAGCGGCGCCACGCTCGGCCCGCTCGACGCGCTGCTGGACGTGCGCGCCGGTCCCGACGTCTGCACGCTCACCGGCAACGGGCTGGGCGGGGGCTCGCTGATCAACGCCGGCGTCATGGAAAAGCCGCGCTTCGCCGCCAGCCCCCGCCTGCCGCAGGCGCTGGTGAAGGACCTCAGCGACGACTTCCTCGAACAGGTGAAGACGCAACTGCAGGCGAAGCCGCTGGCGGCGCCGCTCGCCAAGACACAGGCCATGAAGGTCCTGCACGAGAAGGCGAGCGCCACCGTGCGGCCGCTGACCTTCCGCCCCGCCGCGCTCACGGTGCAGGACGAGACCGATCCCGCCGACCCCGACGTGCCGGCCTGCACCTTGTGTGGCGACTGCATGACCGGCTGCAACGTCGGCGCGAAGAAGTCGCTCGACACCACGCTGCTGCGCGAGGCCTGGCGCAAGGGCGTGGAGATCTACACCGGCGGCAGCGTCATCAAGGTGAAGCGCGCGGGGCCCGATCGCTGGGCCGTGCGCACGGTCTACACCGACAAGAACCTGCGCTGCCGCCACCAGCCGGTGGAAATCATCGCGCGACACGTGATCCTCGCCGCCGGCACGCTGGGCAGCACCGAGATCCTGATGCGTTCGCGCTCGCCGCAGCTGCAGCTCTCGCGCAAGCTCGGCGAGCAGTTCTCGTGCAACGGCGACAACCTCGTGGCCCTGCACGGCCATCCGGAACGCGCGCACAGCGTCGCCGACGAATGGGTCCCGCTGGACCAGCGCCAGGTCGGCCCCACCATCACCTCGGTGGTGCAGATGGACGGCCTGCTGCTGCAGGAGTTCTCCATCCCCGCGGCGCTCAAGCGCCTGTTCGAGGAGACGGTCACCACCGCGCGCCTGCTCAACGACCTGTCCCGTCCGCCGACGCTCAACGGCACGGGCCCCGGCGCCGTCGACTCCTTCGGCGTCGATGCCGACGCGATGGAACGCACGCTGGTGGTCGGCCTCATCGGCCACGACGAAGGCGCCGGCCGCCTCGAGATCTCCAGCACGCGCCGCGATGACGAAGGCATGTACGTCGAGGGACACCTGGGCGTGGCCTGGCCCGCCGTGCGCAAGTCGCCGCTCATGGCCAACGCCTTCGCCGCCGCGCAGCGCGTGGTGGAGGCGGCGCACCCCGGCCAGCCCATGCTGCCCAACCCGCTGTGGCGCCTGCTGCCGCAGGAAATGGAATTCCTGGTCAAGGGCGAGCGCGGGCCGCTGCTCACGGTGCACCCGCTCGGCGGCTGCCCCATGGGCGAATCGCATCTCCAGGGCGTGGTCGACCACTGCGGACGCGTCTTCGATCCGCAAGCCGCCTTCGAAGACACGGAACCCGCCTTCCACGCCGGCCTCGTGGTGCTCGATGGTTCCATCCTGCCCGGCTCGCTGGGCGCCAATCCCGCGCTCACCATCGCCGCGGTGGCCAAGCGCGCCGCCGGCGTGCTGGCCGCCGAATGGGGGCTCGTGGCTCCCGCGCAGGCGCCCACGCCGCGCCAGCCGCGGCGCCGTCCCACCTACCGCAAGCCCGAGGAATGCACGCCGCCCGAGCCGCGCGACACCGAGGTGGAACTGTCCGAGCGCCTGATCGGCGAGAGCGGCTCCTGGCTGCTCGAACTCACGCTCGCCTGCCGGCCCCAGAAGGTGTCGACGATGATGCAGGGCGACCGGCCCGCGCTTGCCGTCGATGGGACGCGCTCGCTGCTGCGCGTGTATCCGCGCGGCAGCGCCCAGGCGCTGCGTACCGCGTCCGAGCCGCAGCGCGACGCGATGGCTGTCGTGGTCGCGCGCATCGAAGGCGAACTCGCGATGCTGGAACAGGAACTGCATGCCGGCTGGCGCGGCTGGTCCGCGACCCTGCGCGCCCTGCTTGCCTACGGCATCAACCGCGGCATGCGCGAGATGGTCGACCGCGCGCAGGAAAAGAAGCGCGATCCCGGCTCGCAAGGGCTGGGCATCCGGCAGATCCTCAACTCGGCGAAGCGCGCCTCCGAGGTCCGCCGCTTCCACTATCGCGTCGAGGTCGGCGAGATCCTCAAGAAGCCCGATAACGCGCGCGCCTCGCCCGTGCGGGGCGGCGAGGTGCTGGAGGGCATGAAGCGCCTGACCTACGGGCTGTGGAGCAATCCCTGGCGGCAGCTCACCGAGGTGCGGCTCACGGGGGGTCCGCGCGGTCTGCGCCGCGGAACGCTGGTGCTGGACGGCCGCTTCCTGGCGCGCGAGAACTATCCGCTGCTGCGCATCGCGCGGCAGGAGAACCAGGTCACGGCGCTGGCGGAGCTCTCGGCCTGGGGCTTTTCCTGGCTGCGCATGCTCCTGAGCATCCACCTGTGGTCCTTCCGCGCGCCCGATCCCGCGCCGCAGCCGCACCGGCGCCAGTTGCTGCCTGCGACCACGGGCCTGAAGCGCGGCCGCCGCGTGCTGCTGCCCGAGCCGCAGGTGCGCGAGATCGAGCTCGATCCGCCGCGCGGCGGCATCCCCGTGCTGCTGCGGCTCACGCGCTATGCCAACGAGGCCGGTCCGCCGGTGGCGCTGATCCATGGCTACAGCGCGAGCGGGACGACCTTCACGCACGAAGCCATCCCGATGCCGATGGCGGCCTACCTGCACCAGCGGGGCTACGACGTGTGGGTGCTCGATCTGCGCACCAGCGCCGGCCTGCCCTCGGCGCGCATCCCCTGGCATTTCGAGGACTGCGCCTTCGCCGACCTGCCCGTGGCGATCGCGCACATCCGCGCCACGCGCCCCGGCATGCCGGTGCACGTCATCGCGCACTGCATAGGCGCGGTGATGCTCAGCACCGCGCTGCTGGCCGACCCCGCCAACCTGGCGCAGTTCGACGGCGCGGACGTCGGCGACGGCGGCGCGCGGCCGCGGCGCTACCGGCGCGAGTTGCAGGCGCTGCCCGGCAGCCTCGGCAAGATCGTGCTGTCGCAGAAGGCGCCGGTGCTGGCCTATACGGACGGCAACGTGCTGCGCGCCTACTTCATGAACATGTTCCGGCGGCTGATGCCGCCCGACTTCCAGTTCACCGTGCCCACGCAACCGGGGCTGGGCGCCGGCGTCATCGACCGCGTGCTCTCCACCATGCCCTACCCGGACGACGAGTTCCGGCGCGAGAACCCGCTGTGGCCGTGGTCGCGCGCGCCCTGGGCCGGTTTCCGCCATCGCATGGACGCGCTCTACGCGCGCGATTTCAGCCTGAAGAACATCGAGGACAGGACGCTGGCAGCCATCCACGAACTCTTCGGCCCGCTGAACCTGGACACCGTGGCGCAGGCGATCCACTTCGTGCGGCACGGCACCATCACCGATGCCGCCGGCGGCGCCATCGACACGCAGGGCGCCTCGCTCGAGCGCTGGCCGCGCGGCGGCACGATGTACGTGCACGGCGAGGAAAACGGCCTGGCCGACATCGCCACGCTCGGCATGTTCCGCCGCCACATGGCACGCGCGGGCATCGAGGTCGAGCCCCTGGCCGTGCGCGGCTATGGCCACCAGGACTGCCTGATCGGCCGCGGCGCCGACGTGCGCGTCTTCCAACCGATCTGCGAATTCCTCGGGAGGCAACATGAACAGAGGGAACCCCAGCGAGGAGAAAGCCAGGGGGAATCTCTGGCAGCTCCCATCCACCCGGCTGATCCATGACGAGGGCACCTGGTCGGTCCGCGTGGACCGCGGCCTCGGTGACCACGCCTGGGCGCTGCTCGCGCCGCTGAAGAAGCACGGCACGCACTGGCGCATCGCCGCGCCGGCGGACGGCGCACTGCACCTGGAACGCGTGGGCCCCGACCCGCGGCCGCTCTCCCCGCCGCCCGAAGCGGAAGGCGTGACGCACTACGCCTGCCTGCTGCGCTACGACTATCCGCAGGACCGTCCGGGCTCCACCTTCGGCATGGCCTTCCGGCCGGTGCGCCACGCCGCTGTCGACGAAGAAGCGCCCGCGCGGCCGGCGGAACAGGACCGCGCCTGCGTGGCCGAACTGCAGGCGGCGGTCGACGTGCTGCAGCACTACTTCGCCCCGGAACTCGCGCGCCAGCTGCTGCCCGCGGGCAGCGTGAAGGAGCCGCAAGGCGCATGGGCGGAACCGGCGCCGGAAGAGGAGCTGCGCATCGTGTTCGCCAGCTGCCAGTACCCGGCCGGACTGATGGACCGCAACCAGGCGACGGCCTCGTGCCGCGCGCTCGCCGCCGCCTTCGACGAAGCGCCGCCCACGCGGCTGCTGCTCCTCGGCGACCAGGTCTACACCGACGCCACCTACGGGCTGCTCGAACCCACGCGGCTGGACGACCGCTACCGCCGCCCCTACGAGGAGCTCGGGTCGCGCGGCGGCCCCCATGGCCAGCTGCCGCAGCACTTCCAGCGCGTCCTGCGCACCACGCCCGACGACCACGAATTCCGCGACAACTGGGAACCGGATCCGCAGCGGCCCGCGGACCGGGCCTTCGACCGCGGCCTGCGCGCCTACTGGGCGCAGCAGCGCGGGCTGCCGGAGGCGAAGGCGGCGCAGAACGCGCGCTCCGGCGCGCCGCTGTGGCGCACCGAGTCCGGCGTGCTGGCGGACGGCGCGCGCTGGCGGCTCTTCATCGCCGACTCGCGCACGGCCCGCGAGCCCCGCGACGAGGACAGCGTGCACCGCGCGCTGCTTCTCGGCGAGCGGCAGACGGTGGAACTGATGCAATGGTTGCTGGACGCGCCGCGCGACGAGCTGAAGGTGGTGACCACCGCCGCCATGCTGCTGCCCCGCACGCGCCTCTACGTCGACGAGCCGCTGCACCAGGACGGCTGGCAGGGCTACCCGGCCTCGCTGTACTCGCTGCTGGTGCACCTGTGCGAGAACGAGATGCGCAACGTGGTCTTCCTCTCCGGCGACGCGCACGTGGCCTGCAACGCGCGCGTGACGGTGACGCATCCGGACAGCGGCAAGTCCTGCGTGTTCGAGTCGCACCACGCGCCGCCGCTGTACGCGCCCTATCCCTTCGCCAACGAGTCGCGCCACGGCCTGCTGCTGCACGATGCCTTCGATTTCACCTGGAGGCACGGCGAGCAGGAGCGCCGCTACCGCTGCCGGGTGGACGCGACCATTCCCGACGAGACCTTCCAGGGCTACGCGCTGCTGCGCGCGCGGCCGGCGCTCGGCGGCTGGGAGACGGAGGTGGAAGTGGCGAGCAGCCGCGAAGCCTAGGGGCCAGCGCGGCGCGGCGTCAGGAAATCCGCACGCCCTGCTCCGCGGCCATGTACACGGCCTCGGTGCGGTTGCGGGTGCCCAGCTCCTGGTAGATGGCGCGCAGGTGCGTCTTGACGGTGCCGTCGCTGATGCCCAGCTGGCGGGCGATCAGCTTGTTGGAGTTGCCGCGCAGCGCGGCGCGCAGCACGTCGGCCTGGCGCTCGGTGAGCGTGGGGAAGGCATCGCGCACGTCACGCGTGCGGATCGCCGAGATCGTGCCCGCGGAAGGCAGGTAGACGCCGCCGTCGGCGATGGTCCGCACGGCCTGCATCAGCTGCGCGGGCGGGGAGTCCTTGGGGATGAAGCCGGCGGCGCCCAGGTCCACCGCCGTGCGCACCAGGTCGGCGCCCCGGTCGCCGGACAGCACCACCACGCGGGTGAGGGGAGCGGATTCGCGCAGCGCCTCCAGCGCACGGGCGCCGGCCAGGCCGTCCATGTGCCAGTCCAGCAGGATCAGGTCGAACATGCCGTCGCGGGTGGCCGCCAGCGCCTCCTCGGCCGACCCGGTGAGGGTGACCTCCATGCTGGCGTCGAGTTTTTCGAGGAGGAGGCGCAGCCCTTCGCGGAAAAGGGAATGGTCATCGCACACCAGAACACGCATCACGGCCTCCTGTTCGCCCGAACTGCAAGGGATAGCGGCGACCTATCCACCCAAAAACGACGGCCCCGATCTTGCCGGGCTCGCACCGCCCCCGCCATCTTCCGGATGGCAGAGAAAGGGCTTAAGTCTGCACGAGGCGCTTGGACTTGGAGATGGACATGAGGATACCCAGCGCCAGGCCCAGCGTCACCATCGCGGTTCCCCCATAGCTGATGAAAGGCAGCGGCACCCCCACCACGGGCAGGATGCCGCTGACCATGCCCATGTTCACGAAGGCGTAGGTGAAGAAGATCATGGTCACCGCGCCCGCCAGCAGGCGCGAGAACAGCGTCGGCGCCTCCAGGGCGATCGCCAGGCCGCGCAGCACCAGGAACAGGAAGCTGGCCAGCAGGAACAGGTTGCCCAGCAGACCGAACTCCTCGGAGTAGGCGGCGAAGATGAAGTCGGTGGTGCGCTCGGGGATGAACTCCAGGTGCGTCTGCGTGCCCTGCATGAAGCCCTTGCCGAACAGCCCGCCCGAGCCGATGGCGATCATCCCCTGGATGATGTGGAAGCCCTTGCCCAGCGGGTCCTTGGTCGGATCCAGCAGGGTGCAGATGCGCTGCTGCTGGTAGGCGTGCAGCACGGGCCAGCGATTGCCCTCGGCGCACAGCATGGGCTCGAAACCCACCAGCAGCACGATGCCGACCACCGCCACCACGAAGGGCGGGATGATGAGCTTCCAGGACAGGCCGGCGAAGAAGATCACCGACAGCCCCGCGGCCATCACCAGCAGGGAGGTGCCCAGGTCGGGCTGCTTCATGATCAGCCCGACCGGGATGGCCAGCAGCACGCCGGCGACGATGAAGTCCAGGGGGCGCAGCTGGCCCTCGCGCTTCTGGAACCACCAGGCCAGCATCAGCGGCGCGGCGATCTTGAGGATCTCGCTGGGCTGGATCACCACGCCGACGTTCACCCAGCGCTGGGCGCCTTTCTTGGTGATGCCGAACAGCGCGACCGCGACGAGCAGCGCGACCCCCAGCAGGTACAAGGGCACGGCGAAGCTCATCAGCCTTTGCGGCGGCACCTGCGCGACCACGAACATGATGGTGGCGGCCAGCAGCATGTTGCGGCCATGGTCCATGAAGCGGGTGCCGTGGTCGTAGCCGGAGCTGTACATGGTGACCAGGCCCGCGCAGGCGAGCAGGAACACGGCGAAGGCGAGCGGGCCGTCGAACCCCTGCACGAGGGGCGCGACGCGCTGCAGCAACGAGGGCTTTTCGAGGACGGCGGCCATGGCAAATTATCCACGGCTTCCTCCCAATGGCCGTGGCGCGCGGCGGTGCGACTGCTACGATTCCGCGCAGCTGAGGTAGGAATGAACATCCTTGTCGTCGACGACCACCCCCTGTACCGCAGCGGCGTGGCCTATACGCTGCAGGACAGCGGCATGGAGGTCCAGGTCGTCGAATGCGCTTCGCTGGAGGCCGCGTTCCAGCGGCTGGACGGGGACCTGCGCGTCGATCTCCTCATCCTCGACCTGCAGATGCCCGGCTACCGCGGCGTCGACTCCGTGCGCACCGTGCGCACGCGCCGCCCGGACGTGCCCGTGCTGGTGCTCTCCGGCCAGGAAGATCCCGCGGTCGTGCGCGAGTGCATCGACCTCGGCGCCTGCGGCTTCGTCCCCAAGTCGGCGCCCAGCGAACAGTTCCATGCCGCGCTCACCCGCGTGCTGTCCGGCGGCGTCTACCTGCCGCCCGCCAGCCTCAGCGTGGCGGCCACCAATCCGCGGCCGGCCGAAGACGCCTGGTCGCGCCTGGGCGCCCGGCTCACCGAGCGCCAGCGGCAGGTGCTGCTGGGCATCGTGCAGGGCAAGCCCAACAAGGTGATCGCGCGCGACCTGGGGCTTTCCGACACCACGGTCAAGTCGCACGTGGCGCACATCCTGGAGGCGCTGGAAGTCTCCAACCGCACCGAGGCGGTCTACGTGCTCGCCCGCGCCGGCGTCAGCATCCACGAACTGGAAGACGCGCCGCCCTCGGTGCACTGAGCCGCCGCCGCGCGCCGCCCGTCCAGCAGCTGCGGCGGCGTGACCGGCTTCAGCAGCGCCGGACACGGCAGCTCGCGCTCCGGGAGGTCCGCCTCCCCGGAGAGCAACAGCGCCGGCAGTTCGCCATAGTCCGCCCGCAGCGCCTCGATCGCCTCCGCACCGCTGCCCTCCCCCAGCCGGGAATCGGCCAGCACGACGTTCGGGACTTCCTGGCGCTCGCGCAGCTGCTCGCGCAGGCGCTCCAGCGAACCGGCATCGACCACGCGGGCCCCCGCCTCCTGCAGCCAGGTGCACAGCGCCTCGCGCGCCAGCCGGTCGCTTTCCAGCACGGCCACCAGCCAGCCCCGCAACGGCGCCTCGCCGGCGTCGCACGCCTGCGTGTCGGCCGCGGGTTCGATCGCTTCCACCAGCCGCAGGCGCACGCTGACGCGGGTGCCGCCGCGCGGCCGGGAGATCAGGTGCAGCTCGGACTGCATCAGTTCGGCGATGTGCTTGCACACGGCCAGGCCCAGGCCGATGCCCTCGGCCTCCGCGACGGCCGCCGAGCGGCCGCGGAAGAAGGCATTGGCCGCCTGCTCCAGGTCTTCCCGCTCCATGCCCACGCCCTGGTCGGTGACGCTCACCACGGCGTGGCCGCGGTGGCGCTCCACCCGCAGCACGATCTCCCCCTGCAGCGAGTACTTCCAGGCGTTGTCCAGGAAGTTGCGCAGCAGCCGCTCCAGCAGCACGGGATCCGCCGCGACGGTGCAGCCCGGCTCCTGCTCCACGCGGAAGCGCAGGCCGCGCGCGGTGCACTTCTCGGCGAAGCCGGACACCGCGGCGGCGACCAGGCGATCGAGCTGCACCGGCTGCACCACCGCCTTCATCGTGCCGGCGTCGATCTGCGCGAAGTCCACGAGGTGCCGGAACATCCCGTCGATCGACTCGCTGGTGCGCACGATCTGCTGCGCCATCGCGTCGCGGCGCGCCGGGTCGGTGGACTTGCGGAAGATGTCGGAGAGGAACAGCAGCGCCTGCACCGGCTGCCGCAGGTCGTGGCTGGCGGCGCCCAGGAAGCGGGAGCGGGCGCTGTGCGCCTCCTGCTGCGCCCGCAAGGCCCGGCGCAGTTGCGCAACCAGCGATGCGTTCTGTTCGGCGGCCGCCACGGTGTCGCGCAGTTGGCCCCAGATCGCCTGGCCCAGCTTCACCATCATGCGGCCGCCCAGCAACATGCCCGCGCCGATCATCAGCAGTTCCGCCGCCCCCGCGTGGCGCACCCAGGCGAGGTACAAGGTCGCGAAGCAGGCAATGAGGTAGGCCGCATAGACGCGCGGCTGCACCGCCAGCACGGCGACCGCCACCGAGGTCCAGCCCACCGTGATGATGGTGAGCACGCCGATGTCGGCGATGGTGAGGAAGCGCGCGAAGATCGGCACCGAGGCCGCCGCGAGCCAGCCGGTGAAGGCGGCGATGCCGGCGATGCGGTGCAGGACCTCCGGCGTGGCGCCGCGGCGCGCCACCAGCCGCCGGACATAGGGCTGGCGCGCCACCATCAGGGCCGCGAAAGGCAGGTACCAGGCGAGATAGAGGCCCCACCCGGCGGCCGGGACGTAGACGAACCCGAACAGCGCACCCATCAGGATCGCGGTGATCGCACCCTGGCGCGCCTGGGCCAGGATGAGGTCCACGCTGCGCCGGACCAGTTCCGGCGAACCGCCGGCCTCCGGGAGCGTCCCTCCTCGTTCTGATTCTTGAAGCAAGACCTTCTCCTGTCCGGAGTGTGGCTTAAGAAGGATGCTTAGCCAAGATGTCACAGCCGGCCTCTACCATCCGGGCGATGCACACCACGCACCTGTTGTACCTGCACGGTTTCCGCTCCTCCCCGCGCTCGTTCAAGGCGCAGCGGATGGAGGCCGCGGTGCGCAGCCGCCACCCGGAGGTCACGTGGTGGTGCCCCCAGTTGCCGCCCTCGCCGCGGGCCGCGGCGGCCCTCCTCGCCGAGGGCGTCGCCGCCTGGCCGCGCGGGCGGATGGCCGTGGTGGGCTCGTCGCTGGGGGGCTTCTACGCGACCTGGGTGGCGGAGGAGGCCGGCTGCCGCGCGGTGCTGCTCAATCCCGCCGTCGACCCGGCGCGGGACCTCACGCGCCACATCGGCGAGCAGACCGCCTGGCACGACCCGCAGCAGCATTTCTACTTCGCCCCCGAATACGTGGACGAACTGCGCGCCCTGCAGAAGGGGCCGGTGCGGCGGCCGGAGAACTATTTCGCCGTCATCGCCAAGGGCGACGAGGTCCTGGACTGGCGCGAGATGACGGGGCGCTACCCGGGCATCCGCGTCAAGCTGCTCGAAGGCTCCGACCACGGCATCTCGGATTTCGACGAGCACCTGGACGACGTGCTCGCCTTCCTGCGCCTGGCCTGAGGCACGGCGGCCGCCCTGCCCGGCCGGAGCGGTCCGGCCCGCATGGGACAATCGGGCATGTTCGTTCTGTTCGAAGACGCCGGCAAGTTCCTGGCGGGGCGGGTTCTTTCCGAAACCGACGCCTCCGCCCAGGTGGAGCTCGAAAGCGGCAAGCGGGTCAAGGTCAAGGCGGCCCACGTCCTGCTGAAGTTCGAGAAGCCGCAGCCGGCCGAACTCCTGCAGGAGGCGCGGGAACTGGCCGAGGGCATCGAGCTGGACCTGGCCTGGGAGTTCGCGCCCGAGGAGGAATTCGGCTTCGCCGACCTCGCCCGTGAATACTTCAGTGCACAGGCCACCACCGCGCAGCAGGCCGCCGCGCTGCTGCGGCTGTTCGAGGCGCCGCACTACTTCCGCCGCGCCGGCAAGGGGCGCTTCCGCAAGGCGCCGCCGGAGATCCTGCAGCAGGCGCTGGCCGCCATCGAGAAGAAGAAGCAGGTGCAGGCGCAGATCTCCGCCTGGGCCGCCGAACTCGCTGCCGGCAGCTGCCCGCCGGCAATCCGCGAACAGCTCTATCGCATCCTGTTCAAGCCGGACAAGAACGCGCCCGAGTACAAGGCGGTGGTGGAAGCCTCGCGCAGCACGCACCGCGCGCCGCTGGAACTGCTGCAGGCCTCGGGCGCGATCACCTCGCCCTACCAGTTCCACTGGAAGCGCTTCGTGCTCGAATACTTCCCCAAGGGCACCGGCTTCCCGCCGCTGGCCGCGCCGGACGTGAAGGACGACCTGCCGCTCGCCGCGGTGCAGGCCTTCTCGGTCGACGACTCCAGCACGACGGAGATCGACGACGCGCTGTCGGTGCAGGGCCTGGGCAGCGGCACGGTCACCGTGGGCGTGCACATCGCCGCGCCCGGCCTGGCGATCCAGACCGGCACGCCGCTGGACCAGGTGGCGCGCCAGCGCCTGTCCACCGTGTACATGCCGGGCTACAAGATCACCATGCTGCCCGACGACGTGGTGCAGGCCTACACCCTGCAGGAGGGGCGCGACTGCCCCGCCGTGTCGCTGTACGTGCAGTTCGACGAGGACTCGCTGCTGGTGAAGTCCACCGAGACGCGCCTGGAGCGCGTGCCCATCGTCGCCAACCTGCGGCACGACCAGCTGGACACGCAGCTGACCGAATCCTGGCTGCAGAACCCCGAAGGTCCCTCCGAGGGCGTGGGCGAGGCGGCCACGCGCTTCCGCACGGAACTGGGCTTCCTGTACCGGCTGGCGCGGCAGCTCAAGGCGCAGCGCGAGGTGGTGCGCGGCAAGCCGGAGACCTTCAGCCGTCCCGACTACAGCTTCCGCGTGCCGGGCGCCGGCGAAGACGGTCCCCAGGGCGACGAGGCCGTGGAGATCACCGTGCGCCAGCGCGGCGCGCCCCTGGACCTGATCGTGTCCGAGGCGATGATCCTCGCCAACAGCACCTGGGGCCAGTGGCTCGCCGAGATCGGCGTGCCCGGCATCTACCGCAGCCAGGCCAGCCTGGCGCCCGGCGTGAAGGTGCGCATGGGCACCAAGGCGCAGCCGCACGCGGGCCTGGGCGTCAAGAGCTACACCTGGAGCACCTCGCCCCTGCGCCGCTACACCGACCTGGTGAACCAGTGGCAGATCATCGCGGCCGCCCGCCACGGGCGCACCGCGGCGCTGGCCGCGCCCTTCAAGCCGAAGGACGCGGAGCTGTTCTCGATCATCTCCGCCTTCGACGCGGCCTACGGCGCCTACAACGCGCACCAGGCCGGCATGGAGCGCTACTGGACGCTGCGCTACGTGCAGCAGCAGGGCATCCAGGAACTGGAGGCCACGGTGTTCAAGGAAGGCCTGGCCCGCGCCGACACGCTGCCGCTGGTGCTGCCCGTGCTGGGCGCCGGCGAGTTGCCGCGCGGCACGCGCGTGCGGGTGCGCCTGGGCGCCATCGACCTGATCACGCTGGACGTCTCGGGCACCGTGGTGCAGCGCCTGGACACGCTTTCCGACGCAGCGGCGTCGGATGAAGGCGACACCGAGGAAGAAACCATCGCCGGCCCGATTGCGATCGCCGTCGATGTCACGGACACTTCCGAGGAGAATTCCCCCGTGGCACCCGACAACGCCACCGCGAGCCCGTGAACCTGAAGTCCCTGAGCACCCTGCAGATCGCACTGGGCGTGTCCTTCGCCGTACACGCGGCCCTGCTGACGGTGCGGATCGTGGACCCGGAGGGCTTCAACCGCATCTTCCAGGACACGCCGCTCGAGGTGGTGCTGGTCAACGCCCACAGCAACGAGAAGGTCGACAAGCCCCAGGCCATCGCCCAGCGCACGCTGGCGGGCGGCGGCGAGGCCGAGAAGGGCCGCGCCACCTCGCCCCTGCCGCCCTCGGCGCTCACCAGCATCGGCGACGCGGTGGAGGAGGAGCAGCGCAGGATCGAGGAGATGCAGGAGCAGCAGATGCTCATGCTCGCCCAGCTGAAGAAGACGCTGGCCTCGATGCCGCCGGCCGACCCCAAGCTGGCCCGCACCAATCCGGAGGCGGCGGCGCGCGAGGAGAAGCGGCGCCAGCTGGTCAAGCTGCTGGCGGAGATCGAGAAGCGGATCAACGAGGAAAACGCCCGGCCCAAGAAGCGCTACATCAGCCCCTCCACGCGCGAGGAGGTGTACGCGGTGTACTACGACTCGCTGCGGCGCAAGATCGAGGAACGGGGCACGCACAACTTCCCGGAGCTCGCGGGCCGCAAGCTGTACGGCGAGCTGACCATGATCGTCACCGTCAACCACGACGGCAGCGTGCTGGGCACCGAGATCGTGGAGACCTCCGGCAACAGCGTGCTGGACCGGCGCGCGGCCAGCATCGCGCGGGCGGCGGGCCCCTTCGGGCGCTTCAACGCGGCGATGCGCAGCAAGGCCGACCAGATCGTGGTGGTCTCGCGCTTCAAGTTCACGCGCGACGACACGCTCGAGACCCGGCTCACCAGCCACTAGGACAGCCGCCATGGACCGCTACTGCGTCATGGGCAACCCCGTGGAACACAGCCGCTCGCCGTGGATCCACGCCCGCTTCGCCGCGCTGACCGGCCAGGCGCTCGAATACGGCAAGCGGCTGGTTCCCATGGACGGCTTCGTCGACGGTGTACGCGCGTTCCGCGCCGAAGGCGGATGCGGCTGCAACGTCACCGTTCCCTTCAAGTTCGAGGCCGCGCGGCTGGCGGACTTTCCCAGCGCGCGCGTGGCCCTGGCCGGCGCGTGCAACACCTTGCGCTTCGACGCCGACGGCGTCCACGGCGAGAACACCGACGGCATCGGCCTGGTGGCGGACCTGCGGCAGAACGCGGGCGTGGCGCTGGACGGGCGCGACCTGCTGCTGGTGGGCGCGGGCGGCGGCGCCGCCGGCGTGCTC